>CAYGRI010000077.1:0-16878 GCA_964352155.1 uncultured Maritimibacter sp. | reverse complement strand
TGCGCTACAACATCCCGGTCACCGCCATCGTATTTTCCAACGCGACCTTCGGCTGGATCAAGGCCGGGCAGAATGCGGGCTTTGGCAAACGCTTTCACAATGTCGACTTCGGGCGCACCGATCACGCGGCGGTGGCGCGGGCCTTTGGCGTCAAGGCCTGGACGGTCGACACCCCCGCCGATCTGGCCCGCGTCCTGGCCGAGGCGCTGGCCCATGACGGGCCGACGCTGGTCGACGTGATTTCGCAACCGCTCCACGAAGCGGCGGCGCCCGTGTCCGAATGGGTCGCCTGAGGCCCCGCGTTCGGGGTGCATTCACCAGTCTCGGGGGAACCATGTCCGACCTGTCGCAAACCATCACCGGCTACGATCTGTGGCATCTGACTCTGCCCGTCGTCTCGCGCCGGGATCACGGCATCGGCAGCGTCGCGGGCGCCTGTGAGATCATCGTCCTGCGTCTGACCGCCGAGGGGGGCGCGCAGGGCTTTGGCGAGGCCTCGCCCTGGGTGGTCTTCACCGGCTCGCCCGAGGCCAGCTTTGCCGCGCTGGATCGCTACCTCCGGCCGCTTGTTCTGGGCCGCCCGGTGGCCGACCGCGCGCGGATCATGGCAGAGGCAGAGCGTGCCATCGCCCATTGCACCGAAGCGAAAGCCGCGCTGGACACCGCGCTGCTCGATCTGACGGGGCGCATCCTGGACCAGCCGGTCTGGGCGCTGCTGGGGCAGAAACACCGCGACCGGATCCCCCTGTCGGTGTCGCTGGCCAATCCCGATTTCGCGCAGGATCTGGCCCTTCTGCAACGGCTGCGCGACGATGGCGTCCGGATCGTCAAGCTCAAGGCCGGCTTCACCGACCACGCCTTCGATCTGATGCGGCTGGAGCGGCTGGCCCAGGATTTCCCCGAACTCGATGTGCGCGTGGATTTCAATCAGGGGCTGCCGGCGCAGGGCGCTCTGGCCCGGGTGCAGGATATCGCGCGCTTTCGGCCAAGCTTCATCGAACAGCCGGTGCGGGCGCCCTTGTTCGACCTGATGGCCGACATCCGGCGCGGGATCGAGGTGCCGCTGATCGCCGATGAAAGCGTCTTTGGCCCCGAAGATATGGAGCGGGCGGTGCGCGAAGGGATCTGCGACGGTGTCTCGGTCAAGATCATGAAGGCCGGGGGGCTGTCGCGCGCGCAGGAGGTGGCGCAAATCGCCGTGGCGGCGGGGCTGACGGCCTATGGCGGCGACATGTTCGAATCCGGACTTGCCCATCTGGCGGGCACTCAGATGATCGCTGCAACGCCAGAGATTACGCTGGGCTGTGAATTCTACCAGGCGTCGTACTTTTTGCAGACCGATATTCTGGAACAGCCGTTCGCGGTTGACGCGGGCGCGGTGGTGGTGCCCGATGCACCCGGCCTTGGCGGCAGGCCGGATCTGGACAAGCTGGCGTTCTTTGCGTCCGGCAAGGGGGCTGCGGCATGACCGACGGCGAGAAAAAGACCGTGGTGGTGATCGGCGCGGGGATCGTCGGCATCTCGACCGCGATCTGGCTGCAACGCGATGGCCACGATGTGATCGTCCTGGACCGCGCCGGCCCCGCCGAGGGGACAAGCTATGGCAACGGCGGGGTTCTGGCGTCCTGTTCGATGGTGCCGGTGCCCGGGCCGGGGCTGGTGCGCAAGGCGCCGGGGATGCTGTTCGACCCGAACCAGCCCTTGTTCCTGAAATGGGGCTATCTTCCGAAACTGGCGCCCTGGCTGATCAAATATCTGCGCCGCGCCAATGCCGCCGCTGCCACCGAAACCGCCGCGGCGGTGGCGGGGATCGTGGGCGACAGCCTGGCCGATCACCAGGCGCTGGCCGCCGGGACAGGGGCCGAGAAATGGATCGTGCCGTCGGATTACCTGTTTCTCTACAACGACCGCGCACATTTCGAGGGCGACGCCTTTGGCTGGAGCCTGCGCAAGGCGCATGGCTTTGACTGGGACGAGTTGGAGGGGCAGGCCGTCCGCGACTACGACCCGATCTACAGCGACAAGCTGGGCTTTGCGGTGCGTCTGGGCAATCACGGCTGCATCGCCGACCCCGGGCAATACGTCAAGGATCTGGCCGCGCATCTGCAACGAACGGGCGGGCAGATCCGGATTGCCGAGGTGCAGGACATCCTGCGCGAAAACGGCCGCGTGACCGGCGTGCGCGCGAGCGGAGAGACGATAGCCTGCGACAATGTCGTGCTGGCGACGGGCGTCTGGTCGGGGCCCTTGGCAAAGAAGATGGGGCTGACGGTGCCGCTGGAAAGCGAGCGCGGGTACCATATCGAGCTGTGGAACCCCTCGGCGATGCCGAAATCGCCGGTGATGATCGCCTCTGGCAAATTCGTCGCCACGCCGATGAAGGACCGGATCCGCCTGGCGGGGGTGGTGGAATTCGGCGGGCTCACGGCCCCGCCCTCGCGCCCGCCGTTCGATCTGCTGAAGAAAAACGGCCTCGCCGCGCTGCCCGGCCTTACCTGGGAAGACACGACGGAATGGATGGGCCACCGCCCCGCGCCCGTCGATTCGATTCCGGTGATCGGCGCGGTGCCCGGGTGGGACGGCGCCTATACAGGGTTCGGACATCACCACATTGGCCTGACCGGTGGCCCAAAAACCGGGCGTTTTCTGGCGCAACTGATCGCCGGGCGGCAACCGAACATTGACCTTCGCCCCTATTCCCCCGCACGTTACGCGCCAGCGGGGCAAGCATAACAACACAACCACCCCTCGCACCGACCAACACGGGAGATACCGATGAAGACTCTTGCAACGCTGATGGCCGCGACGGCCCTGACGACCGTTTCCGTCCTGCCGGCCGCAGCCGACCAGTGGGATATGCCGCTGGCCTATTCCGCCTCGAACTTCCACTCCGCGACAGCGGCCGAATTCGCGCAATGCGTGACCACCGGCACCGGCTCGCTGATCGAGATCGTGACCCACCCCTCCGGCTCGCTGTTCGGCGGCGGCCAGATCAAGCGGGCGATCCAGACCGGTCAGGTCCAGATCGGCGAGCGCCTGCTGTCCGCCCACCAGAACGAGAATGCGATCTTCGGCGTGGATTCGATTCCATTCCTGGCCACCTCGTTCGACGATGCCGCCAAGCTGTGGGAAGCCGCCAAGCCCACGATGGAAGAGATCCTGGCCGAACAGAACCTGACGCTGCTGTATTCGGTGCCGTGGCCGCCGCAGGGGATGTATTTCAAGAACCCCGTCGCCTCTGTCGCCGATATGGAAGGCGTCAAGTTCCGGTCCTACAGCACCGCGACCGCGCGTCTGGCGGAGCTGACCGGAATGCTGCCCGTGACGATCGAGGCAGCGGAAATCAGCCAGGCCTTCGCGACCGGTGTGGCGGATTCGATGATCTCGTCCGGGGCCACGGGCTATGACCGTAAGGTCTGGGAAAGCCTCAACTATTTCTACGAGGTCGATGCCTGGCTGCCGCGCAACTACATCATGGTCAACAGCGACGTCTGGGCCGACACGCCCGAGAACCTGCAAAACGTGATCCTGGGCTGCGCCGAAATCGCGGAATACGCGGGCACCTGGCGCGCCAAGGAATACACCGGCTTCACCATGCAGGGTCTGCGCGATGGCGGCATGACGGTCGAACCGGCGAGCCCCGAGCTCAAGGCCGAGCTGCAGGAGATCGGCAAGGTGATGACGGCGGAATGGCTTGAGGCCGCGGGCGAGCAGGGCCAGGCCATCGTCGATGCCTTCCTGGAAACCCAGTAGGTAAACCCGGCCGGGCGGCACCTGTCGCGGCCCGGCCACCCCTTTTTACCGACATTTTCAGCAAGGCGGGGGCGATATGCACGCGTTGAAACGGCTGCGGGCCGGGCTCGATCTTTTGTATCTCACCTCTGGCGTCCTGGCCGCGTTGTGCCTGGTCACCATCCTGCTGCTGATCGTGGTGCAGATGGTGGCCCGCTGGACCGGCGAAGTCTTTCCCGGCGCGCCCGAGTATGCGGGCTATTTCATGGCAGCCGCGTCATTCCTGGCCTTTGCCAGCGCGCTGAACCACGGCAGCCATATCCGCGTGTCGATCCTGATCAACGCGGTCGGCCCCCGGGTCAAACACGCGCTGGAGATCTGGTGCTTTGCCATCGGGGCGGCGGTGGTGTGGTACTTCGTTTGGTACGCCGTCCGCTTTGTCTATTGGTCGTGGAAATTCGGCGACATCAGCCAGGGGCAGGACCGCACGATGCTGTGGATCCCGCAATCCTTCGTGCTGGGCGGCGCCGTGATCCTGGCCATCGCGCTGACCGACAGCCTGATCCACCTGTTCACCACCGGCGACCATCGCATCAAACGCGATCTGTCCGACCAAAGCTTCGGAGAATAGCGCGATGGAAGACCTTTCGATCATCATCCTCTTTCTCTTCGTCCTGTTCCTGTTGCTGGGCACCGGCGTCTGGGTCGGGCTGGCCCTGATGGGGGTTGCCTGGGTCGGGATGGAGCTGTTCACCTCGCGCCCCGTCGGCGATGTGATGCTGACAACCGTGTGGTCGGCCTCGTCCTCCTGGACCCTGACCGCGCTGCCCCTGTTCATCTGGATGGGCGAGATCCTGTACCGGACCCGCCTGTCCGAGGACATGTTCAAGGGCCTCGCCCCTTGGCTGGCGAACCTGCCCGGCGGGCTGGTCCATACCAACATCGTGGGCTGCACGGTGTTTGCGGCCGTCTCGGGCTCCTCGGCGGCGACGCTGACGACCGTGGGCAAGATGTCGATCCCGGAATTGCGCAAGCGGGACTATCCCGAAAACATGATCATCGGCACCCTGGCCGGTGCCGCGACGCTGGGGCTGATGATCCCGCCGTCGCTGACGCTGATCGTCTACGGGGTCACGATCAACGAGAGTATTTCCAAGCTGTTCTTCGCCGGGATCCTGCCCGGGCTGGTGCTGGCGAGCATGTTCATGGCCTATGTGGCGATCATGTCGGGCCTGTCGAAAAAGTGGAACCCGAAGGCGGAACCCCCGATGGCCATGGCGCAGCGGATCGCCAATTCGCGCTTCCTTGTCCCGGTCTTTCTGCTGATCACCGTGGTCATCGGTTCGATGTATCTGGGCTATGCCACGCCGACCGAGGCGGCGGCCTTTGGCGTGATCGGCGGTCTTGTGCTGGCGGCCAGTCAGGGCTCGCTCACCTTCCGGACCTTCGCCGAAAGCCTGATGGGGGCCACGCGCACCTCTGCCATGATCGCGCTTATCCTTGCGGGGGCGGCGTTCCTGTCCATCGCCATGGGCTTTACCGGCCTGCCGCGCGGGCTGGCGGATCTGATCGCGCAGCTGGATCTGTCGCGGTTCCAGTTGCTGATGGCGCTGCTGGTCTTTTACATCATCCTGGGCATGTTCCTGGACGGGATCTCGTCCGTCGTGCTGACAATGGCGGTGGTGGAACCGATGGTGCGCGAAGCCGGGATCGACCTGATCTGGTTCGGCATTTTCATCGTCGTGGTGGTGGAAATGGCGCAGATCACCCCGCCGATCGGGTTCAACCTGTTCGTGCTGCAGGGGATGACGAACCACCAGATGGGCTTTATCGCCCGCGCCGCCTTTCCGATGTTCCTGATCATGGTGCTGATGGTGTTCGTGCTGATCCTGTTCCCGCAGCTGGCCACCTGGCTGCCCGACAACATTCGCCAAGGCCCCGGCGGCTAGCCCCTTCCCCCAAGATCCGGGACAAGCCCGGCCGTTTGCCCGGTGTCCCGGCGCGCGAAATCGCGCCGGGCACGGCGGCGCTTTACATTGGCGAGGCTTTGCCGGCGAAGCAAGAAAGGACCACAGCCTGCCGGCCCGGCCTTGATATTCGGGATGAAAAAGGCCAATTCGGACACATCGACGCCCAGTTTTACAGCACGCGCGGGATGGTCCTGTTTCATGTCGTCTACCGATCCCCCCCGCGACGAGATCCGGTCGATCACGGACATTCTGGACCGCATGGAACGGACCGCCGCCGCCGAAACGGTCAGCGTCGAGGATGTGGTACACGCGGTCGGCTCGGCCTCTTTCCTGCCGGTGATGATGGCGCCTGCGATGGCGGTCGTGTCGCCGCTGTCGGGCATTCCGATCTTTTCGTCGATCTGCGGGCTGACGATTGCGCTGGTCGCCGGACAGCTTCTGTTCAACCGCCGACAGCTCTGGCTGCCGGGCTGGATCATGCGCCGCAAGATCTCTGGCAAATCCCTGCGGTCGGCGACGAAATGGTTGCGCCGCCCCGCCGCCTTCCTGGACCGCCACTCGCGCGAGCGCCTCAGCTTTCTGGTCCGGGCGCCGTTTCGCTGGGTTGCACAGGCCGCCTGCGTGGTCTGCGGCCTGTCGATGCCCTTTCTCGAAGTGTTGCCGCTGACCTCGTCGATCCTGGGCGGCGCGGTGACGCTGTTCGCCCTTTCGTTGCTGGTGCGTGACGGGCTGATCACCGCGGCCGCCTTTGCCTCGGTCTTTGGGGCGGTGGTCGTCGGGTGGCTGCTTATAACCTAGCGCCTGTCGCGCTAGACTGAGTTCATTACTCCCTGCCTTTCGCTCCCGCTCGAACGGGGTCGCTTGAAGCGACATGGATCCAACCCATCGCGACATGCCGTGGCGGGCGCGGCACCCCCATGCGGTCAGCTCCCCAAGACCGCCAAGACCGCCACTGCGCTGCATAGTGCGGCATAGCGCGGTCGGGGGGCTGGATTGAGAACAGCAGGCTTATGACTCAGCTCCTCGCGCATTCCGAAAGGGTCGCGGCAAGGCTCTGCAGCAGCGCGGCGTAGAACCCCGGGCCGGGTTCCAGCGCCCTGCCCTGCGGATCCAGCGTGATATGCCGCGCGATCCCCGCCTGATCGACGGCGCGGGCGAGCCCCGGGTCGGCATCTGGCTCCAGCACCACGCACACCTCCTCCCCGGTCACGAGATCGCGCAGATCCGACAGATCCCGAGGGCTGGGCGCGTTATCCCCCCGCGTCATCGCACCGATGGATGTCAGCCCGAACCGCGCCTCGAAATACTGGAACGCGTCATGGTAGACGATCAGCCGGATGTCCTGCAGCGCCGAAAGCTGGGTGGACAATTTCAGTTGCAGCGCCCGAAGCTCCGCCTGCCCCGCCGTGGCATTCGCCGCATAGACCGCGGCCTGCGCCGGGTCGGCCTCGGACAGGGCGGCGGCGATAGCCGACAGCCAGGCTTCGGCGTTGACGGGGTCGAGCCAGGCATGCGGATCATCACTGCCCGCCGCATGCGCATGGCCATGGTCGTGCCCTTCGTGATCCTCTTCGCCCCAGCGATATGGCAACACGGCGGTGCCCCCCGCATCCAGCAGCGTAACGGAGGCAGCACCGCTGCCAATGGTCGCCAGCGGCCGCTCCAGCCAGGGAGTCAGGGACGGCCCGACCCAGAACACGATCTCTGCCGCCTGAAGCGCCGCGGCTTGCGAAGGCCGCATGGCATGGGTATGAGGCGAGGCGCCGGGTTGCAGCAAAAGATCGGGCGCGCCGACGCCCGCCATTACCCGCGCTACCAGGGCATGGACCGGCGCGATATCGGCGATCACGCGCGGCGCGTCGGCCGCAACCGCGCCGGGCCAAAGCACTACCATCATCCACAGGAACCGTCGCATCTTGCCTCCGCTGACAGGGAACGGAGGGTTGATATGTGTTATCATATAACATATCAACCCGGAAACGGAGGATCTTTGGCCATGGCCTTGAACGCCTTTGAAAAACATGACCATCGCGGCTGTATCGCCGAGGCGGTGGGTCAGGCCGATGCGCATTGCCGTGCAGCGGGGCTGCAATTCACCCCGGCCAGACGCCGGGTGCTGGAGATTCTGCTGGCGGAACATCGTGCGCTGGGCGCCTATGAGATCCTGGATGTCCTGCGGGCCGAGGGGTTGGGCTCTCAACCGCCGGTGGCCTATCGGGCGCTCGACTTTCTGGTCACCCAGGGCTTTGCCCACCGGATCGAGCGGCTGAACGCCTTCGTCGCCTGCTGTCTGCCGGGGGCGCGCCACTCGCCCGCCTTCCTGATCTGCCGCAATTGCGACGCGGTGGCAGAGGCCGCGTCCGAGCCTGCGCGCGGCATGCTGGGGCGCGCGGCGGAGGAAACCGGGTTTGTCATCGAGCGCGCCGTGGTCGAGGCCGAGGGGCTGTGCCCCGGCTGCCAGGACCCCGCATGAGCCTTGTCCGGATCGAGGGGCTGGCGCTGCGCCTGGCGGGCCGCACTGTGCTGAAAGGCGTGGATCTCACCATTGACCCAGCGGAGATCGTGACGATTGTCGGGCCGAACGGATCGGGCAAATCCTCGCTTCTGCGGGCGATCATCGGCGCGTTGCCGCCCGCTGCCGGGCGCGTGACGCTGCAACCGGGGCTGCGGATAGGCTATATGCCGCAAAAGCTTAGCATAGATCCGACGCTGCCCCTGACCGTCGGCCGGTTCCTGAACCTACCCACCAAGGTCAGCCGCGCCGAGGCCCAGGCCGCCCTGGCCGAGGCGGGCGCGGGCGACCTGATGCGGCGCCAGATGGTGGATTTGTCGGGCGGCCAGTTTCAGCGCGTCCTGCTGGCCCGCGCGGTGCTGAACCGGCCGCATCTGCTGATCCTCGACGAGGCGACGCAGGGACTGGACCAGCCCGGATCCGCCGACTTTTACCGGCAGATCGAGAAACTGCGCCGCGACCTTGGCTGCGCCGTGCTGATGGTCAGTCATGAACTGCATGTGGTGATGGCCGCCTCGGACCGGGTGGTCTGTCTGAACGGGCATATCTGCTGCGAGGGCGCGCCGGAACAGGTCGCCTCTGCCCCGGAATACCGGGCGCTGTTCGGGACGGGCACAGGAGGGGCGCTGGCCCTGTACCGCCACGAACACAGCCACCGCCATGATCATGATCACGACCACGCACAAGAGACGGTCGATTGAGCCTGCTGGACAGCTTTCTTGTCCGGGCGACGCTGGCGGGTTTGGGCGTGGCCTTGGCGGCGGCGCCGCTGGGCTGTTTCGTGGTCTGGCGGCGGATGGCCTATGTGGGAGACGCGACGGCCCATGCCTCGATCCTGGGGGTGGCACTGGCGCTGGCATTCCAGATCTCGATCTTTGCCGGGGTGCTGGTCGTGGCACTGGCGATGGCCACAACCATCGCCTTTCTGTCCCAAAGGGGGCATGCGATCGATTCCTTGCTGGGGGTCATGGCCCATTCCTCGCTGGCCTTCGGCCTCGTCGCCGTCTCTTTGATGGACAATGTGCGGATCGACCTGATGGCCTATCTGTTTGGCGACATCCTCGCGGTCGGCCATGGCGATCTGGCGGTGATCTGGATCGGGGCGGCGCTGGTGCTGGGCTTGCTGTGGTGGCGCTGGTCCGCGCTGCTGACCGCCACGCTGAACCCCGACCTCGCCCGGGCCGCCGGGATCGACCCCGCGCGCGAGTTGCTGGGGCTGACCGTTGCGCTGGCGCTGGTAGTGGCCGTGGCGATCAAGGTCGTGGGCGTTCTGCTGATCGCCGCGCTGCTGCTGATCCCGGCCACAACCGCGCGCAGCTTCACCGCGACGCCTGAACGGATGGCCCTTGCCGCGACCTTTCTCGGCGCCGTGTCGGCCCTTGGCGGCATGCAACTGGCCTATAGCTTTGACACGCCCACCGGCCCCACCATCGTCTGCCTGGCGGCGGTGCTGTTCGCTGCGGCAAACCTGATCCAGACCCTGCGCGGCCTGTCCGCCAGAGGCTAAACCATCGGCACATCGGCAAAGTTTTCGCTTGCCCCCGCCGGTTGGACCCGCTCTGATACGTGGACAAGAAGGAGCGGGCGCGTCTGGCGGGTGCGCCATCGGCGTGGTTTTGCGCCACTCTTTTCTTCTCGCGCCGAAGGGCGCCAAGCAATCGGGCCCGGCAAACGGGACCTCGCAACTAGGGAGACGATCACATGCCATCAGGTAAATCGAACATGGCCCGGCTGATGCTGTCGGGCGCAACGGCACTGGCGCTGACAGCCACCGCGGGCCTGGCCGACATCCGCTTCTGGACCACCGAAGAGCAGCCAGAGCGGCTGGCCAAGCAGCAAGAGATGGCCGCCGCCTTCGAGGCAGAGACCGGCATCGCGGTCGAGGTCATACCGGTGACCGAAAGCGATCTGGGCACCCGGACCACCGCCGCCTTTGCCGCTGGCGACCTGCCCGACGTGATCTATCACCCGCTGCAATACGCACTGCCGTGGTATGAGGCCGGGATCATCGACGCCGACGCCGCCACCGACGTGATCGAAGCGCTCGGCGCCGAGACCTTTGCCGCCGGGCCGCTGGCCATGGCCGCCGTCGAGGAAGGCTATGCCTCTGTCCCCGTGGATGGCTGGACGCAGATGATCGTCTACCGCAAGGACCTGTTCGATGCGAATGGGCTGGACGCGCCGACGACCTATGCGAACGTGCTCGCGGCAATTGAAAAGCTGCACAACCCGCCGGAAATGTTCGGCTTTGTGGCGCCGACCAAGGTCGACGAAGCGTTCATGAGCCAGGTGCTGGAGCATCTGCTGTTGGCCAATGGCGTGAGCCCGGTCAATTCCGACGGCTTCCAGGGCTTCGACGAAGCCACGACGGCCGAAGTGCTGGAGTTCTACAAGGCGATCGCCGAAGCCTCGCCCCCCGGTGAATTGTACTGGGATCAGGCCCGCTCTGTCTATTTCGCCGGACAGACCGCGATGATCGTCTGGTCGCCGTTCATTCTGGACGAGCTGGCAGGTCTGCGCGATTCCGCGCCGCCGACGATCAATGACGACGCAACGTCGGGGGAGCTTGCCTCCAAAACCGGGATCGTCACGAACTTTGCCGGGCCGTCGAACCCCGATGGCGCCGCCTGGGGCGACGTGCGCTATTTTGCCGTCACCGCCGACGCGAATTTCGACGAAGCCCAGCAATTCGTCGAATACACGATGTCGACGGGCTATGGCTCGACCCTGTCGATTGCCCCCGAAGGCAAGTTCCCGGTGCGCCGCGGCACCGCCGACAACCCGACGGAATACACCGACCTTTGGGCAACGCTGGATGTGGGCGTGGACCGCAAGGCGCCCCTGGGTGAGCTTTATGCCCAGGAGATGATTGACGAAATCGTCGGTGGCCTTGATGTGGCCAAGCGTTGGGGTGTCGAGGAAGGGCAGCTTGCGCTGGCGTCCAAGATCATCAACAGCCAGGCGATCAACCGCGTCTTCCGCCAGTATTTCGACGGCGAGATTGATGCCGCCGCCGCTGTGGCCGCGATGAACGACGAATTGTCCGCCATCGAATAACAGGATCGCCTTCCCGCCGATTGCCGGCGGGAAGGCATCGTTCCAGACATGACCGCTATCGCACCCAAGGGCCGCGGCCCGCTGGCCAAGCGCGAGGCCCGACTGGCCTGGGGCTTGCTGCTGCCCACGATCATCGCCGTGTCGCTGGTGGTGGTCCTGCCACTGCTCTCGATCTTCTGGATCAGTTTCAAACCGATCGGGCTGGCCGACCTACGCGCCCCTGCCCCCGTGGTGCGCGAGGCCTTGCGCGGCCGCCCCTCTGCCCCCGGGGATGCGGGGGAGTTGCAGTATCGCCTGCGCAATTCCAGCCAGGATAAACTGATTGCCGGCGTGACGATGACCGATACCTTGCCGGCCGGGCTGACCCTGGGCGAGATCGATCCGCGATGCCGCCTTGATGGGTCCGTGCTGTTTTGCGACTTTGGCGATCTGACGGGCGGGCAGCGCGAAACCGTCGAGATCCCGGTGACCGTCGGCGCCGCCTATCTGGACGCCGGTCTGGATGTCCGCGACAGCGAACCGGTGGTGACCGGGCGGGCCGACAATATCCTGACCAACGGCGAATTCACCCTGCGGAACTTTGCCCGGATCTTTGACGGCGACGAGTTCATGTCCGTGCTCTGGGCCACCGTGTTCTACACCGTGGTGGGCACGGTCGGGGCGCTGCTGGTCGGCCTGTTCGCGGCAATGCTGCTGAACAAGTCCTTTCGCGGCCAAGGCATCCTGCGCGGCCTGTATCTGTTTCCCTATGTCGCCCCGGTGATCGCCGTCGCCTTTACCTGGGTGACGCTGTTCGATCCCTTCTCGGGCTCGGCCAATGCCTTGCTGGTGCAGATGGGCGTGACCCAATCGCCGATCAACTTCTTCGGGCAACGCCCCCTGGCGCTGATCATGGTCACGGTGTTCGAGATCTGGCGCTACTTCCCGCTGTCGTTCCTTTTCATCCTGGCGCGGATGCAATCCATCGATACCGACATGTACGAGGCCGCCGACATGGACGGCGCCTCTCCCTTTCAGCAGTTCTGGTATCTGTCGGTGCCGCAATTGCTGGGGATCCTGTCGGTCCTGTTCCTGCTGCGCTTTATCTGGACGTTCAACAAGTTCGACGACATCTTCCTGCTCACCGGCGGCAATGCGGGCACGCGGACCCTGACCGTCAACGTCTATGAACAGGCCTTTGCCGTGTCCAACATCGGCGCAGGCGCGGCGGTGGCGGTGGTGATCTTTTGTATGTTGCTGATGTTCTCGATCCTGTTTCTGAAATACGTCAGCCGCGAGGAGGGTCTGTGATGCGCGTCATCCGTCAGGGCTGGCTGACCAGCCTTGTGATCGGTGTGCTGTGGATGTTCATCCTTGCCACCACCTTTGCGGTGATCGTCGCGTTTTCAACCGGGCTTGGCGTGCGTCCCGCCATGTGGCCCATGCTGCTGCACGGCGCGATCCTGGGCAGCGCGGCCCTGGCCCCACGGCGGCGCGACCTTATCCTGGCGATGTTCGGCGCGATCTATCTGGGCGGTATGAGCATCTCTGGCTGGGGCCCCGTGACGGGGACAGAGGACGTGTCCTTCGGCCTGCTGGTGGCCACCAATACCGCCCTCGGGTTCGCCTTCGTCGCCTCGATGCTGAAGATCTGCGCCGGTTTGACGCCGGGCGCGGTGGACCGGCACCATTTCGAAGCCTCGGTCATCCGGTTCCTGACCGGCTTCGGCTATATCTTTTTCACCGCCATCGTCGCGATCCCGTTCTATGTGATGGTGATGACCAGCCTGAAGAACCAGCAACAATTGCTGCAGAACCCGCTGGATTTCTCCATCGACCTGTCACGCGGCTGGGATCTCTTTTCCAGCTATGTTGAACTGTTCGGTCAGTTCAACTTTGGCAGCTACCTGCTGACCTCGTTCTATATCTCGGTGCTGACGGTGTTCCTGACACTGCTGTTCTCTGTCCCCGGCGCCTATGCAGTGGCCCGGCTGCGCTTTGCCGGACGCACGGCGTTCTCCCGGTCGATCCTGCTGATCTACATGGTGCCGATGATCGTCTTGGCGCTGCCGATCTACATCGTGTTCTCGATGACGGGCCTGCGCAACACGATCTTCGGCATTGTCATGATCTACCCCGTCACCACGATCCCGGTGGCGCTCTATATGCTGCAAGGCTATTTCCGCGGCCTGCCCGCCGAGGTGGAAGAGGCCGGGATGATGGACGGCCTGACCCGCCTGCGCGTGATCTGGAAGATCACCCTGCCCCTGTCGCTGCCGGCCATTGCCTCTGTCTCGCTTTATGTCTTCATGATCGCCTGGAATGAGTTCCTGCTGGCCTTCATGCTGCTGGACGACCCGTCGAAATTCACTCTGACGCGGGGCATCGCCAGCCTCAATTCCTCCGAGATCCCGCGCCAGCATCTGATGGCGGGCGCGGTCATCGCTACCGTGCCGATCATGGCCATCTTTCTGGGACTGGAACGCTTTATGACCAAGGGACTGACAGCCGGGGCCGTCAAGGGATGAGCCTGGAGGATCAAGCCCGCGCGATTCTGGCAAAGAACGATCGGGGCGGCTACACCGTGCCGACCCATGGCCTGTATCCCTATCAGTGGAACTGGGACAGCGTGTTCGCCGCGCTGGGCTTTGCCGAACATGACATGGACCGCGCCTGGACCGAGATAGAGACACTGTTCGCGGGTCAGTGGGCCAACGGGATGGTGCCGCATATCCTGTTCCACCAGGTCGATCCGGGGTATTTTCCCGGCCCAGATGTCTGGCGCGGCACCGGGCCGATCCCGTCTTCTGGCATCTCGCAGCCGCCCATCGCGGCAACCTTTGTCCGCTGGCTGATGGATCTGGACCCGGGCGGCGCGGACCGGGCGCGGGCGCTGTTTGCGAAACTGGTCGCCTCGCACCGCTGGTTCGTGACCTGGCGAAATGAGGGCGGCGCGATTGTCGTGACCCACCCATGGGAAACCGGCCGCGACAATTGCCCCGATTGGGACGGCCCGTTTGCCGCGATAGAACCTGAGGGCGTCGATCAATACTACCGCCGCGACACCACCCATGTGGTCGCGGACGAGCGCCCCAAGCGCTACGATTACGACCGCTATCTGCATCTGGTCAAACTGGGCGCTGATTGCCGCTGGGACGAAGCGCATTTGAAAGACACCACCCCCTTCCGCGTCGCCGATCCGACGATGACCTTCACGCTGCTGCGCGCCACTCGCGACCTACGCGCCATGGCAGAGACATTTGGCGAACCAACGGCCGAGCTGGATGGCTGGATCGCCGAAATGGAACAAGGCGCCCAGCGCCTGTGGAACACCCGGATCGGCGCCTATGATTGCTATGACATCCGCGCGGGCAAGCATTCGGGCGTGATCTCCAACGCCTCCTTCCTGTGCTGGTATGCGGGGATCCACGACGACCGGATGCTGGCGCATTACGACCGGATCGCGGGGCTGACGGCCTATGCGATCCCCTCCACCGACCCGGACCACCCAGCCTATGAGCCGAAACGCTATTGGCGCGGGCCGGTCTGGGCGATGCTGAACATGCTGATCGCCGTCGGGCTGGACGAGGCGGGACACACAAACCGTGCCCTGGCCCTGACGGAAAACACCCGCGACCTGATCGCCGGGAACGGTTTTGCCGAATATTTCGATCCGCGCGATGGCGCGCCGGCGGGCGGGCGCGATTTCACCTGGACCGCCGCCGTCTGGCTGGCCTGGGCCTCGCCGACAACAGGGAGACTCGCATGGGCGGGATAACACTCAAAGCGGTCGAAAAGTGGTTTGGCGATCTGCAGGTTATCAAGGGCGTCGACCTGACCATCGCCGATGGCGAATTCGTCGTCTTCGTCGGCCCCTCGGGCTGCGGCAAGTCCACGCTGCTGCGCATGATCGGCGGGCTGGAAGAAACCTCGCGCGGGGCGATCGTGCTGGACGGGCGCGACGTGACCGATCAGCCGCCGCATCAGCGCGGCCTGTCGATGGTGTTCCAATCCTATGCGCTGTATCCGCATATGTCGGTGGCCGACAACATGGGCTTCTCGCTCAAGACCTCCGGCGCCCCGAAATCAGAGATCGACGCCAAGGTCAACGAAGCCGCGCGGGTGCTGAAACTGGAACCCTATCTGGACCGGCGGCCCAAGGCGCTGTCGGGCGGGCAGCGGCAGCGGGTGGCCATCGGCCGCTCCATCGTGCGTGACCCCACGGCCTTCCTGTTCGACGAGCCTTTGTCCAACCTCGACGCCGCCCTGCGGGTGGAAATGCGCTATGAGATCGCCAAACTGCACCAGACGCTGAAGGCGACGATGATCTACGTCACCCACGATCAGGTAGAGGCGATGACGCTGGCCGACCGCATCGTGGTGCTGGAATTCGGCACCATCGCCCAGGTCGGCCCGCCGAAAGAGCTGTATGAGACTCCGGCCAACCTCTTCGTGGCGAAATTCATCGGCAGCCCTGCGATGAATGTGGTGCCCTGCAAAACGTCCGGCGGCCGCTACACCTTGCCCGGCGGGCGCGGCGGCGCCTATGGCGGTGACCGGGCGGCAGTGCAACTGGGCATCCGGCCGGAACATATCGACATCGGCGCCCCTGGCGAGGGGCAGATGGATGCCAAGGTCGATGTGCTGGAATACCTCGGCGCGGACAGCTACGTCATCGTCGATGGCGGGCCGCTGGGCCAGATCACCATCCGCAGCCATGGCGACGAAACCGTGACGCCCGGCCAGCCCATCGGCCTCAAGTTCCGCGAAGACCGCCTGCATTTCTTCGACGACGCGGGCCTCGCCATCCGCCGGGCATGACGGCGCCCCGGTGTAACAGACAACGGCAGGCGGGAATCGTCTTGCGCGGTCGCGCTCATTTTTGCAGCCTCTGCCGATGAGGTCACCTCGCCTTGCCGTGCGCGCCCTGATCTTGCAGGACAAGCGCCTGCTGCTGGTCAACGCCTATCCGGGCGGGACCAGTGACCTCTGGTGCGCCCCCGGAGGCGGGGTGGAACCGCACAGCAGCCTGCCCGACAACCTGATCCGCGAAGTGTATGAGGAAACTGGCCTGACCATCTGCGTCGGCGCCCCGGTGCTGGTCAATGAATTCCACGCCCTGGACCGGGGGTTTCACCAGGTCGACATCTATTTTCGCTGCACTATCGCGGGCGGCACCCTCTCAGACGCCTGGGCGGATCCCGAAGGCATCGTGACAGAGCGCCGCTTTTTCACCCGAGCGGAGCTAACCGGCATCCGGTTTAAGCCCGACAGCCTGCCAAGCGCCACCTGGGATGTGCAGGCCGAACCGCTTTATGACCCGCTGGAGCCGTTGGTGCGCTAGCCGGCACGCCCGCACCTTACATGCGCCCGCCGCCCGACCTTGCAAGGCCGCGCAATCGTCGCCCGAAAGCTTGTGCTGCCCCCCCGAGCCAAAGCGCCCGCAACCCGACACGGTGCCTGACGCCCAGAGGCGCCGCGCCCGTGAAACGCCTTGGGTCCGGGCGGACAGCCCGGAACACGCTCTGGACGCTGCCCGCGTCTTGCCATAGCCATGGGCAGGACCGGACGCCGCGCCCGGCCCTCTGGGAGAGCGACCATACCCACCCCCGCCAGCCCGATCACCTC
>CAYGRI010000076.1:0-16932 GCA_964352155.1 uncultured Maritimibacter sp. | reverse complement strand
TCACCCCATCAGCCAAAAGTGCCAATGCCGCGGAGCGGCTTCGTCCATGGGCCGTGAGCGACGAGGCACATGTGCTTTGTCTTGGTGTTGTATCGCCTCGTTGAAGCGGTCATCCTTACGTGAATGCCGGCGCCAACCGACGCAAGCGCCGGTCTGGACAAGACATGCAGCAGCCTTTCGGGTTTGCCAGAAACAGTGGAGCGACCGGTGACCCCTCAAAGAAGCATTCTGGCTGTCATCGCACTTCTGAGCCTGGCTGCGTGTGGCGCTACCGGCCCTGACACCATGCGCGCGCTTCCCGCCGGGGTTTTTGTCAGCGCGGAAACCCGCGCCATGTACGGCGCCGTCCAGGACGGGGATATTCTTGTTCCCGCGGTGGCGGCCGAGTATCTTTCGGAAGAAAAGAAGCGCCAGATCGTGGACTACCCGACGAGCGAAGCGCCCGGGACGATCATCGTCGACCCGTATTCCCGCTACCTTTACCACATCAGGGACGGCGGCAAGGCGATGCGCTATTCGGTGGCCGTCGGAGCCGCAGGGTACGGGTTTTCGGGGAACGCTTCCGTTGCCTATGCCCGGGACTGGCCTGGCTGGACGCCCACCATGAACATGATCAGGCAACAGCCCGAGAAATTCGCCCAATATGCGGCCGGCGTGGCGGGCGGGCTGGAAAATCCGCTGGGCGCGCGGGCGCTCTATCTGTACCGGAACGGCAAGGATACGTACTACCGGATTCACGGAACCCCAAGCCCCTGGACAATCGGTCACCAGGCGTCGTCGGGATGCATCCGTATGTTCAACCAGGATGTGATGCACCTTGCCAGCCAGGTAAGAAATGGTGCCAGGGTCAGGGTCCTCACGAAGTCGGAATCCGGCCAGGCTCCTGGGGTCTGATTTTGGTCCCTGGATCATGTGCCGCGATTCGAGAAGGCTCGTGAACGGCTCGTTTTTGGCGACGAGGCTGACGCTGGCATGGAGGCAGTCGACCTGCGGCAATGGACCGTTCTGGATCTCGAGATAATGCTGCGGGCGCAAACACCGAAATCGCTGATGCGGTAGGTTTGGGTTCGAAGCAGCGGTTCGCGGGGCGATGGCCGAACGACCGCGCTGTCCGGTGGCAGTCCCAAAAGGTGATGATTGCCTTGCTACCGGACCATCTATCTTTGCCGGTGTGGAAGCATAGTGGAAGCAAGAGGGGACAAAGTTCTGCGCTTTTGTGCGAAATCCCGGGTACGGGCATTCCGGGGCAGGGGCCTGCAAGTCACGGAAAATGCGAAGAATAGCGCGGTTCCGAGCGGTTGTTCATAGTTTGTTCCGCACGGCTCATAACCTGAAGGTCGTAGGTTCAAATCCTACCCCCGCAACCAAAAAATAACGCGTTATCAGACGCTTAAAACCCGACCTAATCAGTCGGGTTTTTGCTTGTCCGATTCTTGTCAACGCCTGGTCAACGTTTGACGAGTCCCCCTGAAAAGCGGGGGCTTCCTGCGCTCTGGTTCCGGGAAAGGTCCTGTGGCAGAATCACGCCATGATCGAGTTTTGCGCGCTTTCCGATGACCATCCCGGCCTGGCTCATTCCCCATTACTGCGAGCGGCGCTGTTAACGCTTCGGCATACGCAGGAGCATGGGGCAATCGGTTTAACCAAAACCAAGGCGTTCAAGCGCGAGTTCGTCCATTGGGCGCTCGCGCATTTTGACTGGCCCGGAAAGAGCGCGGAAGAGTTGTTCCGCTACAGGAAAGTTATCAATGAGTACGAGTTTCTACCGCTCGAGGTGCTGCATTACGTTTTGATCACCCTGCGCATGGGGCGGCACTTCAAGGGTGAATTCCGGCTGACCAAACGTGGCGCAAAAATTGCCCTGGCCCCCGGGCGGCTCTTCGCTGAACTCATCCCGTTCTTTGTCCTCAGGATCGATCATTCGTCCTATGCCCGCTTTGACGATCGCCCCTTCGGAAAATGGGATGTCTGGATGAACGTGGTCAACGTCGAGGCCGACCACGGCACAACCGAACGGGCGCTGTATGAGGCGTTTTATGGCGAAGGCCATGATTGGGACAATGTAGGATGGCGAGAAATGGCTGTGTTCTCATCCTGCGTCTTGCGCCCGCTTGAATGGGCCGGGCTCCTTGTCCAGACCGCCGAAGAGCGCGATGGCAAGCACCTGCACCACGTGTTCAAGACGGCGCTCTGGCGCAGCGCCCTGAGACTGGACACCGACGGCATGTTGCAGCCAGTTCCAGTTCACTGAGGCAACGACGCGTCCGAGTATTCGTGCTCAATCGCCGGTCGCCTTCTTCTTTGTGATGTAACGGCTTGAGCCGCAAATAGAGCTTAGTGTCTGATATTGTGCCAGCACATGCTTGCCACAAAAGGCGACAGTTAAGGCGCCGCAACCAGCCTTGACACGGAGGCCAAGAGCGATCATCCGACACGTCAACCGTTCATGTAAATGTCCAGAAGCAGGTCGGGGTTTGTTCCGCGACCGGCCAGTTCCTCCTTTGTCTCTTGCAAGATCTTCAGAGTCCTCTCGATCCGATTTGGCAATTCCCTGCGTCGGCGCTGGATATCCTTGATCGCACGATCGACTACGTCGGCAAGTTCGGTCGCGACGGAATCGCGACCGGCGACAAGAGCATAAGGCTCATTAAGTCTCCACCGCAATAGACCGACAAGCAACATCGGGGCGTAGTGGAATTTGGTGTAGGTGCCGCCAAGTTGATCCCGGAACTCCAAAACAACACGTGTTGCAATCCGGTCCACCTGGTCGCGCTGCAAAAACATAGGCGCTTCATCAGATCGCGAAAGCAGGAAAGACATGCAGGCTGACTCTTGAACGTAACTCCAATCTTCCACATTCCGCAGGAAAAGGCGTTCAACGGCAACACGTTGATATTCCTGTGTCGCGGCAACGCGGCCGGCACCCTGATACATGAGTGTCCAATTGAAATGATGATCGACAAATGGGTGAGGCTGGTTCCTGCTCCGGGCAAGCCAGCTGTCGAGAAGCCAACCGGCAACTTCGGTTGGGCACCTCCGGAATTGCCACGTCATGAAATTCAGTGAGTCATTCGTATCAGTTCCATTTCCGGCCAACCTAGCATGAACATCTTTCATCGCCCGTTCCGTAAGCCGGTCGAGACGCATGACATCGTTCGGGCTGATAGATGATGGAAGCTCGCCGTCGCTTGAGATGCAATAGCGCCCATGCGGCCTGGCGCTGAGCGCTGACCGCAGGCTTTCCCAATCGACCTGACGCCGACCGACATTGTCCGTCAGGAGCCGTGACAGACCCTGTCGTCCCTGACCGCCGTCCCAGGCGTCAGTACCACACGGCAGGATCAGTCGGTTGGGAATGCTCGGCCGTGGCGTCTCGAGCGAGGCAATGATTTCTTCCCAGCTCTTGTCTTGCTTTTCGGCGCTGCCCCAATCGACGACAAACTGCCGTCCGATATCCGGGGCGGACAGTGCAATCCTGGCACGACCGGCCGCCGGGACCTGCTCAACCCAAAGTTCAACCGGTGTGACCCTGGACACGTGCTGTCCGATTTCGACCTGCGCTTTGCGTGGCCGGTCTTCTGCTTCCTTCAAAAGGTAGACGCTGAATGCGTCCTGGCCCTGCTGAATGCCGAGCCTGGCGGGGATTGGACTGCGATACATTCGTCCGGCGGGGAGCGTCTCGTTCTTGTCGATCAGGTCGAAGTTCCGAGCGCCGTCTCTGCCCTGAACAATCGTCGAGATGCGCGGCAGAAAATCAAAATAGACCGGGTCATTACCGCACAAACGCTCTGCGGCAATAAGAGCTCCTCTTGCCACAGCGTCATGCGGGAGCACAGTTATCCTCTGGCCCACGGCCAGCTCTGTGTCCATCTGAAGTTGAGTGCGAATGTGTCCTTCGGTCAGCGTCTCCAACAAGACGATGTCAGCGCCTGCTATCAAAGAAAACGCATCAGAAGCGATCCCGAGATTTGGCGGGGCGAGGCGAGGCGGCGGAGCGACCTCAAGCCAGTCACCATTACCAAGGCGCAACACCTCTGGCTCCGCCACAAGCCCCATCGGCATCCTGATCCTTGCTCGCGATCTGCTACAACGTTGTCTGCTTGCGATCCCCCGCCCAGTGCCCTTTGCGCGGAACGCATAGCAGCAAGTTCAGGCGGGAGGTCGCGCCATGTCGAAGTTCGCGCCAGCCACAGAACCGCCGCCAAGAAAAATCGGTTGCTTGTCTCGGTGTGGCTGCGGCCCTCTTTCTTGCCTGAAACAAGCAGCTCAATCCGCGCCTGATGCGCATCGGTCAGGATTCATCGGCTCGAATACGCCAACTTCGAATGAGGCGTCGCGGGTCGTTCAATCTGGGCGACTTGCAAGCCCCAGACGCTGCGCCTCAAGCGCCAATTCTGTTACCTTGAAAGTGTGCGCCTGTGGACAGGCCGTTTCACTACGTTTCAGAACATCATCCAAGAAGTTCCCAAAATACGGAAGATGGGCGTCGTTGCAATGGAGGTGCTCGGATTTTTCGTTATTGCAATAGTATAGGTGGTCGGTGCCGTCGCGGTTTGCGACATCGACATACTTTCTCAATTCAATGTACCCCTCGGTTCCAAGTATAAAAAGTCGCCCGTCCCCCCAGTTTGGAAGTGCGTCCGGTGTGAACCAATCCAGACGAATATACCCGGTCGCGCCTTCGCCAATAATATTGATCTCGCCAAAATCCTCAAAATTGGGATATTGCGGCATCGCATAATTGGCGACCATGGCATGGGATATCCGTGCATCATTCAGTCCGGTAAAGTGGAGAAATTGGTCTATCTGATGGGATCCGATGTCGTTCAGGATGCCGCCGTAACGTGCGGCGTCAAAAAAGAACTCTGGTCGCGTCGCAGCGTTGAGACGATGCGGCCCGATACCCAAAGTCTGGATGACCCGTCCGATCAAGCCCCTTCGCACAAGGTCTGTGGCTTTCGTAACCGCGCGCACCTCAAAGCGCTCCGAGAAATTTACGGACCAGATACGGCCCGTTTCTGCAACGGCGCGCCGTATTTGCTGCAGTTCCTCAGCGTTGATGCAACCAGGTTTGTCGACCATGACATCCTTGTTATGACGCATTGCCTCGATCGCGAGAGCTGCGCGCTGATCGGGCTCTGCGACGATGACAACAGCAGAGATGGCATCGTCTTCGAGGATCTGGCGTTTGTCGGAAAAGGGCGTCAAATCGGGAAAGCGTTTGCGAAACCCCGCCAGGACTCCCGGGTCTCCCTCGTCGAGAAACCCAGCAAACACGGCGCCTGCGTCGAGAAGGTTCTGGGTCATGCCATAGGCATGGCGGTGGCTCAGGCCAAGCACGGCCATTGTTGGGGATTCGTGTGTCATTGGGGCTCTCCTTGCACGTCGACACGCCGCCCTTCGCGGGATGACGCGACGAATGCCTCGATCAGGGCATGTACCTTCAGGGCGTCTCGCCCGGTTATGCGGGGCACGCCGCCAGTTGCAATGGCGTGCGCAAAATTGGCAATCAGATCTCGGTGCCAGTCGCTCGGAAACGCCATCGGATCGGCGCCGCCGCCGGTGCCCGATACTTCGCCGATTGTCTCAGAGTCGCCGTCATGGCGACGGATCACAACCTGTCCGCCAGTAACTGTCGCGTTCGCTTTGGTACCATCGATGACGAGGCTTTCGATCTCGCCGGGATAAGTCGCTGTTGTCGCAACGACCGAACCGACGGCGCCAGACCGAAAGCGTATTCCGCCCGCCGCGAAATCCTCGGTTTCCATTCGGTGAAGCCGGGTTGTCGCCGTCATTGCCTGGACGTCGGCTGCGGGGCCCATCAGACTGAGCATGAAGTCGAGGACATGTATGGCCTGGCTGATCAGGACGCCCCCACCGTCCCGCGCGAAGGTTCCACGTCCGTCGACATCATAATAGCTTTGGGGCCGCCACCAAGGCACCTGCGCACGGACTGCGGCAATCTCGCCCAGTTCTCCGTCACGGACAGCCCGAAACAGGCGCTCGGCGGCTTCGCGGAATCTGTGCTGGAACACCACGCCCAGTGTGACGCCAGCGGTCTCGCAGATCCCGACAATCTCGCGCGCGGCGGCGTAACTGCGTTCAACAGGCTTCTCGGTGAGGATATGTTTGCCCGCCCCCGCGAACAGCCGAACCATCTCGATCCGCTGATCGGGCGGAGTGATCAGAAGGACGCCATCCGTGGCCGGGTCCGCCGCAATTTCGTCCGCCGCCGCGAAGGTCTTGAAACCGTATTTCGCCGCGACGTCCTGCGCTTTTTGAGGACTACGGTTGTAGACACCCGAAACGTCGACCTGTCCGGTCAAGTCGGACAGCGCCTCCAGATGCGGTTTCGACGCCATGCCGAGGCCGACGACGGCCAATCTGATCTTGCGCTGCGACATGTGCCTGCTCCTTGCGGTAAATTACGAACGGTCCGCTCTGATTCCGAAGATGCGGGCTAAACGAGCCGGTTGCAAAGCTCACGTCCATCGGCGAGGCGCCGGATGTTTTCCCGCGCCGCCACAAGGCTTCGGCCAAGCGTCTCGCGCGTCAGCCAGGCAACATGCGGCAGGGCGACGACGTTCGGCGCCGCAAGAATCGCGGCATTCGCCGTCAGTGGTTCCGTCGCGTAGACATCCAGGCCCGCCCCGGCCAGATGACCGGTCGCCAGCGCGTCGATCAGTGCTGCCTCGTCGACAAGTCCTCCGCGCGCGGTATTCACCAGGATTGCGCCCGGCTTCATTAGGGCGAGTGCGCCGGCATCCAGCCAATTATGCGTTTCAGCGGAGTCCGGAATGTGCAGTGACAGGATGTCCGATCTTTCGAGAACTTCCTGCCGGGACACGGATCGACCGATCGACGGACGGACCGGATTGCGCGTGTGTATCAGGATCTCTCTGGCACCGAGCGCGTCCAGCACGACTTCGAGCCTGCGAGCCACGTGCCCATAACCGACCAGTCCGACAACCTTGCCTGAAATCTCCCCGAACAGCCCCTGAGCCCCGGTCGGCAGTTCCCATCCTCCCTTGTCCCGCAGCCGATGGTCAAGCTCCGGGATGCGGCGCAAGACGCTGAGCATCAGGCCGAGCGTCAGTTCCACAACTGCCTGGGTGTTCGTCCCGGGCATGTTGCAGACCGCGATACCCCGGTTTTCCGCCGCGGCGAGGTCGATTGCGTCAAGGCCGACCCCGATCTTCTGGATCAGCTTGAGGGCTGGCGCGCGGGCCATCATGGCCTCCGTCACAGGATGGAGCACGTGCATCAGAACATCGGCCTGTGCCAGCGCCCGGTCCAACTCGGACCCCGAGGCACCTTCGACGATGTCGATTCTGACGTCCGCATCTACGGTCGCCGCAAGGCGGTCTCTCAGCCAAGGATCACAGGCATGATGAAAAACGGCTCTGATCACTGTTTGGCCCAGACGAAGCACGATTTGTCGGGGAGCGCGGGGCCGCAGGGGGCCTCGTCCGCGATCCGCAGAGCTTCGTTCCACTTCGCCATGCGCTCGGACCGCGAAAAGGACCCGACCTTGAGCTGCCTGATACCCCAGCCCACCGCCATGTGCACGATGGTGACGTCTTCGGTTTCCCCGGATCTTGCCGAGATCACGATATCCCACCCGGCTGCCGCTGCCGCCCGTTGGGCCGCGCGGGCGCCGGTCACGGTGCCATTCTGGTTCGGCTTCATCAGCACGGCGTTGCAGGCGCCAGCCTCTGACAGGGCCACGATCCGGTCCGCCTGGGTCACCGCGGCATCGTCGGCAATGATCTGGACCCTCTTATCCGCAGCCTGGGTGAAGGCGGCCAGGCCGGATATGTCATCTTCGCCCAGAGGATCCTCGACTGCGACGATTGGATACCGCTTGATCCAGGCATGAATTGTTTCCGCCAGAGCCTCGGACTCCAGTTCAATCCCGTCGCGCGACAATCTGTATCGGCCGTTCCTGCCAAATTCCGAGGCCGCGATATCAAGCGAGATCGCCACGTCCTCTCCCGGACGGCGACCGCTTTGTTCGATTGCGCGCAGAAGTGTTTCGATGGCCTCCTCGTTGGTGTCGAAGACCGGCCAGTACCCCCCCTCATCCGCGACCCCCGCACCGCGACCGCTGTCGGACATCAATCGACCTGCAGCCCGGTAGACCTCCGCCACCCATTCCAGCGCCTCGACGTAATCCGCTGCCCCGACCGGCACGACCATGAAATCCTGCACATCGACCCGCCGGTTCGCATGGGCGCCGCCGCCAAAGATCTGCACTTCGGGCAGCGGCAGATGCCCGGGCTGCGTATCGCCGGCGAGATAGCGCCACAGCGGCGCGCCCTGCGCCGCCGCAGCGCAATGCAGGGCCGCCATCGACGTGGCGATGCTGGCATTGCCGCCCAGCCGGGCCATGTTCGGCGTCTCGTCGATTTCGACGAGGCGTGCATCCAGTGTGGCCTGATCGCGCACGTCCAGACCGATCAGGGCCGGGGCGATGATCTCATGTACGCCGTTCAGCGCGGTCTGGACATCAAGACCCCCAAAGGCAGAACCGCCGTCACGCAGGTCCAGCGCTTCGCCAGAACCCGTGGATGCGCCCGCCGGGGCAATCGCGCGGCCACGCGCGCCTCCGCCAGTCGTGATGTCCACTTCGACCGTCGGGCGCCCCCGGGAATCCCAGACCCGGCGTGCGGACACTTCGGCGATCGTGTTGGCTGTCATGGATTCAGACCTCCGGTCAGTTCTTTGGCAATGTCATGCAGACGTTCTGCCGGGTTTTTCAGGAAGTGCCGTGCAACCTCACGGACATTGGACTGAACGCGCGTGTCCGTCAGATATTCGACCGGCGACTTGCCGTCCACGCGGGCCAGAAGCAAACCGGGCAGCAGCATGGCCGCTCGAGCCTCAACTGCGGAGGCCTGCGTCGGCTCATCCGCTGCGGCCCGCCCGGCGACGACCGCGTCGAGGGCTGCCAGCAACTGCCCCGCCGCGCCGGGCATATGCACGGCCTTGAGAGCCAGATGGTTGACCACGAACGCCAGGTCAAAGGCCGGGTCGCCGTACCAGGCGCATTCCGCATCCAGAATGACGCACTCTGCCGACCCGTTCACAAGGATGTTCTTCGGGCTGACATCGCCGTGCACCAACGCCTCGCGCCGGGATGCGGTGGCATCGACCAATGCGGTCAGCGCCGGGGCGAGATCGGGATGCCTGCGGGCACATTCCAGCAGGTAGGGATCAAGGCGCAGTGCATGAAAGAGATCGGTCGTGTCGAACCGCTTCGCCAGATCGTCGCGATTGCGCGTCACCCTCGCGAGCCGTCCTAAATGCGACCCGACGCCGCGCGCAACCTCGACATCGACCTTACCGGTCAGAAGCTGCGCCTTCCACAATGTCCAGTCCTTGGGGTCGAGATAGGGCAGGGCGATCAGGCCCAGCGTTTCGTCTTCGGCAAGCAGTTCGGGCGCGAACCCGGGAACCTCGGCGCTGACCACCCGCAGGAATTCGGCCTCATAGTGGTTCCGCTCCACCGGGACTTCCCAGTTCGCGGCCACAGCCAATTGCAGTCTGGCGCGCTTGACGCAGATGGTGCGCGGGCCGCCCTCGACACGCCAGATATCGGACGAGACTCCGCCGGCAAGCGGCTCGAAATGCAATTGGTCCGGACTGCCCGCGAGACCGGCGGAGACCAGACTGAGGGCGATTTCCGCTTCACTCGTCATGTGGGCGATCTGGTGTCGGCGATCACCGGGTTCGACAGGATTCCGACGCCCTCAAGCTCGATCTCCATCACGTCACCCGGCGCGATTTCCCCCACGCCAGACGGAGTGCCTGTGATGATGATGTCGCCAGGCTGAAGTGTAATCGCACGGCTCAGATAGCTCACCAACTCGACGACCGGGAAAAGCAGATCGGAGGTGCTTGTCGATTGCCGTGTTTCGCCATTCAGCCGCGCTACCAGCCTCAGATCGCGGGAATCAAGCCCGGTCGTGATCACCGGCCCCAGCGGACAGAACGTGTCATATCCCTTGCCGATCAGAAGACAGCCCTGATCCATCTCCTCTTTCTGGATCACCCGCTCGCTGATGTCGTTGGCACAGGTGTAGCCAAGGATGACATCGGTCGCCTGGTCCGAGGGGACGTGCCGGGCGGTGTGTCCGATGACGACGGCCAGTTCAGCCTCGTAATGGGTGACCTGCGCCTCGGGTGGCAACACAACCGGATCGTCCGGTCCGACGACTGCGCTGCTGGGCTTCATGAACAGCATCGGGCGGGTTGGCGTCTTCATTCCCATTTCCGCGATATGGGCGACGTAATTGGCGCCGACACCGAAAACCCGTGGCGCGGCCACGGGAGAGAGCAGCCGAACCAGTTCAAGGGGATCGCTGATACCCGTTTCGGCCAGGCCTTCGAACGGGGTGCCGGTCATACGTTGGATATGGTCCTGTTGCAGATGGCCGTAATGAATGGTCCCATCGATGCTGTATCGGGCGATCCTGGTCACGTATTGGTTCCTTCAACTGAAATCGGACGCTGTTCCGAGGTGACGAAAGGCAGCCCGCTCAGGTGCTGCATGTGCGGTTCAGCCCCGTCATGGGCGACGATCCTGCAGGCGAACCGCGCCATTTCTCCGGGTTGCAGTGTGCGGGGATGGTCCCGAATGCACCCGACGGTCAAAACGCCCCAATCCGAGACGAACCAGGCCTGGTCCTGTGGGTCGGTCGGCACAACGGTCAGCCCGGCACAAGCACCACCGCCGACGGGTCCGGAATAATCCACCCAAGCGGGACCCCTGATCGGGATCCGGCTGGCTCCGTGCCGGCCTTGATCGTCGTGCGGAGCAGTGGTGTCGTCGAGCGCGATGCTGACGGCGACCCGCGCATTGAACCAGGCATGTCGCGTCGGACCCAGGGCAACCGCCACGTCGCTGCCCGGTTCGATGTCCGAGGTCATGTCAAAAACGAAGCCGTCTTCCACAAGGCTCACCGCCGTCGTGCGACGCTCGCGCAGGACAAGTCGCCCGCCCGGCGCACCCCATTCCGCCGGCCCGACCCAGTCGAGATCCTGTACGACGACGGCGCAACTGTCACTTTGCTCGGCAATGCACAGTGCAGTCTGGCGGATCTGCCCCGGCATACGGCCCTGAAAAACCTCGTCCACGTAAAAGCAGTAATCATAGCGCTCTGTCCCGTCGGGACCCTGCATCAGCAGACCGACATGATCCGACGCACACCAGATGCCGCGATGGTGCGGGTGATCCGCCGGTTGCTCTTCCGTCACGACGAAGCCCGCAGGTGTCCACACCGGATGCAGCGAGGGCCGAAATCGGCCCCGGGTAAAGGCGCAGACCGGCGTTCCGCGATGCCTCAACACGTCGCGGCCGCCACCGGGAAAGGCCCCTGCCGGCAGGGCCACGTCCATGGGATCAAGCGTGAAACCGGCCGTCATGGGCCAATCAACCTGACCAGTCCGGTGGACAGAACCGGGACGAAGGCCACAAGGAAAAGAACCCCGATCAGCGCGGCCAGGAACGGCACCACGGCGCGGAACACTTCGGAAGGGCTGATCTGACCCACGCGGGCGGTGGTAAAGATCAGCATGCCGAGCGGCGGCGTCAGGGCGCCTATGACCAGGCTGAGCACGATGACGATCCCGAACTGGACCGGATCGATGCCAGCGGCGATAATCACAGGGGTAAACACCGGCACCATGATGACCATTGCGGCGATCATCTCCATGAACAGCCCTATGAACAGAAGCAGAAGCAGGATCAACAGCATCAAGACCTGAGGGGAGGTCGTCATGCCGGACAAGGCCTTTCCGACCGTCTGTGGAACCTGCTGGCTCGCCAGGACCCAGGCAAATGGGCTGGCGGCGGCCACCACGAACATTACGACGATAGTGTCCTGCGTCGCCTCGCGCAAAGCGGCGATAAATCGGCCAATTGTCAGCATCCGATAGAACAGGATCCCGCACAAAATGGCATAGATGAACGCCATGGCACCGGCTTCGGTCGCCGTGAAGACTCCGAACCTGACGCCGCCCACGATCAGGACCGGAAGGGCAAGCGCGGGAATCGCCGGCAGGAACGCCCGCCAGCGTGTGGCAGCCGACGTGCGCGGAGCCATTGCGCCGTATCCCGCGCGCAGCGAGATCAGGTACAGCGTCAGGCTTAACGCAACCGCGACCAACAGACCGGGCACGATCGTCGCCACGAACAACGCCCCGACCGAGACCGAGGCAAGCGCGCCATAGATGATCAGGCCCAGACTTGGCGGTATCAGGTTCGCCATCACCGACGATGCCGATGTGATCGCACAGGAAAAGGCGCGCGGGTAGCCACCTTTTTCCATTTCGGGCACCATGATTTTGGCGGTCGACCCGGCATCAGCCATGGACGATCCCGATACCCCGCCCAGCATGACGCTGGTCAGGATATTGACCTGGCCAAGCCCTGCACGCAGATGGCCGACGAATTGCGCGGCCAGTCCGATCAGCCGCGCCGTGATGCCTCCTGCATTCATCACCGCGGCGGCGGTGATAAAGAACGGGATCGCCATCAGAGTGAAACTGTTCACGGTCGACGCCATGTTCTGGCTTATGGTCACCAGCAACAGCGGCGGGTCCCCGGCAAAAGAGGCAAGAACCGAAAAGACCATGGCAAATCCGATCGGGACGCCGACCAGCACCAGTACCAGCGCGCCGGTGACCAGAACGGCAGCCGAGTCGAATTGTGCGATGATCGGAACCAGCGGGCCGACAAATGCGAGATACAGGCCGTATCCCACGGCACAGAGCGCCACGCCCGCCCATCCCGGTAACGGTTTTGGCGGTGCAAGGATCAGGAAAAAGAAACCCAGGACCGCTCCGACAGGCACGGCGCCGTAGAGATACCCGATGGGGATCCGCAGGGCCGGTGTCGACCCCATGGACCGCCCCACCAGTTCAAAGCCGTGGTGACTCAGCGCCGCGCAGGAAGCGGCGACGAAGACGACGCGAAGCGCGACCGACACGTGTACACCGACAACGCCGGAAAACCTGTCGATCAGATCAATCCTCAGATGTGCATCGCGGTGGATCGCCAGCGCCATGCCCAGAAATACTACCCAGATGAAACCAAGCCGCGCGACTTCCTCTGGCCAGGGCAGGCTGTTGTTCAGCACATAGCGGAAAAACACCTGCACCACCGACAGAACGCAGGTTGCAAGCAACATGGTCACGGCAATCGCCTCGATCATACGGTCGAGGTAAAGCGCGATCCGCCGGAAAACGGGGCGGGCAGGCGACAACATCGCCCCCCCGTCCGATATCCTTGGAACGCTCACTCAGAGCCCCATGGCAGGCGTCGCATCAAAGCGCGCGGATCGCGGCGATCATGGCCGCTGTTTCTGCGCTGGCACTGCCGAATTGCTCGAACAGCGGCGAGGCTGTTTGGACCCACAACGCCTTCTCCTCGGCCGAGGGTTCGTGCACGGTGACGCCGGCGGCGACCAGATCGTCCAGGGCCTGCGACATACCTGCGCGGTTCGCGTTGCGTTGTCCGGCAAAAGCCTCGACCGCTGTGCTGCGCACCATATCCTGCAATTCCGGTGCCAACCCATCCAGCCAACCCGCGTTGACGCGGACTGCCTTGGGCAGGAACCAATGATTTGTCAGCGTCAGGTGCGGCGCCTGTTCGTACCAGTTGAAGCCCAAGATCGAGAAGAAGTCGGCCTCCAATCCCTCGATCACGCCGGTCGACAACGAATTGTACTGTTCCGCATAGGGCAGGGGCGTCGGATTGGCGCCCAGCAATTGCCAGAAGTCGATCCAGACACGAAGCTCCGGCACCCGGATCTTGGTTCCCGCCAGCTCTTCCAGGTTCGTGACGGGCTCTTTGGTCAGCAGATGACGGAAGCCGACCTCGCCGAAGGCGACGAATTCCACGCCAGTCTTCTCACGCGCGATTTGCGAAACCTGCGCGCCGATCGGCCCCTGCAGCACCGCGTCCACATGCGCCTCGTCGCGATAGATGAAACCGGGCGCGCCCCCTGTGGCGGCGATCTCTGGTGCAATGGATTCCTCGGTATCGGGCCCTCCGGTCGTGATTTCGATGGTGCCCAGCCGGTTGCCCTCGATCAGATCCGAATAGCTGCCAAGCTGGCTGGCAGGGAAATGCTGTGCATCAATCGCGCCATCGCTTTGTTCCCGCAGCGTCGCGGCCCAGGCTTCAAACGTCTCACTGATGGGCGACCCGATAGCTTCCGAAGTCGCAATTCGGCAGGTCACTCCCTGCGCATAGGCGGGGCGCAGCACAGCAGGGGCCATTAGAACCGCAGCCGCACCTGCCGTTCCCTGAAGAAGTCTTCGACGCGAAAGGCCTTCGAATCGCTTATCTATTTTCGAAAATTTCATTCCAGTTTCCTCCCAGGATTTCGATTCCGCAGCAGACGCTTGCGCCGATCATGAAGTCATGAGAACGTTCTCATGTAAAGTCTGATTGCATGCGATCCCCGATTTTTGGATTGTTCCGGTCGCGTTTGCGCAGGCCGAATTGTATCGCTAAGACCCGAGTTTCTTCATCTGCAAGGGCACGACATCCGATGGTGACGATCAAGGATATCGCCGAAGATACGGGCCTCTCCCCGGCCACGGTGGCGCGTGCGTTGGGCGATTCCGGCTCGGTGCGACCCGAAACCCGAGCCAAAGTTCGTGAAGCCGCTGCCAGACTTGGATACGTCGCCAGCAGCGCCGCAAGGTCCATGCGGCGCCAGTCAAGCAACATGGTCGGGCTTATCGTACCCGACATCGTGAACCGCTTTTATTCCGAGATGGCGCGAATAATGGCGAACGCGTGCGATGCGCACGGTCTGCATTTTCTTCTCGCTGTCACGGATGATGATCCGGACCGGGAATTGAAACAGATGCGGGCCATGGTTTCGGCGCGGGCGGCCGCTGTCGCTCTGGTTCCGGGCCCGAACACGAACTCCGGGATGGATGCCCTGATCAGCCGTCAACCCTTTGCGCAGCTTGTCCGCAAGTCGCCGCATCTGACGTCGGATTGGTTCGGCTTCGAAGAGGAAAGCGGTCTCAGGCAAGCTACGACGCATCTTCTTGGTCTCGGTCACCGGAAGATCCTGCTGCTTTGCAGCCGCGGTCAGCTTTCCACGGGCAGCGAGCGGCAAAAGGGCTACCGGGATGCTTATGCGGCTCAGGGCGTATCGGTCGATGAATCGCTTATCCGGGCCGGAAGCCCTACTTTTGAATTCGGACGAACCGCCCTTGCCGATATTCCCGAAAGTGTCACGGCGATCATTGCCGCTGGCACGATGTTGACGGAGGGTGCCGCGGACATCCTTGCGAAGCGAAACATCTCAGTCCCGCGGGATCTGTCATTTGTCGGGTTCGGTGTCGAAAACTGGCACACTTGGTGGCATGGTGGCATGACACGCGTTGTTCCCCCAGTCGATATGCTGGCAGAGACGAGCATTCAGCACTTGCTGGCAAGGATAGATAAATTTGATCCGACGGAAGTCGGGCCATCAGTTCAAATCCGGCATCCCAGTCGGCTTTGTCTCGGTGTCTCAACCGCTGCGATTTCAAAGACTTGATGCTAGAAAGCAGTCGACCGGTATGCGATGAGATGGATCATCAAGACGAGTCTTGTCTTCTGTCACCTCTGAGCGGGAGTGTTTCCATCGGAAATCATGTCCTTGTATGCCTGCCTGGTTCGAGAACGCGTAGAATTCGGCCGCTCGCGGATTGATATTGTTGGCCCCCGCATAGATCTCCGCGGCCGATGCATCAGCCACGCCATGGATTTCCTCGACCGCCCGATAGGCCTCGGGTTGTATCTTGTTCAGATCGCGCACACGGTTGCCTCGGATATCCTCGGCACCTTCAAAGCCGAGGTCGAGGTCTTGGTTCAGATCCCCGTCTGTCAGGTCGTTGTGTTTTTCTCCTTCATCCAAGCGAGACCCTGAGGTCGGCGAGGGCGTCGAGTTGCTCTCGGACATGGGTTTCCAGCACCCTTTGCAGGATCGCAGTCTCGATCGTCACGGGTGCCCCCGATGCTTTCTCCATTTCTGCGGACAATTGTGCAGCCATCAGCGCCGCCACACGGGTGGGCCATGTGACCCAGACATCGCGCTCCTGCCGGGCGAGGCGAAACACCAGCGTCTCAGCCCGGGCCCGGTCGACCAGAACACCCTTCTTCTTTTGGATCGACAGCTGGCGTTCCTGCGCCTGGTAGACCGTGAGCGCGGTCCGGGCCTTCAGATAGGACGTGCTGTCACCAGGACCGGAAGCTGCGCCGCCCTCGCTGCTGCCACTGCCGACAAACCCGCCCCTTGCACGCATCTGCTGGTCAGGATCGGTCGCGGCGGTGCGCCGCGCATCCGAGGCGGCGGCGTTGATCGATCCGTCCGGGAACAGCACCAAGCGGCCGGTTTTGCGCGCCTTCTGCACCGCCCCGCGCGAGAGCCCGGAATGGGCGGCATAGGCGCGTTCGCTCATACCTTCCATTGCGCTGTGAATGGCCTCAAAGTATTGGAAATAAACATGAAAAATGATCTATTTGAGTTGATTACACTCCCGGATGGAGCGACTCTGATCGTCAGAAAGCGGGTGCATCGCGCACCCCGGACACGCAGATCGGAGGCAGCCATGCGCGCACAAGAGAGACCGGGACACAGCTCCATGAGCGACGGGAGCAAGGGGCACGCGGCCGAGCTCCTCGAGATCGCCCAGCGCCACTTCTTTCTCGAAACCCTCGAGACCCGGAACTCCGACCGCCTCGATTTCCACGATGTGGCCGTCTGGGCGATCCGCAATGCGCTCGAGGACGCCTTCGAGGCCGGGCGTCGCGCGGGCGCCGCCGCCATCACGACCGGACCCCATCCCTGAAAGGACAGACAAATGACCGCCACGACCACCCTCCGCGGACTCAAGGCCGAATCGATCACCGGCATTCGG
>CAYGRI010000075.1:15552-17147 GCA_964352155.1 uncultured Maritimibacter sp. | reverse complement strand
TCCAGCACATCGGTCGAGTTCAGCTTGCGGTCAACGCGGATCGTCAGAGCCTCCCCGCGCCATTCGATGATCTGGTTCGGGCCGCGAACGATGCGTTCAGCAAGCTGCGAAAAATCGACCTCAATCGCCAAACCCTCACGGTTGAAATCGTCCAGCACGTTCAATGCCCTGATTGATCTGCCATCCGCCGGTTGATCCGCCATGAAGTCCATGGACGATGTCTCGTTGGGCTTATCGGGCACGACCAGCGGCTCCGGCCTGGCGCGCTTCAAGCGTTTATTGGGCTTGATACGCAGGTTTAGCTCCGGCTCGCCGTCGACACGATAGACCCGTTTATGGTTCCAGCGATAGCCCTCGACGTTGCGCAGATCGCGAAAGCATAAGCCGAAGCCTCAAATGCGCTTGTTGGCTGTCAGACGTACCAGCCAATCGGTGTTCTCTTCATTCTCATCGCTCAACACTGGCCTGCAACGATAACAAGTCTCGCTGATTTGAAACGCCCGACATGCCAGCGCGGTGCTGACACCGTGAATTGCGACCGCCTTCATGGCCGCCTGAGTAACTGCAGCGCCAACCGGCGGCCACATTTGATTTGACCGGTCCTCCGTTCAAGGTGGCGGGACTTGCCGGGCGTGCCGCCGTCCGGCCGGGCCGGATTGGAAAGTCGAGGGCGATCCGATCGGTTGAAATGACCTTGGATCCGCCGTGCGCAGCGCAGGCGCGTTTGGTTCGGGCGGAGCATTGCGGCCCGGACGTCCGTGCCTTGGGGCAGGGCGCGTCTCAGGCGGCGGGGGCGCCGTCGTGAAACGCTTTGCCGGAGGAGATCGGGCGGTCGGCATATCTCAGGAGATCCGCATCCGCCACGATCTCTATCGGCGTGTGAGAGGTGGTCGCCAGATCCATATAGGGGGCGTTGTCCGCGCGATTATAGCAGCATAGCAAAACGTTACGGGTCTGGTCAGACGTATTCTGGCCCGAGGCATGCAGCAGGTTGCAGTGAAAGAACAGCGCGTCGCCGGGATCCATCTCGACATGCACAAGCTCCAGCTTTTGCATCGCGGCCTCGACCCGCACCATATCGGCGCCGACCTGTTCGGTCGTCACACCATGCTCGATCCGGCCAAGCAGATGCGAGCCGCGTAGGACCTGAAGGCAGCCGTTGATCCGGCGCGAAGGGTCAAGGGCGATGAATACGCTGGCCATATGCGGGAACAGAAACCCGGTGCGATACCAATAGCCATAATCCTGATGCCAATCCCAGGCGCCGCCGGTTCTGGGGCGCTTCAGCGTCAGCTTGGCGTGGAAAAAGGCGGCGTCTCCGCCCAGGAGCTTCTGCACGTTGGTCACCACGCGGGCGGAGCGGGCGACATCGCTGAACATATCCTCTTGCAGATCGCGCCACAGGGCGAGTTCCGTCGTCCCGCCCGCCGCGTCCTTGCGCTCGTAAACGGATTGCTGGATCACCGGGTCCTCGCGGACGATGCGGTTCAGGCTGTCGACCTCGCGGCGGTCGAACAGGCCCTTGATCACGACAAAGCCGTCGCGGGCATAGGCGGCCAGATCGGCGTCGTCGAAGGCGGTGCGGGGATCTGGCA
>CAYGRI010000075.1:0-15542 GCA_964352155.1 uncultured Maritimibacter sp. | reverse complement strand
ATTTGGAGTCCTTTGGTTGGGCGGGTCTCGGATTGGGCGGGCCTCGGATCGGGCAGGAACGGCGAAGCGGCAAGACCTCGGATCGGGCCGGTTTCGCGCTTTCCCGATTGCGCGCGTCGACGGCCGGCTCCGGCCACCGCCTGCTCCCGATGGACCCGCCCCAGAGTGCTCGCACGGGCTGTCCGAACCTGTCAAGACGTGGGCCCTGCGCGCACCATAGCTTGACGCGGGCGCCGTCTTTGACAAATTGGTCCTACCAATGTTGTGGGGCTGTCATTGCCGTGACCAAAGTGCTGCCGGGGGATCCGGTTCTTGTGTTGATGCAGGCCGAGATTCAATCGGGCGCCTGGGCCGTGGGCGACCGTCTGCCGTCAGAGCGGGCGCTGACCCGCCAGTTCAACGCGTCGCGCGTCGTGATCCGCGAGGCGCTGGCGGCGCTGCGCTCGCAGGCGCTGGCGGCGCTGCGCTCGCAGGGGATGGTGGTGTCGCGCCGGGGGGCGGGGACCTATGTCGCGGCGCAACGGCCGTCGTCGGACGGGCTGGTCATCAAGGCTTCTGAACGGTCAGACATCCTGAACATCCTGGAATCGCGCCGCGCGGTCGAGGTCGAGGCCGCCGGACTTGCCGCCCGCCGCGCCTCTCCGTACCAGCTTGAAAAAATTGCGCAACATCTGGCGGATATGCGCAAAGCCCTGGCCGAGCAACGCCGGGCCACGCAAGAAGACTGGCGGTTTCATCTTGGCATTTCCGAAGCCACGAACAACCCGTATTTCCCCAAGATCATGGCGGCGTTCGGGGCAGAGGCGGTGCCGCGCATCCGCATCGCCGAGAATTGCGATCCCGTGACGACCGCAGAGCGGGAGCGGTCTTTGCTGACCGAGCATGAGGCGATTCTCGGCGCCTTGGAGGCGGGCGATCCCATATCGGCGCAGGAAGCGATGCGCCGCCATCTGTCGCATGCGCTGGCGCGCTATCGCACCAGCGGGGACCCGCGAGAGGGCAGGGCGCCTGGGACCGAGGCGCCCCCGGACATTGGGCCCCCGGAAACTGGGCCCCCGGAAACTGGGCCCCCGGAAACTGGGCCCCCGGAAACTGGGCCGCAGGAAACTGGGCCGCAGGAAATCGCCCCTTCGGAAACGCGATCCCCCAAAATTGGTATGACCAGATTGACATCCACATGAGTCGGGAACAAGCATCTCATACGCAGTGGGAGGATCTGATGACTGGGCGGAACAGGGGGAGCATGGCCGCATGGCCTGCGCGTGATGCAGGCTCGCGGCGCCCGACGATTGGATGCGCCGCGCGTGTCGCAATCACAGGCGAACATAGATGGGCGGCGGCCAGTATGATGATGGCTGGCACGACAGCGACTGGCACGACGGCAACAGGCTTGGCGGCAACAGGCTTGGCGGCGACAGGCTTGGCGGCGACAGGCTTGGCGGCGACAGGCCCGACGGCGACGGTTGCAACGGGGGGCGCGGCATGAAGCTGGGCACCCAATTCCCCGCCCGCGACGACGACGATTACCGTGTGATGGCGCAGCTGGGCGTCACCCATGTCAACGCCGACCCGCCCGGCAATCCCCATGACTGGAGCCTCGATGAGCTGTCGCGGTTCCGCGACAAGCTGGCCGGGCTGGGGCTGGTTCTGGACATGGTGCAATTGCCGCTGGCCTCAAAGCCCATCGCGCAAAGCCAAAGCCCGGATATCCTGACCGCCGGACCGGACCGCGACGCCCAGATCGAGTCGATCTGCCGTTTGATCGAGCGTCTGGGGCAGGCCGGGATCCCGGCGGCGAAATACAACATGAACATCATCGGGATCCCCCGGTCGCCGGATGAACCGGGGCGGGGCGGATCTAGGAATGCGTCGTTCCGCTGGGATCTGATGGATCAGGACGCGCCTCCGGGGCCGGCCGGCGTGCTGGACGAAGAGGAAAACTGGGAGCGGATCGGGTATTTCCTGCGCGCCGTCGTCCCGGTGGCCGAAAGCGCCAAGGTCCGGCTGGCCTGCCATCCGCATGACCCCTATACGCCGCCGGGCTATATGGGTGTGACGCGGGTGCTGGGCACGGTGGACGGGCTGAAACGCTTTGTCCAGACCGAGGAGAATCCCTGGCACGGGCTGAACTTCTGTCAGGGAACCGTGGGCGAAATGCTCGACGACCCGGCCACAGAAATCTTCGACGTGATCCGCTGGTTCGGCGAGCGCGACAAGCTGTTCAACGTCCATTTCCGCAACATCCGCGGCAAGAAGCTGTCTTTCATGGAAACCTTCCCGGAAGAGGGCGACATGGACATGGCCCGCTCGATCCGACTCTATGCACAGCTTGGCTACAAGCACATGGTGATGCCCGACCACGTCCCCACCGTCTCGGGTCGGGATCCCGAGAACACGGCATTTTCCTTTGTTTATGGCTACTTGGCGGCGCATTTTGAGATGTTGCGCAAGGAAGGGCTGATCGGCTGAGGGCGATCCCCGCAAGCCAGTGTAAAGATCGGTAATTCTTGGGAGGTAAATTTGTAATAAATTGTTGACCAATCGCGGCCCGAAGGTGCTACGCTTGGTCATGCTCGCCCGCAGAAGGCGCACAGACAGACGACAGACATCGATCTCAAAGGGAGGAGAACCCAGAGATGAAACATACCGTCCATTGGAAAGGGACGTTGCTTTCGGCTGGCTTGGCCGTGGCAATGGCCTTTCCGGCATTCGCGCAACCCTATAACGAGGCTCCGGAGCTTGCGGCCATGGTCGCGGCGGGCACCTTGCCGCCGGTCGCCGAACGGCTGCCGGTCAAGCCCGAGGTGATCACCCCGGTCGACAGCATCGGCACCTACGGCGGCGTCCTGCGCCGCGGTCTGCGCGGATCGTCGGATCACAACAACATCCTGCGCATCATGTCGCCCCAGGGCCTGACGCGTTGGAGCGCGGATTTCACCGAAACCCTGCCCAATGTCGCCGAAAGCTGGACCGTCAGCGACGATTCGAGCGAATTCACCTTCACGCTGCGTGAGGGGATGAAATGGTCGGACGGCGAACCCTTCACCGCAGATGACATTCTGTTCTTTGTCAACGACCTGCTGAACAACGAAGAGTTCTACGGCGGATCGCCCCCGGCACGCTATGTGATCGAAGGCGAACCGATGCAGGCCGAGAAGATCGACGATTACACCGTCACGCTCAGCTTTGCCGGGCCTTACGGTCAGTTCCTGCAGGAACTCGCCACGCCGCTGGGCCAAGAGCCGGTGCTGTGGGCCAAGCATTACTGCCAGCAGTTCCACCCCGATTACAACGACGGCGTTGCCGCCATGGTCGAAGCCGAAGGCGCGGCCGACTGGGTCGACCTGTTCCAGCGCAAGTGCGGCATGCTTGAGATCCCCGCACGGTGGGGCAACCCCGACCGTCCGACGCTCGACCCCTGGGTCGTGACCGAAGAAGCCTATACCGGCGATGCCACCCGCGTCATCCTTGCCCGGAACCCCTATTTCTGGCAGGTCGACACCGAGGGCAACCAGCTTCCCTATATCGACACGCTGCGGTTTGGCGTCGAGCAGGACCCCGAAAGCCTTGTGCTTCAGGTGCTCGCCGGCGAGATCGACCTGCAGTCGCGCCACCTTGATGCGGCCAAGAACGTCCCGGTCTTCTACGAGAACCAGGCCGCGGGCGGCTACGACTTCTTCAAGCTGTTGAATTCGTCGTCCAACGCGATGGCGTTCTACATGAACTTCAACCACAAGGACCCGGTCAAGCAGGCCCTGTTCACCAACAAGGACTTCCGGGTTGCCCTGTCGCTGGGGATGGACCGCGAAGAGCTGATCGACCTGATCTATCTGGGCCAGGGCGAGCCTTGGCAGATCGGCGCCAAGCGGCTGCATCCGCTGTTCGACGAGCGTATGTCGAAGCAGTTCACCGAATTTGACCCGGATCGCGCGAACGAGATCCTGGACAGCATCGGTCTGGACCAGCGCGACGCGGACGGCTACCGCCTGATGTCGAATGGCGAGCGGGTGAGCTTTCAGGTCGACGTCATTCCGACGCTTTCGCCCGAATGGGCCGACGCGATGGAGCTGATCAACGACTATTGGGCCGATCTGGGCATCGAGTCGCGCACCAACTCGCTGGAGCGGTCGATCTACTACGCTCGCGGCGACAGCAACGACTTCGACGTTCAGGTCTGGAGCGCACCGGGTGGCTATGACCCGACGCTCAGCCCGCGCAACGTGATGGCCGTGCATCCCGAAGGCAGCCGCCACGCGCTGCAATGGGCGGTGTGGTACACGTCGGGCGGCAAGGCCGGGGTGGAACCGTCGCCCAGCATGCTCAAGCGGTACGACCTGTTTGCCGAATACAAGGCAAATGCCGACCCGGACGAGCAAATGCGCCTGTTCCGCGAGATCCACGAGATCGCGGCGGACGAGTTCGAAGTGTTCGGCGTCGTCTCTGACCCGGATCGGATCGGCATCAAGAATGCCAAGATGCGCAATGTGCCAGAGCAGATGGTCCGGTCGTGGATGTACCCGAACCCGGGTCCGACCCTGCCGCAGCAATATTACTACGCTGAGTGATCTGCGTCTTCTCGTGGCCCCCTCGTGCGGGGGCCACGACCCTGCAACGCCCTGCAGTCCGGAACCTCTGACATGCTGATGCGCTACATCATCCGGCGAACGCTTTGGACGATTCCGTTCCTGTTCGCGGTCTCTCTCGTCGTCTTTGCGCTGATCCAGGCGCCGCCGGGCGATTACCTGACCACGCTGGTCGCCAAACTGGCCGAAAGCGACGAAACCCTGGACCAGAACGCGCTGGAAAACATGCGCGAACGCTACGGGCTGAACCAGCCGTTCATCGTGCAATACTGGAAGTGGATCACCAACCTGATGGTCGGTGATTTCGGGCAAAGCTTTGAGTGGAACCAGTCGGTCTGGGAGCTGATCAAGGCGCGCATTCCGCTGACCTTCATCCTGATGATGTCGACCTTCATCTTCGCCTGGGGCATCGCCCTGCCGATCGGGATCTATTCGGCGGTGCGCAAGTATTCCATCGGCGATTACATCGCCACGACCTTCGGCTTCATCGGCCTGGCGACACCGAACTTCCTGCTGGCGCTGGTGATCCTTTACATCGGGGTCAAGGTCTTCGGTACTCATATGGGCGGCCTGTTTTCCGACGAATACGAGGGCCAGCCCTGGTCCGTAGGCAAGGTGATCAACATGTACTCCCATATGTGGATCGGCATTCTGGTGCTGGGCACCGGCATTCTGGCCTCGTTGATCCGCATCATGCGCGCCAACCTGCTGGACGAGCTGGGCAAGCCCTATGTCACCACCGCCCGCGCCAAGGGCATGAGCGAATGGCGCCTGATCCTGCGCTATCCCGTGCGGATCGCGCTGAACCCCTTCATCTCGATCATCGGGCTGTATTTCCCCGCCCTCATATCCGGGGCGGTCGTCACCGCCGTGGTGCTGGGCTATCCGACGCTGGGGCCGCTGATGCTCCTGTCGCTGTTGGCGCAGGACATGCAACTGGCGGGCGGCATCCTGATGATCATGTGCGCGATGACCGTCTTCGGGATGCTGGTCTCGGACATCCTACTTGCCTTGCTGGACCCGAGGGTACGTTATGAGTGACAATGCAAGCGACGTCTCGATAGAGGCCTCGGCCCTGGCCGCGCCGCGCGATGCGGCGGTGGCGTCGCAATGGCGGCTGATGTGGTGGAAGTTCCGGCGCCACAAGCTGGCGATGGCCGGGCTTGTGGTTGTGGTCCTGCTGTATGTCATCGCGCTGTTCGCGGAGTTTCTGGCCCCCTTCGATCCCAATGGCATCAACCGGCGTGGCGGCTTTCATCCGCCGCAGATGATCCATTTCGTTGACCGGACCGAAGATGGGGTCAAGATCCGGCCCTATGTCTGGGAAACCAAGCGCAACCGCGACCCCGTCACCTTGCGCACCACTTATGAACATACCGGAGAGAAGGTGTATCTGACCTTCTTCGGCAAGGGCGATCCCTATATGATGTGGGGCTTTATCCCCGCCAGCCGCCACCTGCTGGTGCCGATCAACCCGCGCGAACGGTACTTTCTGCTGGGGGCCGACCGGCTGGGGCGGGATATGCTCAGCCGTACGATCCATGGCGCGCGGCTGTCGCTGTCGATCGGGCTGGTGGGCGTGGCCTTTGCGCTGTTTCTGGGCATCTCGCTGGGCGGTCTGGCCGGCTATGTGGGCGGCTTTACCGATACGGTGATCCAGCGGCTGGTGGAATTCGTGCTGTCACTGCCCACGATCCCGGTCTGGCTGGCGCTCGCGGCCTCGCTGCCGCCAAGCTGGTCGGTGGAGGTCCGATACTTTTTCATCACCCTGATCGTGTCGCTGGTCGGCTGGACCGAACTGGCAAGGGTGGTCCGAGGGCGGTTCCTATCCCTCAAGAACGACGATTTCGTCATTGCGGCGCAGCTCGACAACGCCTCGCAAAAGCGGATCATCTTCCGGCACATGCTGCCCTCGCTGACCAGCCACATCATCGCCAGCGTCACCCTGGCCATTCCGCTGATGATCCTGGCGGAAACCTCGCTGTCCTTCCTCGGCCTGGGCCTGCTGCCGCCCGCGATCAGTTGGGGCGTCCTGCTGAAAGAGGCGCAGGATGTGCGATCCATCGTGCTGGGGCCCTGGCTGTTCGTGCCAGGCGGCGCCGTTGTCATCACGGTGATGGCGTTCAATTTCCTCGGAGACGGTCTGCGCGATGCCGCGGACCCGTATTCGGCATGACGGAGGCGATCGTGAAAGCCGCGCTGCCCGACGACGTGATCCTGGACGTGCGCAATCTGCGCACCTCCTTTCCGCTGCGCACCCATGTGGTCAAGGCGGTGGACGACGTGTCCTTCCGCCTGCGCAAGGGCAAGACAACCTGCATCGTGGGCGAAAGCGGGTCGGGCAAATCCATCACCGCCCGGTCGATTCTGCAAATCCTCGACCCGCCGGGGCAGATCGACGGCGGCAAGATCCGCCTGCGCACCCCGCCGCGCGCCGGTGGCCGCGAGGATCTGATCGACCTGACGGCGCTGCACCCCCGCTCCAAGGCGATCCGCAGCATTCGCGGGCGCGACATCGCGATGATCTTTCAGGAACCGATGTCGTCGCTGTCGCCGGTGCATACGATTGGCGCCCAGATCATCGAGACGATCCGCCTGCACGAGCCGATCTCCAAGACCGAAGCGCGCGCGCGGGCGATCGAGCTGCTGCGGCGCACCGAGATCCAGTCGCCCGAAATCGCCATCGACCGCTATACGTTCGAGTTCTCGGGCGGGATGCGGCAGCGGGCGATGATCGCCATGGCATTGTCGTGCAACCCGCAGGTGCTGATCGCGGATGAGCCGACGACCGCGCTGGATGTGACGACGCAGGCCGAGATCCTGGATCTGATGCGCGAATTGCAGGCCAGCTATGGCATGGCGATCATGTTCATCACCCATGACATGGGCGTGGTGGCCGAGATCGCCGACGATGTGGTGGTGATGCGCCACGGCAAGGTGGTGGAGACTGGTGATGTGGAGCCATTGTTCGACAACCCGCAGCACCCTTACACCCGCGCGCTGCTGGACAGCGTCATCAAGCTGGAAAGCCGTGCCGCGATCAAACCGCCCGAGGCGGATGTGCTGGCCGGGGCGCGGCATCCGATCCTGTCGGTCAACAGGCTGTCCATCGAGTTTCCGGGCAAGCGCGCCTTTCTGGCCAAGGCGCAACCGGGGGTAAAGGCCGTCCGCGACGTGTCGCTGCAATTGATGCGCGGCGAGTCGCTCGGGATCGTCGGGGAAAGCGGATCGGGCAAGACGACACTGGGGCGGGCCATCGCCTCTGTCCTGGCGCCGACGCGGGGCGATGTGGGCTATCAGGGGACCGATGGCACAAAGGTGGATCTCGCCGGGCTGGACGGGGACGCCCTGCAGCAATACCGCCGCCGGGTGCGGATGATCTTTCAGGACCCCTATGGCAGCCTGAACCCGCGCATGACCGTGGGCCAGATCATCGCCGAGCCGTTGCGCAACAACGGCATCCTGTCGGGCAAGCAGATGACCGAGCGGGTGGCGCAATTGCTCGAACAGGTAGGTCTGCCAAGGGACGTGATGGAGCGCTACCCCCACGCCTTTTCCGGCGGCCAGCGCCAGCGGGTCGGCATCGCGCGCGCCATCGCGCTGGAGCCGGAGGTGGTGATCTGTGACGAGGCGACCTCGGCGCTGGATGTCTCGATCCGCTCGCAGGTGCTGGACCTGCTGATCGAGCTGCAAAGGACGCTCGACCTCAGCTTTATCTTCATCGCCCATGACATCGGGGTGGTGCGCTATTTCTGCGACCGGGTGGCGGTGATGCGCAAGGGCGAGGTGGTGGAGCTTGGCCCGGCAAGCGAGGTTTGTTCCAACCCCGTCCATCCCTATACGCAAGCGCTGCTGTCCGCGGTGCCGCATCCCGATCCGACGGCGCGCAAGATGCATCTGCGCACCCGCTTTGACGAGCGCGCCTGACGCGATTGCGGCGTCGGCAGATCCAGCAAGACGGTCCCGGCGTCTACGGGTCTGCGCCTATGGGGCCTGCGTATGAGGTCCCGGAATCTAAGGGCCCAGCGTCCATGGTCCGGACGTTGATGGTCCCTGCGGAGGAAGGCCCAAGGCGGACGGGACCAGCCTTTGCGGGTCCAATGTCTGCGGGTCCTGCGCCCGAAGGCCCAGCGTCTATGGGCTGAAACGGCGAAGGGGCGCGCCCATGCTCGGCGGGTTGGATCCTTGCGGGGCGGACGGGGGTGCGTCAGCCAGGGCGCGGGACGCCCGGCTGGGATGGCGCGGCCTTAGCGCTTTGAGATCCGGCCGGGCAGATCGTCGGTCAGCGGATTGGCGGGGTATTTCCGCCCCCACCCGCGCCCGTGGCCGGGGTGGTCCGGTGTCATCGTCATATAGGGATAGGCCTTGTCGCCATGGCCATCCATTGCCGAGTCCAGCACCCAGGCCTGCAGCGCGCGGTCCAGATCGTCGCGCCGGGCGATTTCCGAATCCCACAGGTTGTTCTGTTCCTCGGGGTCGGCGGTCACGTCGTGCAGACAACAGACGCCATTGCGATAGCGCGACAGCTTCCAGCGCCCATCGGTCACCATCATCCCCTGATCGGTGGCACCCATCACCAGATCGCGCCGCGTCTCGCCCAGGCCGATGCCGGGCAGGGGGACGCTGTCTTGCGCATAGGCGGACAGCCCGGCGGCGGTGGTGAAGGTGGCAAAGACATCCGTCAGCGACACCAGGGCGTCGGACCGGCCAGAGGGCACCCCAGCCCCCGCCGCGATCATCGGCACCCGGGCCGAGGACTCAAAGAACAGCACCTTGCCCAGAAAATCGTAATCGCCCAGGAACTCCCCGTGGTCCGACGAGAACAGGATCAGCGTGTCGCGGCCATCGTCGCGGGCGCGCAGTGCTGCCAGGATCGCGCCGACCTGCGCGTCGATCAACTCTACCAGCGCGCGGTAGTGGGCGCGGATGCGGGCTTTGACCGCATCGGGAAAATCCTCGATATCGACGCCCGCCGACCCTTTGGCCGTCGCGTGGATCATGTCGGGGCGGAACGCCTCTGTCTCTGGGGTTGGGGCAAAGGCGGCGGGCACCGGATCGTCGCGGATCAGCTCTGCGGGCGGGTTGAACGGGTCATGCGGGCCGGGAAAGGCCGACCAAAGGAAGAACGGGCGATCCTCGTCATAGCTTTTCAGAAAGGCGACGCTGTGGTCGCCCACCCATTTGTCCACCTGATCTTCCAGCGGCACCAGGCTGATCGAGGCCATGCGGCCCTCGACATAGCCCGGCTCTTCGGCGCCGGCGTATTTCCGGTGGCCCTTGGTCTTGAGGTAATCGTGGTAGTCGTCGCGGATGTGGATATGCCGCTTGTCCTCGGCGATGACGCGGTGGGCAAAGCCCTCGGGCCGGTCCCAGGGGATGAAATGCATCTTGCCGATGGCTTCGGTGTGATAGCCGGCCGCGCCCAGCAGGCTGGCAAAGCTGGGCATCCCGCAGGCATCGTGATCGGGGCGCAGCCAGTAATTGTTGCTGAGCACCCCGGTGGCCAGCGTGTTATGCCCGGTCAGCATCGAGGCGCGGGCGGGAATGCAGACGGGCGAGGGGGAGTAGCATCGCTCGAACAATGTGCCTTGCGCCGCGAGCGCGTCGATATGGGGGGTGCGCGCCCAATCCCTGCCGTAGGCCCCCACATAATCCCAGCGCAGTTGATCGGGCATCAGAAACAGGATGTTGGGGGCCTTGGTCATAGCTTTGAACGCTCCGTCAGGGTGGCGGGGTGGGCGAGCAGCTCGTCCGACAGGGCGGTGCCCAGGCCGGGGCCCTCCATCGCAAAGGCCTGGCCGCCCGCGATCCGGGGCAGTTCAGTGACCAGCTGGCGGTACAGGCCGTTGTAATAGGCGCGCACGCTTTCCAGCCACAGGGCATTCACCTGCGACAGCGCCAGATGCAGGTTCGCGATCCAGACGATGGGGCCGGTGCAATCATGCGGGGCGATCTGCTTTTCATGGGCGGCGGCCAGATGGGCGACCCGCAGCGCCTCGCTGAGCCCGCCGACCCAGCCGATGTCGAAATGCAGGTAATCCACGGCGCCCTGCGCCAGCGCATCGCGGACCCAGGTGGCGGAGCCATGGCTTTCGCTGCCCGCGATCGGCGTGCGCGACTCGCGGCGCAGCTCGGCCAGGGCGACCAGATCTTCCATCGGCACCGGATCCTCGTGCCAGAACGGATCGTAGGCATCGACCTCGCGCAGGATCCGGCGCGCAGGGGCCTGATGCCACAGCGAATGGTATTCCATCAGCACGTCCATCTTGCTGCCCACCGCATCGCGGATCGCCGCGATCTTGGCCAGCCCCGCCTCCAGCTCGGCGCCAGAGATGCGATGCCCGCCGCTGGCCTCGGCCGCCGCGTCGAAAGGCCAGATCTTCATCGCGGTGATCCCGTCTTCGAGCAGCGATTGCGCCAGCCCGCCCGGATCCTTGTGCTGCCAGGCCAGATCGTCGGGCACGGAGCGGTCCGAGGTCTCGCTGTCGGCCATCCGCGACCGCGCCAGCGAGGCCGTCCAGTTGTAGTTCGGCCCGGCACAGGTGTTGTAGATCGGGATGCTGTCGCGCACCGGCCCGCCAAGGTGGCGGAACAGCGGCTCGCCCGCCAGCTTGGCCTTGAGGTCCCACAGGGCGATGTCGACGGCGGAATTGGCGCGGATCTCGACCGACCGCGTGGGATAGCCCAGAAACCGCAGCCCTCCCTCGCGCTTGAGCCGATGGGCATGCAGCGCCACGGGGCGCGGATCGGCGCCCAGCAGGGCCGGGGCGATCACATCGTGCAGATAGCGTTCGATCGGCACCGGATGGCGAAAGGTCTCTCCCAGCCCTATGGCGCCCGCATCCGTCTCGACCCGGACCCAAAGGAAGTTGGACCACTGGGTGTTCCGGATCGTCTCAATCGCGGTGATCTTCATGGCTTGGGGGTCCTTATCAGGCTGTTGCGGGCCGCCTGGTCAGACGGGGCCGCACAGCCGCGCGGTCCGGCAGGGCGCCATCGCCGCGCCGCTGGGCGGATGGGGCAACCCGCTGTGGCGGTCATCGTCCCACCGCGCCTGGTGAGTCAGCTCGGATCCGCATCGACCGCCCCCTCAAAAACGCGTTTGCGGGCGTTGTCCACATGGGCGCGCATGGCGTGTTTCGCGGCGGTTGCGTCCCGTTGCAGCAGCGCCTTCAGGATCGCGCGATGCTCATTCTGCACCATCCGCAACCGCTCGCGCGGGCGTTCCAGCGACAGGCTGCGGGCCAGATTCATCCCAAGCAAGGTCTGCGCGCGCATCGAGTTGATCGTGGACAGGAAATAATGGTTGTCGGCGGCCTTGCAGATCGCCTGGTGAAACGCCTCGTCCTCTTCGGCGCCGACGCCATCGGTTTCGATCCGCTTTTCCAGCGCATCGAACGTGTCCTGAATGGCGGCAAAGCTGTCCTTGGTCCAGCGCAGGGCCGCAAGCGCTGCCGCTTCTGCCTCGATTGCGGCGCGGAATTCAAAGGTCCGCTGGATGTCTGCGATGGACCCCACCTGCGAGAATTTCAGAATCGCCTTGTCCGGCCGTTGCCGCACATAGGAGCCAGAGCCTTGCTGCGACTGGATCACCCCGTCTTCGCGCAGCTGCTTGAGCGCCTGGCGCAGAACCGGGCGCGACACCCCCAGCGAGGCGCTGAGCGCGGTTTCGGCGGGCAGTTTGGAATTGGTGGGATACAGCCCGTCGACGATGCGGGTCAGGATCTGCTCATAGACCTGATCGGCCAGCGACCAGTCCCGGGACTGGCGCCGCGGCCCGTCGGTCCGCGTGCTTGCGCTATCTGTCATGGCCGCCCATTCCGCCGGACAGCCGGGCGGGGAAGGGCCGCGTTTGCCCAGCCCCGGCCAGGCGCGGTCCCACATTCAGCATAGCGGTCGGTCCATCATGCGCGTCATCACCAAACACATGTTTCAACTTGTCAACAGCATGATGCGGCGTCAAACTGCTTTTGACAAGTACCCCGCGCGCCGCGCCTTGCAGAGATCCCGATCATGCCCAAGACCGTCCTAATGACCGGAGCGGCCGGAAGAGTGGCCGCACCGCTGCGCCCCCTTCTGCGCGCGCGCTACGAGGCCGTGATTCTCAGCGACCGGACCGAGATCACGGATCTGGCCCCGAACGAGATCTTCCGGGGCGGCGATCTGAGCGATCCCGCGGCGATGGCGGCGGCCTGCGCGGGGGTCGACGGCGCGGTGCATCTGGGCGGGCAGCCCAACGAAGCCCCGTGGGAGGCGGTGGACGCCGCGAATATCCAGGGCATGATGACCTTCATGGAGGCCGCGCGCCATGCCTCTGTCCCGCGGGTGGTCTTTGCCTCGTCCAACCACGTCACGGGCATGTATCCGCGCAGCCAGCGCATCGGGGTCGACCAGCCGATGCGCCCCGACACCCGCTATGGCCTGTCCAAAGTCTTTGGCGAGGCGCTGTGTTCGCTATATGCCGACAAGCACGGGATGCGCTGCCTGTCGATCCGGATCGGCAATTTCGCCCCGACGCCCTCTGACGAGCGGGGGCTGTCGGTCTGGCTGCATGCAGAGGATCTGTTCCAATTGGTGACCATCGGACTGGAACATCCCGACGTACACAATACAGTCGTCTTTGGCGCCTCTGACAATGCCAGAAGCTTTTGGGACAATTCGGCCGCCCATGCGCTTGGCTACCGCCCCAGGCACCGGGCCGAGGATTTCCGGCAAGCCGCGCTGGCGGGGCAGGCCAAGCTGGCGCCTGACCCGGTCGGGGATGGGCTGCAGGGCGGCCGCTTTTGTACCGTGGAATTCGACGGGGATCTTGACCGGACGCTGAAGGCGGGGACCTGATGCGCAGACTGCGCGCGGGGCAGGGCGCAGGCCCGGCGCTTGCCGCCTGGGGCCAGGGCGGCGCGGCCCGTCTCGCCTGTGCGGCGGCGCCGGGCCGGCGGCGGAAAGGGGGGCGATGACACAGCCGGATCACATCGCCTGGGCGCCCTATCGCATCGGTCTGCTTCCGGCCTGGGGCGGACGCGTCGCCAGCATCGACCACGACCGCTTTGGCGCCCTGATCCGCCCTGTCGAGGTGGGCGACGGCTACGATCCTTTGGCCTGGCCCAAGACGGGGGCGTTCCCGCTGATCCCCTTCCATGGCCGGATCGAGGACGCACGGTTCCAATGGCAAGGGGTAGAGGTGCGGCTGGCGGAACATCCCGGCCAACAAGGCCACGCCCTGCACGGCCCCGCCCAGCGGCGCCCCTGGGAGATCGAGACGCTTCGGCCCGATACGGCCACCCTGCGCTGCGCCTATGCAAGCGATTCGGATTGGCCCTGGGATTTCACTGCCCGTCAGATCCTGACCGCCACCGCCGATGGGGTCCTGCTGCGGCTGGAGATCGAGAATACCTCCGCCACGCCCATGCCCGCCGGGATCGGCTGGCACCCCTATTTCCCCAAGGCAAGCCGCATCCACCACGATGCCCGCACCCTGTGGCCGCCGCGTGCGGGCACGCTGTTTCCGTCGGGCCAGACCACGGCGCTCCAGACCGCGACACCCCAGACCGCGACACCCCAGACCGCGACACCCCAGACCACGGCGCGGCACACCATGACCTCCCGGGGCGACGTGGCGGGGCGCACGACCTTTCTGTCGGATTGGTCGCTGGCCACGCTCGACTATGCTACCCATGCCATCGACCTGCGCGGCTGTGCGGCGCTTGGGCATCTGGTGATCCATGACGATCCGCCAACCCATACCTGTCTTGAGCCCGCCTCCGACCCGGCGAACGCCATGAATCTGCCCAACCCCCTGACCCTCGCGCCGGGTCAGATGCTGGCGGGAGAGGTCAGCCTGTCCGTCCGCGCGCGATAGGCGCGCGGGATCCCGCAGGGGCCGCGCGTTCTACCGCGCGTCGGCCCGCCATTTGTCAAAGAACGAGGGCATCCCCAAGCGGCCCTTTTCCACAAGCGGCCAGTCGGGGATGGACCGCTTGTGGGCGCGCATGAATTTCCACACGGCGGGTTCGACATCGGCCACGCAATGCGCCAGCTCCGCCGCCCGCTGATAGACGCGGGACGCCGCATCGAGGTTGGAATCGGCCAAATCCACGATACCATGGCGGATCTGCTCCTCCTCCAGCGGGAGTTCCTTGCGCATCTCGCGCAGAGCCCGCGCCGAGTCCGTGGCGCCCACCTGCAGCAGATGCTCCTCCACTGAATCGATGCGGCTGGAAAGGTCGACATATAGAAATGCGCTCATGATGCCGTTGCGCCCTTTGGTGCGGCGGCGCCAGATCAACACGGTCAGGACGATTTCGGCCTCGTCCGACAGGCCCTGAGCGCCCGCAAGCGTTCGCTCGATCTGCGCAAGATCCGTCGTTTGCCGAGCCTTCAGAGTCTCGTGGAGGGTTCTGGGCATTCCGCAAGGAAAGGGCGGGCGCGCCCGAAACACATATCTGCCCGGCCAGGCGAAAGCACTGGCTTGCAGTCTCTGGATTGGCTTGGCCTTCCAACCGTTTGATCCATGGGAAGTATTGAAAGGGGATCAAGACTCGGTCAATGCCGCCAGCAGGTCGCCACCGCTGCATTTTGACAACCATACAACAATTGCGGCGGGTAAGGAAATTGTCTCTGCGAGCGCTTCGGACGGTCGGGCGGATCCCAAGAACGGACGAAGGCCCAGGTACCGTCTGAGCCGGTCCTGGGAGACGTCCTGGCCATGCCGGTCCGTTCTCCAGTCCGTCTGGCTGTCTCAGCTTCATGGCGTTGCGCCGAACTGTTCCGGTCGGCGGCGCGGCCCGTCAGATCTGCCTGTCACGGAGGAGTGGGGCGCCGCGCCTCGGCAGCGCCCCGCCATGATCACAGCTTGTCGGCCAGAAACTCCTGCAGCGCGCTCCAGCTGCCCTGATCGGCGGCCAGGTCATAGTCGCGCGAGCCCCAGACGCTGAACGAATGCCGCGCCCCGCCGTAAAG
>CAYGRI010000074.1:0-17153 GCA_964352155.1 uncultured Maritimibacter sp. | reverse complement strand
GCACGCCGACTCTGTCCCGCATCAATCGCCGCGATCACCCGCTCCCCCAGGTCCAATGCCCCTACTTGGATGTAACCACCTGACCAGCATTTCGGCACTTGCAATTCGGCCAGTCTTTACATCAATCAAAGGCTGAAAGTAGGGGACAAATTCATTCCTTTCGCAGGCCAAAAACAAATCCGTCGCGAGCTGCTTGATTGCAACAGAGCTCGCATGCATCTCTTCGGTAAAGAACGACCAGCGCCCCCTTCCCTGAGACTTTGTGTGATACAGCGCCTGATCGGAATCGGTGACGACTTGCTCTGGGTTCTGCATGCTGGCCTTGGCGATCGCGACACCGACACTTGCGCTGCAGGTCGTCGACTTGCCATCGAAGGTGAACGGTTTCTGCATCCGCAACACAATCTCGTCGACCAGACCGCTGATGTTGAGAGCGCTTCTTCCAAGGGGCCTCAATATGACGAATTCATCCCCGCCAATACGCGCTACCAGATCGGACGGTTCGGTAAGCTCCCGCAGCATATCGGCGACCAGGACCAACAGCCGGTCTCCTGCCTCGTGGCCAAGCGAGTCATTTACTAACTTGAACCGGTCCAGATCGATGTAGATCACGGCAAATTCGGTTCCGTGCTGCTTCAGGTTCTCGATCCAGGTCTTCACCTCGACCTCAAAGTGCCGCCGGTTGGACAGGCCGGTCAACGCATCTTCGTTCGCATCCTTGGTCACCGACTTGGCAAGCTGGTGCAGGCGCGTGTTCTCTCGTTCCAGCAGGTGAACCCGTTCGGCGAGCTTGTCGTGGCTTTCCCTTTCCAGTGTCGCGGTGGACTTTGCCGCGTGGTTGGCCTTCTTGGCGTGTTCGTCTTCCAGATCGATGAGCGAACAAAGCCACCAGTGATCGCCCGTCAGGGTGTCGGACAGATGAGTCCAGCTCATCCGCTGCCGGTAGATCTCTCCATCTTTTCGGTTGTTGAGGGTCCTGATCGAGAAATTTTCCCAGTTCATCAGTTTCTCGATGATGAAAAGGTGAACACCCTGCTCCATGTCAGGGCCGACCAGAATGGTACCGCGCTGCCCCACGACCTCGGATGCTTCGAGCCCGGTGATCTGACAGAACGCCTTGTTGCACCAGTGAAATTCCATAACCGCCCCGTCGTCGTTCGACGCCAGGGCGAGTGCCAGACCTTCGACGCATTTGTCCTTGATTTGATTGAGGATCTGGGCTGGTATCACATTCTCGCTCTGCAAATTTCCACTCTGGTATGGCACCCAAATGGTTTGGAATACCTGAACTGCACTATCCTTGGACGTTACAAGCAGAGGAAAAGTAGAACTATCTAACGGGTCAAGCCCTGGCTCCATCCAAGCGAAATGGGGCGGCGAGCGCCGTGATCGATCATAAGCGTGTGAGCTTGGCTCGATCAAGGACTAGTACTGCATAGGAGCAATATCCGAATTAGTATTGTCGCGTTGATCGACACGGATCCCTGTTCGAACCAAAGCCGGCACAGGATCAAAGCCGCCGGCACGGGACTGGGCGCGGGGGGGGTTCGGAATGAATGGTCTGGAATTTGACTTGGCCGGGTGGACCGAATATCGGCGATGGCATGCAATCAGACCCTTCGGATATGGCACAGCCCCCGCGCGGACCCGGACGACCCAGCAAGGTCGCCCCGGAACAGGCGCTAGAAGCGGCGATGTGCCTATTTTGGACCTATGGTTTCGAAGCGGCGTCGATAGATCTGCTTAGCCGTGAAACCGGGATGCCGCGTGCCAGTCTGTATCAGCGCTATGGCGGCAAGGAGGCGCTGTTTCTTGCCGCTTTGGATCACTACAGCAAGACGCGCCTCGCCCCTGTTGTCGCGGCGCTGGGGCCGTCGGGGTCGCTGCAGCAAGATCTGACCCGGTTCTTCGAGGCGGTGGTGCAGCTCGCGACCGAGGCAAATGCCGCCCGGGGATGCCTTGTGTCCTGTGTGCTGGGCGATGCGGCTGGAACCAAGCCACGGTTCCGCGCCGAACTTGCGCGGCGGTTTGCGGTGCTCGAAGACCGGATTGCGGCCCGTATGCGCACAGCAGGCGCCGGGGAAACACCCGCCGGCACGCAGCCCGAGGTTCACGCCATGCTGCTGGCGGCCGTCGCGCGGGGGCTGATGATCCGCGCCAGGTCCGGGGTGTCGGCCGCGACGCTGTCACAGGTCGGGCGCGCCGCCGCCGCCCAGTATTCGATCCCTGTCGACGTGGCGTCTTGACCTCTGGCGCCGCTCTTGGTCTGAGTGGTTTCAGAACGATCAGTCAAAAAATAACACCATCCGGGAGAACGACATGTCCTTTTCAACGCTGTTGCGCGGCAGCACTCTTGCAGGCGCTGTCATGCTTGGCGCGCATGCTGCGGGCGCCGAGACTTTCCGCTGGGCCTCGACCACCGATCCGCAGACCATGGACCCCCATGCGGTCAATGCCGCCCCGGTGCTGTCGTTCCTGAACAACATTTACGAAGGCCTTGTGCGCCGCAATCAGTCCATGGCGATTGAACCGTCGCTGGCAACCTCGTGGGAACCGCTGGACGGCGAGACTGGCTGGCGCTTTCACCTGCGCGAAGACGTGACCTTTCAGAACGGCGCGGCCTTCACCTCCGAGGATGTGATGTTCTCGTACCAGCGCGCCTCGGACGAGGCCGCCGACGTGCGGTCCTGGTTCGCGCCCGTGTCGGAGGTGCGGGTGGTCGACGATTACACGATTGATTTTGTCACCAATGCGCCGAACCCGCTGTTCCCCGACAGCATCGCCAACTTCATGATCCTCGACAAGGATTGGGCCGAAGCCAACGATGCCGCTTTGCCCGCGCGGGATGCCGAGAATTTCGCCACGATGAACGTCAACGGCACCGGCCCCTTCACCCTTGCCAGCCGCGATCCCGGCGTGGAAACCCGCCTGGTCCCGAACCCGACCTGGTGGGACGATGCCGGCCACAACATAACCGAGGCGGTCTTTACCCCGATCGGCAATTCCGCCACCGGCCTTGCGGCGTTGCTGTCCGGCGAGATCGACTTTATCCAACCGATCCCGCTACAGGACGCCGCCCAGGTCGAATCCCGCGACGGCTTCAAGGTGCTGGAAGGCGAGGAGACCCGCGTGATCATGTTCGGCTTTGGGCACGAGCATGACACGCTGCTGTATTCCACCGATGTGACCGACGTGAACCCGTTCCAGGACCCTCGGGTGCGCCTGGCGGCGGCCCATGCGATCAACATCGATGCCATCGACCGGGTGATCATGCGCGGCAAGATCGAGGCGGCCTCGCAGCTGGTTCCCGCGGGCATCTCTGGCTTTTCCGACGCGAATGCAGATCGCCCCGCCTATGATCCGGAGAAGGCCAAGGAGCTGCTGGCCGAGGCAGGCTATCCCGACGGTTTCTCCTTTGGGCTGAAATGCACCAATGACCGCTACATCAACGACGAGGCCCTGTGCCGCGCCGCCGCGTCGATGTTCGCCGCCGTCGGGCTGAACGCCGAGCTGACGACCGGCCCGGTGCGCGATTACTGGACGCAACTGCGGGCGGATGATTTTGACATGTACCTGCTGGGCTGGTCGCCGGGCACCTTCGATGCCGAGCATCCGATCCGCTTCCTGCTGCACACGCAGGACGACGACAAGCGGCTGGGGTCGTGGAACTTCGGCAATTACTCCAACGCTCGGGTGGATGAGCTGCTGCCCCTGATCCAGAAAGAGATCGACCCCGCCGCCCGTCAGGCGCTGATCGACGAGCTGGTCGGCATCACGCAGGACGAGGTCGCCTATATCCCGCTGTACACCCAGCCGCTGATCTGGGCCGCGAAGGACAATATCGACCTGACACAGCGGGCAGACAACTTCTTTATGCTGCGCTGGGTCACCGTCAACTGATCCGGACCGGGTAGACTCAGGCGATGGCGCTTTTCGTTCTCAAACGGCTGATCCAGTCGGTCTTTGTGATGATCGCCGTCGCCTTTCTGGCCTTTTCCCTGTTTCGCTTCGTCGGCGATCCGGTGAGCCAGATGACCGGGGTCGAAACCTCGGTCGAAGATCGCGAGCGTCTGCGGGATGAGCTGGGACTGAACGATGCCTTCGTCGTCCAGTTCGCCCGGTTTACCGGCGATCTGCTGCAAGGCGATTTCGGCTATTCATACCGCACCCGTCAGCCCGTCGCCGACATGATCGCCTCGCGCATTCCCGCCACGCTGGAGCTTGGGATCGTGGCCTTGCTGATCTCGCTGATCGTGGGCATTCCCGCCGGGGTCTACACCGCGCTGAGGCCGCGCGGCCTGGTCAGCCAGACCATTCTGATGACGACGCTGGTGGGGGTGTCGATCCCGACCTTTGTCATCGGGATCATGCTGATCTTTCTGTTCGGCGTGCAGCTTGGCTGGCTGCCGACCTTTGGCCGTGGCGGCACGGTGCAGATCGGCGGCTGGACCTCGTCCCTGTTCACAATCGACGGCTGGCGCGCGCTAATCCTGCCCGCGCTGACCCTTGGCGTCTATCAACTGACCCTGACCATGCGGTTGGTACGGGCCGAAATGATGGAGGTCATGCGTTCTGACTACATCCGCTTTGCGACAGCCCGCGGCATCCCGTATCGCTCGCTGTATTTCCGCCACGCGCTGGCCAACACGATGGTGCCCGTCATCACCATCATCGGCCTGCAATTCGGCGGCGTCATCGCCTTTTCCATCGTCACCGAAAGCGTCTTTCAATGGCCCGGCCTCGGGCTGCTGTTCCTGGACTCGATCCGCTTTGTCGATATCCCAGTGATGGGGGTCTATCTGGTTGTGATCGCGTTCTTTTTTGTCCTTGTTAACATGGCTGTCGATCTGCTCTATGTGGCCATTGATCCGCGCCTGCGCGTCAGGGAAGAGCTGTGATGCTGGCCCGCCTGTTCCGATCAGAGCCTGTCTATCTGTTCTTGCGCAGCCCCGCTGCGATACTGGCCGCCATCGTGGCCATTCTGGTGATCGGGGGCGCTGCGTTCGCGCCCTTGCTGGCGCAGAGCAACCCCTATGACCTGTCCAGCTTTTCGCTGATGGACGGACTGCTCCCCCCGGTCTGGGAAGGCGGAGACCCGCGCTTTCTGCTGGGCACCGACGATCAGGGGCGCGACATGGTCTCGGCGATCCTCTACGGCGCGCGGCTGTCGCTGCTGATCGGCCTGATGGCCATGGCGATTGCCACTGTTCTGGGCGTCGGGCTTGGCCTGGCCGCCGGGTATTTCGGCGGGCGCTTCGATGCCATCGTGATGCGGATTGCCGATGTGCAACTGGCCCTGCCCGCGATCCTCACCGCTCTGCTGATCGACGGGATCTCTCGCGGGATCCTGCCGCCCGAGATGCATCAGGATTTGCGCGTCGCCGTGCTGACGCTGGCCATCGCGCTGTCACTGTGGGTGAACTTTGCCCGCACCGCCCGTGCCAGCGTGTTTGTCGAGCGCAACAAGGACTATGTGCAGGCCGCGATGATCATGGGCCAGCATCCGCTGCGGGTGATGCTGCGGCATATCCTGCCCAATATCATGGGGCCGTTGCTGGTCATCATGACGGTGGACCTTGCCTCCGCGATCCTTCTGGAAGCGACGCTGTCCTTTCTTGGCATCGGCTTGCCGGCGGACAGCCCTTCGCTGGGCACGCTGATCCGGATCGGGATGCAATTCCTGCTATCGGGCGAATGGTGGATCCTTTGGGTGCCGACGCTGTTCCTCGTGGCGCTTGTGGTGTCGATCAACGTGCTGGGCGACTTCCTGCGCGATGTCTTCAACCCGAGGCTGCGCTGATGCTGCGGGTCGACGATCTGACCGTGCAGTTTCCCGGCCGCCTCGGTGTCTTTACCGCGATCAAGGATGTCGGCCTGTCCATTGCGCCCGGCGAAATCCATGGGTTGGTGGGTGAAAGCGGCGCCGGCAAATCGACCATCGGCGCTGCGGTCATCGGCTTGCTGCAACGCCCCGGCGTGGTGGCACACGGCACGATGACCCTGGTTGAGACGGATCTGCGGGCACTGACCCCGGAACAGGCGCATGCGCTGCGGGGCAAGCGGATCTCAATGATCTTTCAGGATCCGCAAACCAGCCTGAACCCCTTGATGACCATTGAGGATCAGCTGATCGAGACCATGCAGGCCCATGAAGACATCAGCGCGTCAAAGGCCCGCGCCCGCGCCATCGCCCTGCTGGAAGAAATCGGGATCGAAAACGCGGCTGCCCGCATAAAGGCCTATCCGCATCAATTCTCTGGCGGGATGCGGCAGCGGGTGGTGATTGCCCTTGCGCTGTGCACCAATCCGGAACTGATCATCGCCGATGAGCCCACGACAGCGCTGGATGTGGCGGTGCAAAGCCAGGTGCTCGACCTGATCCGCAGGCTTGCCGATACGCGCGGGATCGGGTTTCTGCTGATCACCCATGACATTGGCGTCATCGCGCAGATCACTGATACGGTGACCGTGCTGCGCGGCGGGCAGGTGATGGAATCCGGCCCGACGGGGAAGATTCTGCGCCAGCCGGCACATCCCTACACGCAATCCCTGATGGCCGCTGTCCCGCCGCTGGACCGCAAGCTGGACCGCTTTCTTGTACCTGCGGAGGACAGCCCCGGTCTGGCCGCGCCCGCGCGCCGCTCTGCCGCCGATGCCGAATCCTGGCTGACCGCCGGGACCCAGGCGCTGGGCGAAGGCTTGCGGATGACAAATGTGACCGTGCGCTTTTCCGGCAACCGCACCAGCCTGTTTCGCACGCCCGCCGCCTTCACCGCGTTGAACGAGATCTCCATGGAAGTGCGCCCCGGCACCGTCATGGGGCTGGTGGGGGAAAGCGGATCGGGCAAATCGACCATGGCCAAGGTGATCACCGGTCTCGTCCAGCCCAGCGCGGGGACAATGGCGCTGGGCGAGGCCGTCCTGCCCCCGGCCCGGTCGCGCGGGCGCAAGGATCCGTCCCGCCGCCTGATCCAGATGGTGTTCCAGGATCCCTATTCCAGCCTCAACAGCCGCCACAGGATCGGCGATATTCTGGCCGAACCCCTGTGGCTCTATGGGCTGGAGACGGATGGCAACAAGCGCCGCGCCCTCGCGGCGGCGATGCTGGATCTTGTGGGATTGTCCGCCGACGCCATCGACCGCTATCCGCACCAGTTTTCCGGCGGGCAACGGCAGCGCATCGCGGTGGCACGCTCGCTGCTGGCCCGCCCTCGGGTGCTGATTTGCGACGAGCCGACGTCCGCGCTGGATGTGTCGATCCAGGCGCAAGTCCTGAACCTGCTCAAGGACCTGCAGGCGCGCTTTGGCCTGACGATCCTATTCATTAGCCACAACCTCGCGGTGGTGCGGCAGATGTCCGACGATGTGACCGTGCTGAAGGGTGGCAACGTCATGGAAACCGGGCCATCCGAGGCCTTTTTCACCCGGCCGCAGGCACCCTATTCCCGCGAATTGCTGGCGCTGACTCCGCGCTTTCAAGGCAGCGCGCAAGACGACGGCTGACGTCCGGCGAAACCAAGGTTGCGCGGGGCGTTTGGACAGGAAGACCGGCGCCTTGTGCGTCAGCTTGGCGCGTCGGCCTTCACCTTCTGCGCGAGACTGGCAAAGACGTCGAGGAAATCGGCTTCGCTTGCGGTGTCGAGCAGGCCGGTTGCGATCTGCTCCGACGACCAGATCCACGATTTCGCCGGATCGTGGAGCATGGACCACTCGCCGAACATGCGGTCCGGGACGTGCCGCAACACGCGCCGCACCATCTCGAGATGCCGATCATCGTGCGCGATGCGGTCGAACGTGTTCTGCACAGCGTCCTCTGGCCCTTCCAGCAATTGCAGGAATATGTCGTGGCGGCAGATGAGCGCGCCGGTGATCCCGTCCCGCGCGTTGCAGCGACGGGCGTCCAGCAGAATGCCGCTCAACGTGGCCTCGTCATATCCAAAGGGCTGAGAGGAATAGATAATTTGAGTGATATCGGCGATGGCGGACGCTCCTGAATGACCTTGCGGGCGATGCCGGGAGGTGGCTGCGCCCGCTCACGGTTGGCGATATCGTACGCGGATTACGCCCCAATGTCTTGGGCGATGTGATGCGACCCGCCCGGAAGATGGCCGCCGGTCACAAAGATCCCATGGACCCGCAGCTTCGCCAACGGGTCGGCGGCGAGGTCTCGCCTCTCCTATCTCGATTTCAGCTTGGTCAGGGCAAGCGCGCGCCCATATGCCCTTCGCGCCACAACAAGCTGTTGTTCGGCATCGGACGCCGCGATTGCGGTCGCCTCTGACAGCTTCTTCAACTCCTGAAGATTCCAGCGCAACCAGGCATCATCCGCACCCGCGAAATGGGCGGGGTCTGGCGTGGCGGATTCGATTGTGCGGTGGTTTGCGTCCCTGTTCGCGCGGACATTCGCTTCGAGCTCCGACCGCCGTCGCGACAGCTCTGCCAGTTTGGAAAGCTCACGCTCCGAAATCACGTCGGCAAGTGTGGCCAATCGCTCAAGCCGATTGTTCATCTTCATCGTGGCCTCACCCGCCGCGCTTTCGCCCGCATGGATTCGGCGAACCGGATGGCGGCGGCGACGGCACGGTAGTGCTCTGGCCGAATCTCGCGTCCCAGGTCGACGGTCGCATAAAGCGCCCTGGCGGTGGGGGGATCGCGATGAACCGGAACCCCGGATTCGGCGGCGATTTCCCGGATTCGCGCGGCAATCTCATCAACACCCTTGGCCACACAGATCGGTGCGGCACCAGCCCTCCGGCTCCATTTCAACGCAACCGCGTAATGCTGGGGATTGACCACAACGACATCCGCCCCCGGCACTTCCGTCAGCATCTTGTTCATCGCGATTTCCTGCGCGCGCTGACGCCGTTGCTGTTTCACATGCGGGTCGCCCTCGGTCTGCTTGGCCTCATCCGTCAGTTCCTTTCGGGACATTCGGTTCTTGTGCAGATGTTGCTGCTGTTGCCAAAGAAGGTCGACGACCCCGATTAGGGCGGATGTGACAAGGACAATGCTGAAAAAACCGATGACCATCCGGCTCATGGTTGCGAGCGCTGCCGCATGGGACAGTTGCGCCGTCAACACAATTTCCGGCATCTGCTTCAATAGATAGATGCCGAGGATGACAGAGTAGACCACAAGCTTGACGCTGCTTTTCATAAACTCGAAAAGCCCTTCTCGGCCAAACTTGTTCTTCGTGTTGGCGATCAGCGAGATGCGGTTCAGCTTTGGCTGGATCCGATCGGGAGCAACAACCACGGCGCGCTGGCCCACCAGCGCGGCAAGCGCCGCCCCTGCAGGCACGCCAAACCACACGGCCAGCGGCCCCATGAACGGGTCGAAGATCCCAAGCGAGAATGTGGTGCCCCCGTCTTGAAACCAAATTGTCGAAAGACTGTCGGCCCGATCGATCAGATTGGCCATCGCATTGCCCATGGACGACAGCGTTCCGGCGGCAAAAGCAACCAGCACAAGAAGAAATCCGCCATAGGCCGCAGCGGTCGTCAGATCGACGGATTTGGGGACTTCGCCCCGCGTTCGGGCATCGTCCAGCTTCTTCTGGGTTGGGTCATGTGACTTTTCACCGCCTTCGTCCGGATCCTGGCTCATGGCGATGCCCCATAGGGATTCGCCAGAAAGCCAACGAAGTCGCTGTTCCAGACCGACAGTATGATCGGCAAGGACAGGAACAGCAGCAGCAACCCGCCCGCCGTGATCGCCGGAGCACCCACAAAGGCGACCATAAGCTGGGGCATCGACTTGTTGATGACGCCCAAAGCCACGTTGTAGACGAGCGATGCGATGACAAACGGGGCCGCCAGCGTGAAGGCGAGGTGGAACGCATAGGCGATCCGGGCGATGCCCCATTCGGCCAGGACCGCGGGGGTGGGGAAAACGCCCGCGGGAAAGACCTCATACGAGCCGATCATGGCCTCGACGACACGCAGATGCAGGCCCGTCATCGCAGCAAGGGCCAGGCCGGATACGACCATGATGTGACCCATGGCGGGCAGGGGTTCCACCCCGGCCGATCCGAGGATCTGCGACAGCGACGTGGATTGCGCCGCGATGGAACCGGCGGTTTGCAGAACGATGACGAAAAGTCGAAACAAGATGCCGAAGGTGAGCCCGACCGATACTTCTGCCAGCAAGATCAACAGCAGATTCGGGTTGCCTGCCAGAATCGGCAAGATCTTGTCCGCCACGGCGGGCGCAATGATCAGGGTGAAGGCGACGGCGAGAAACAACCTGATACGCTCTGGCACGGATTGCTCGGAAAAGGCGGGCAACAGCGCCATCATCGCCCCTATCCGGATAAAGACGACGAACCCGATGGCGAGCCCGGTGCGCCCCGCTTGCAAGAGCTGGTCCATAAGCTCCGTCATGCGGGAACCAGGCCGACCAGCGCGGGTTTGGCATCGCCTCCGATCTCTTCAAAGGAAAAGACGGGATTCATGATGCCTTTTGCGGACAGAACCGTCCTGAGGAACCGGCGTCTGCGCCGAGAGGTCACAACCGCCGGATAGATGCCCGATTCGCCGGCCTTTGCCAGCTTGTCGGCGACCGCGTTTGCCAGCCGGTTGAAGTCTTCGGGAGGCAGCGCGACTTCCTGATGGCCAAAGTCACCGTCCAGTTGATGCGCCGCGAATCGCTGCTCCCACTCCGGGGCGAGCTGGACCAGCGGCAAGGTGCCGTCGGGGCGCTTCATTTCGGCGATCAGTTGGAACCCGAGGCGTTGGCGGACATGTTCACAAATCGTCTCTGCCGTCGCCTGAGCGCCCCGTGCCTGAGAGATCGATTCCAGAATCAGCGGAAGGTTGCGGATGGACACCCGTTCTTCCAGCAGCAGACGCAAGACGGACAAGAGAAGATCCATGGGCACTTTGTCCGGGATCATCTCATCCAGAAACCTCTGATTTGCTTCTGCGCGCTTTGCGTCACTGAGATTCGAAAACTCATCAAGCAGCCTGCGCAACGCCTTGTAGCCAAGAAGCCGGGAGAAGTTTCGCTTCATGACTTCCAGAAGATGCGTCGCCAGAACCTCTGTCGGAGTGACAATCGTTGTCCCCGCGAGGGCCGCCTGCTCTTGCCGGCCAGTGGAGATCCAGCGGGCCGGAGCCCCGTAGACCGGCTCTTTCACATCCTCTCCGGGGGGCAAATCTTCGGGGTCGGGCGGAACGATGGCGAGGACCTGATCCGGCACCAGACGATCGCGCGCCTGCTCCACGCCCTGAATCTTCATCACATAGCTTCCCGGTGGCAGAGAGGCCTCATCCGTCAGGCGGATTTCAGGCAGAATCAGGCCATAGACGGTGGCCACATGCGTCCGCATATTCGTGATGCGGGCGTCCAGGCCGGTTGCGGGGTCCAGCACCATCGCCACCAGATCCGGCGCGAATTCCACGTGGATATCGTCGAGGTCAAGGAGGTCGCCCAGTGATTCTTCTTTTGCAACGGGGGCCGCTGCGACCGACTTCGCCTTCGCCTCCGCCTGATCGGCCACAAGCGACCGGTTTCCGTACCAGGCCGCAATCGCAAGAACGATGGCCCCGGAGAAGAACGGGATGAAGGGAAGCCCAGGCACGAGGCCAAACAGCGTCATCAGCACAGCCACGGTGACAAGTGCCGCGGGATGGCGCCCGATCTGGGCGAAAAGCGCCGTGTCGGTGGAACCCAAAAGACCCCCTCGTGCCAAAAGCAAGGCCGAGGCAATAGAGATGACCACCGCCGGTATCTGGGTTACAAGCCCGTCGCCCACCGTGAGGATGGTATAGGTTTCAAAGGCTTCCCCGAATGGCATCCCATGGATCACCGTGCCGATGATCAGCCCCATCACCAGGTTCAGCAACGTGATCAACAGCCCGGCAATCGCATCGCCTTTGACGAATTTCGACGCCCCGTCCAGAGAGCCGAAGAACGTCGTTTCCTGTTGTTCCCGTTCGCGCCGCGCCTTTGCTTCGGCGTGGTCGATGGCGCCTGCCGACATATCGCTGTCGATCGCGAGCTGTTTGCCCGGCATCCCGTCCAGGGCAAAACGTGCGCCCACTTCGGCCATACGCGCGGCGCCTTTGGTGATGACCATGAAGTTCACGATCAGAAGGACGCCAAAAACGACGAGTCCCAGAAAGACGCTGCCACTCATCACGAACATGGCAAAGCCTTCGATCACATTGCCGGCCGCCTGGGTGCCAGTGTGACCTTCGCCGATGATCAGCTTGGTCGACGAGACATTCAGCGACAGACGCAGCATCAGCGACGCCAGCAGGACGGTTGGAAAGACCGAGAAATCAAGCGGTCTTTCTATGAACAGAGTGACGGTGAAGATCAGAATGGCCAAGGCAAACGAAGCGGCCAGGCCGACGTCGAGCACCCAAGCCGGCATTGGCAATATCATCATGACGATGATCGCCATGAGAGCCAGGGCTAAGAGTATTGTTGGATGAAAAATGTTCTCAAATTTTAGATTCACCACAAGAATCCGATGCTCAGTATCATCTGCGTCAATTTGCCAATGCTATCATTTTTTTCTATGCTCGCCTTGAGAATGAAAAAAACTCCGGAACTCCGTGATCCATGTGAATGATCCTCCAGTATAGGTTTGAGTTTGCGTGAAAAAGATCAGAAGTGTTTTTGTTTTTGTGGGCGAACGCGACATAAATAGGCCGGGACAGGCGAACAACATGATCCAATTTCGCTAGAACTCCTACGAGGATTAACTAAACTGCATTCATGAAATAAATCTAAATTTCCGAAAATTCGGTGCCGGATCATCTCAAAAGGGACAGGCCAGGCATTCATGAGGAAAAGTTGGATAGTCGGCTGTTGGGCGCAGGCGCGGATCGCGTCAGCCGGGAGACGTCAGGGCTGCGTGCCGCGCCTTCGGGGCTGCTTTGGACAAGGGCCAGGGTTCAGCGTCAGAAGGCGGCCATGACGCGATTCAGGTGACATCAGTCAATGTGATACAGAACAGACTCCAGCGCTCATCCGCCGGTCGCCAATTGCGGGGCCGCCAGTCACATTTTGTTGACCGCAAGCTGGGCCTGATTTAACATAATCCTCTACGCCAGACGAGGCCGCGCTTAACTGGATCCCGGCGATACAAGAGCAGCGCGCTCGCAGCGTGGCATTGCCTTCGGGTGCCAAACTTCAAGTTTTGCGTGAGCGTCGAGGCTGTCACAAAACTGTTACGCCACTGTCACGTATCGGATACGCGGCGCGTTCAGAAGCCGCAGGAGAGTTCTGTGTTTTCTGGGAGAGAACAATGTCTGACGTAAACAAGACCGACCTGAGCTGGGACGAGTGGGACGAGCTGCAGCGCCCCGCGCCCGAGACCACCGATTTCGACCGTGTGGTCGAGGGCGCTCTTTCTCGGCGTGGTTTTCTGGGCGGTCTGCTCGCATTCGGCTCCGGCGCGGCGGCGATGGGCCTGATGGGCTCCACCTCTGCGCAGGCTGCAACCCTGTCGCGCTTTGGCTTCACGCCGATCCCGGTACAAACCGATGGCACCGTGCACGTGCCCGAGGGCTATAGCTGGCAGGTCGTGGCCCGCTGGGGCGACGCGCTGTTCTCGGATGCCGACGCGCATGACTCGGCCACCGGTGGCACTGCCGCCAATGCCGAGAAGGTCTTTGGCGAAAACACCGACGGGATGGAGCTGTTCAGCATCGGCAGCCGCCAGGTCATTGCGGTGAACCACGAATATGTGAACCCCAAGATCAACCTGCCCCAGAACGAAGGCGGTGCCTCGATGAGCGCCGAAGATGTGCTCAAGCTGCAGAACCTGCAGGGCGTGACCGTCATGGAAGTGGCGCAGGGCGACGACGGCTGGGCGATTGTCCAGGACAGCCCCTACAACCGCCGCATCACGCAGAACACTGCGATGAAGATCTCCGGCCCGGCGGCTGGTCATGATATGCTCAAGACCCCGGCGGATCCGACCGGCACCGTGGTTCTGGGCACCATGAACAACTGCGGCGCGGGCAAGACCCCCTGGGGCACCTACCTGACCTGCGAAGAAAACTTCAACGGCTACTTCGGCTCGACCGACGCGGGCCTTGAGCTGCCCGAAGACTTCGGCCGCTATGGTATCGGCCTGGAAGGGCGTTATGGCTACGAGAAGTTTGATCCGCGCTACGACCTGAGCCAGAACCCGAACGAGCCCTACCGCTTTGGCTATATCGTCGAAATCAACCCGGCGGACCCGGAGTCGATGCCGGTCAAGCGCACCTCGCTGGGTCGCTTCAAGCATGAGAACGCCGCTGTGGTTCTGGCCGCCGATGGCCGCCCTGTCGTGTACCTCGGCGACGACGAGCGTGGCGAGTTCCTGTACAAATGGGTTGGCGCGCAGGTTTACGCTGCCGGTGGCGACACCTCGACCCTGCTGGACGAAGGTCAGCTTTACGCCGCCAAGTTCGACACCGACGGCACCGGCACCTGGGTTGCGCTGACCCCGGAAGCGACCGGAATGGACGAAGCGATGATCTGCATCAACACCCGCGCGGCTGCCTCTGCCGTGGGCGCAACCACCATGGACCGCCCGGAATGGGTTGCCGTGAACCCGGTGGCGATCGAGGGCTACTGCGCATTGACCAACAACTCGCGCCGCAAGCCCGGCTTCACCAACAAAGGCGGCGATCCGGTCGAGGCCGTCGAAGGCTCGCCCAACCCGCGTGATGAAAACCGCTATGGTCAGATCGTGCGTTGGTACCCCGATGCGGACGATCACGCCTCTGACACTTTCGCCTGGGATCTTTATGTCATGGCCGGCAATCCGACCGTTCATAACGATGCCTACGCCGGGTCCGACAACATCAACGCGGGCAACCTGTTCAACAGCCCCGACGGCATGATGTTCGACAGCAAGGGTCTGCTCTGGATCCAGACCGACGGCAACGACGGCAACGAAGGCGATTTCGAGGGCATGGGCAACAATCAGATGCTGGTGGGCGACCCCGTGACTGGCGAGATCGTGCGCTTCATGACCGGCCCGAAGGGCTCCGAAGTGACCGGCCTGACCTTCAGCGCCGATCGCCGCACGATCTTTGCGGGCATCCAGCACCCCGGCGGCACCTTCCCCGACGGCCAGGGCACGCCGCGCAGCTCGATCGTCGCGATCACGAAGGACGACGGCGCAATCATCGGCTAAGCCGCTGCCAACACCGCATTGAAACAGGACAGGCCCGGATGTTTGCGCATCCGGGCCTTCTTCTTGTGGGCGTTTGACCCGTAATGACAAGCCCAATCCCGGCCCACCGCCCGCCCCCTGGATCGAGAATAGTGTTGAGCCCGCCCCTGACCCGGCGTTACCACAGGGCAGCCGCAAGGGAGGATCCAGATGGATTTCGCGCTATCCGAAGAACAGACCGCGATATTCGAGATGGCCTATGCATTCGGGCAAGACCATATCGCGCCCCATGCCAGGGAGTGGGAGGCGCAGGGCACGATCCCCCGCGATCTCTGGCCGCGTGCCGCCGAACTTGGCCTTGGCGGGATCTATGTCTCTGAAGAATACGGCGGATCCGGGCTATCTCGGCTTGATGCCGCGCTGGTGTTCGAGGCGCTGTCGATGGCCTGCCCCTCGGTCGCTTCCTTCCTGTCGATCCACAACATGTGCGGCGGCATGATCGACACCTTCGGCATCGAGGCCAGCAAGCAGACATGGCTGCCGGACCTCTGCGCCATGACAAAGGTGTTCTCTTATTGCCTGACCGAACCCGGTTCCGGCTCTGACGCGGCCGCGCTCAGGACCCGTGCGGCGCGCAGCAACGCAGGCTACAGGCTGAGCGGCACCAAAGCCTTCATCTCCGGCGGCGGCTATTCGGACGCCTATCTGACCATGGTCCGTACCGGCGACGCGGGCTCCAAAGGCATCACCGCCATGGTGATCGAGGCGGGCACAGAGGGCCTGTCCTTTGGCGCGCTCGAACAGAAGATGGGCTGGAAGTCGCAGCCCACGTCGCAGGTTCAGTTTGACGAGTGCCCGGTCCCCGCCGACAACCTGATCGGGGTCGAGGGCAAGGGCTTTGCCTATGCGATGGCGGGGCTGGACGGCGGGCGGTTGAACATCTCGGCCTCCGCGTTGGGCGGCGCGCAGCAGGCGTTGAATCAGACAATCGCCTATATGTCCGAGCGCAAGGCATTCGGGAAATCGATCGACCAGTTCCAGGCGCTGCAATTCCGCCTGGCAGAGTATGAGACTCGCCTGCAATCGGCGCGCATCTTCCTTCGCCAGGCCGCGTGGAAGCTGGACCAAAAGGCCCCCGACGCGACCAAATTCTGCGCCATGGCCAAGCTGGCGGCGACCGACACCGCCTTTGACGTCGCAAATGGCTGCCTGCAACTGCATGGCGGCTACGGCTATCTTGCGGATTACGGGATCGAAAAGATCGTCCGTGACCTGCGCGTGCATCAGATCCTGGAAGGCACGAACGAGATCATGCGCCTGATCGTCGCCCGGACGCTGGTCCCCTCCTGACCGGCCCCGGCTTGACCGCCGCGCGCCCCACAGCGCATATCGTTTGAAGGAGGAGCTGACATGATCATCGGATTTATAGGTCTGGGCAATATGGGCGCGCCCATGGCCGCCAATCTGGTCAAAGCCGGCCATGCGGTCACCGGCTTCGACCTTGATGCCCCGATGCCAGCAGGGGTGAAGCCAGCCGCCAGCGCCGCGCAGGCTGCGGAGGGTGCGGAGGTGGTGATCACCATGCTGCCCAACGGTGCGATCCTGCGCGCGGTGGCACAACAGATCATTCCGGCGATGTCAAAAGGAGCGGTGTTTCTGGATTGTTCGACGGTCGACGTGGAAAGCGCCCGATCCGTGGCGGACGGCTCGGCTGCGGCCGGTCTGCTTGCGGTCGATGCCCCGGTTTCCGGCGGGATCGGCGGCGCCTCTGCCGGGACACTGACGTTCATGGCGGGCGGCAGCAAAGGCGCCTTTGCCAAGGTCGCGCCGTTGTTTGACATCATGGGGCAAAAGGCGGTGCATTGCGGCCCGTCCGGAAATGGGCAGGCCGCCAAAATCTGCAACAACATGATCCTCGGCACCACGATGATCGCCACTTGCGAAGCCTTTGCGCTGGCCGACAAGCTGGGTCTGGACCGGCAGTCGATGTTCGATGTGGTCTCGACCTCCTCGGGCTACAGCTGGACAATGA
>CAYGRI010000073.1:13231-17187 GCA_964352155.1 uncultured Maritimibacter sp. | reverse complement strand
GCCAGCAGCTGAGCGCCGCTTTCGCCGACATGGCGGATCCCAAGCGCGAAAATCAGCCGGTTCAGCGGGATTTCGCGCTTCTCTTCAATGGCTTCAAAGAGGTTGTTCGCGCTTTTCTCGCCATATCCGTCCCGATTCTTCAGCCGCGCGATCGCGGCGGCATCCCGTTTGGCGAGGGTGAAGATGTCCGCCGGTTCCTTAATCGGCAGAACCGCGTCGCGATAGAACATCTCCACCTGTTTGGCGCCCAACCCCTCGATATCGAAGGCGGCGCGAGAGACGAAATGTTTCAATTTTTCCACAGCTTGCGCCGGGCAGATCAGACCGCCGGTGCAGCGCCGGATGGCATCGCCCTCTTCGCGCACAGCATCCGAGCCGCATTCCGGGCAGCGCATTGGGAAGACGTAGGGTTCAGCGCTGTCGGGGCGCTGGCTAAGATCCACGTCGGCGATCTTGGGAATCACATCGCCCGCGCGGTAGACCTGCACCCAATCGCCTTCGCGAATGTCCTTGCCCTCGCGGATCGGCTGGCCCTTGGCATCCCGCCCGGCGATGTAATCCTCGTTATGCAGCGTCGCGTTGGACACAACGACGCCGCCCACCGTCACCGGCGTCAACCGGGCGACGGGGCTCAGCGCGCCGGTGCGGCCCACCTGAATCTCGATCCGTTCCAGCCGGGTCCAGGCCAGTTCCGCTGGGAATTTGTGCGCAATCGCCCAACGCGGCGTGGTCGAGCGAAAGCCCAGCCGCCGCTGCAGTTCCAGATCGTCGACCTTGTAGACCACACCGTCGATGTCATAGCCCAGGGTCGCGCGCTGCGCCTCGATCTCTGCGTAGTGGGACAGCATATCGTCGATCCCGTCGCACAGGCGGGTCAAAGGGTTGGTCTGAAATCCGAACCCCGCCAGCCGGTCGATCGCGCCCATCTGGGTGTCCGCCAAAGGCGCGCTGACCTCACCCCAGGCATAGGCAAAGAACTTCAGCGGGCGGGCGGCGGTGATCCCGGAATCAAGCTGGCGCAGCGATCCGGCGGCCGCGTTGCGGGGGTTGGCAAACGACTTGCCCCCCGCCGCGGCCTGCCGGTCATTCAGCGCCGCGAAATCCGAATGGCTCATATAGACTTCGCCACGCACCTCCAGAATGTCGGGGGCGTCGGGGATCTGTTCGGGAATGTCCTCAACGGTTCGGGCATTGGCGGTCACATTCTCGCCCGTGGTCCCGTCGCCACGGGTGGCGGCCTGCGCCAGACGCCCCGAAACATAGCGCAACGACAGCGACAAGCCGTCGATCTTGGGCTCGGCGGTGTAGCTCAGCGGCGCATCGGTGTCGCGCAGGCCCAGGTAGCGGCGGACCGTGTCATTGAAGTCCGACACATCCTCTGCCGCGAAAGCGTTGGACAGCGAGAGCATGCGCACCGAATGGGTGACCTTGGCAAAACTGTCGCTGACCGGGGCGCCCACCTGATCCGAGGGGCTGTCGGGCCGTTTGAGATGGGGAAAGGCGGCCTCTATCGCGGCATTTCGGCGTTTGAGGCGGTCATAATCGGCATCCGCGATGCGGGGCGCATCCTCGGTATGGTAGGCGCGGTTTGCCTGCGCCAGCGCATCGGCCAGTCTGGCCAACTCCGCGGCGGCCTCAGCCTCCCCGAGTTCGGAAATCGCTGTGTTTTCGTTCATGGCGCGACCCTCCCGACCTGCCATGCGAGTGATAGAAGCGAGGTCGCGCGAGGTCCAGCCTGCAATCACGCGGTTTGCGCGGCAGTCTGTCCTGGCCGCTTTGCACCAGCGCCGCGCGCCCAACATGGAAAACGCCGGCTTCCGAAAGGAGCCGGCGCCTACTGCGGTCCGAGGTGTTCCGTGCTGCGCGCGGCGGCCGTCAGGCGCCCATTGCAAGCTGGTCGTTCATATCCGAGGGCTCGGGATCGCGCAGCACATAGCCGCGTCCCCAAACCGTCTCGATGTAATTGTCGCCCTCTGTCGCCTGGGACAGTTTCTTGCGCAACTTGCAGATGAACACGTCGATGATCTTCAGCTCTGGCTCGTCCATGCCGCCATAGAGATGGTTCAGGAACATCTCCTTGGTCAGCGTCGTTCCCTTGCGCAAGGACAGAAGCTCCAGCATCTGGTATTCCTTGCCCGTCAGATGCACGGGTTTGGAGTTCACCTCCACCGTCTTGGCATCCAGGTTCACCTCGACACTGCCGGTGCGGATGATCGACTGGGAATGCCCCTTGGACCGGCGGATGATCGCGTGGATTCGCGCAACCAGTTCCTCGCGGTGGAAGGGTTTGGTCAGGTAATCATCGGCTCCGAACCCGAAACCCTTCAGCTTGTTTTCCGTGTCGTCGGCCCCTGACAGAATCAGGATCGGTGTTTCGACCCGTGCAATTCTTAGCTGACGCAGCACATCGTGACCGTTCATGTCGGGCAGGTTCAGATCCAGAAGGATCAGATCGTAATCATACAGCTTTGCAAGATCGATCCCCTCTTCCCCAAGGTCCGTCGCATAAACGTTCAGGTTCGCATGAGACAACATCAACTCGATGCTGCGCGAGGTGGCCGGGTCGTCTTCAACGAGAAGGACGCGCATGTAATACTCTCCGCTCTCAACCTATCTGTTACAAAGGACACTGACTAAGAAAGGTTAATCACCCGTTACCGGTGCAAATGAAATCTGCCACAGAATCGCAATCCCTGCAAAAACATATCCAGAAAATGGCAGTTTATGGCACAATTTTAAGGTGTAAAGATGTCGCTGCGGTTGGGACGCGGCTGCGCGCTGGCGGTTAAATAATTGAAATAGATTAATTAATCCTGACGCTAGGTCAACGCGGCGCGCAACGACACATCGGGCGCCCCCACGGGCCCGGATTGTTACGCGAATTTGGCAAAAATGATGCCAATCACCGATACTTTTGCAGCGCAGTCGCCTTGAGGGCGGCTTCGCCATGTTGTTCGACGGCCTGCTCCCACGAGGCGTACTCATCCTCCGACAGGCCGTAGAGGTCCAACGCCTCTTTCATCGTAATCAAGCCGAACGAGACGCCCCGGACCACAGCCGCCTTGCGGCTGGCCACCCACCTTCGGGTGTCGGGCGACGGAAGATCCGCCCGGGTCATGGTTGTTCCATCCGGCAACGTGACGGTGCGGGGCCCGTCAACCTTGCGAAGATACATGTCATTTCCCCTCAGATTTGACACCGTGGAGATTGCGCCGTGCGACTTAATGGGTCATGAAGCATGCTCTTGAGAATATGTCGCATTTTCCTATATTCCGCTGAACGAAACAGGAGCGCGCCATGCCGCTGGATGGTCATGTGAACGCATTGGGGCTGGAGAAGGACCCGTCAGACACGCGCGTCGTGGTTGCAATGTCGGGGGGGGTGGACTCGTCCGTCGTCGCCGCAGAGCTGGCCGGCGCCGGGTTCGATGTGGTGGGCGTGACGCTGCAATTGTACGATCACGGCGCGGCGCTGGCGAAGAAGGGCGCCTGTTGTGCGGGGCTGGACATCCATGACGCCCGGCGCGTGGCCGAGACGATGGGCTTTCCGCATTACGTTCTGGATTACGAGAGCATCTTCAAGGACGCGGTGATCGACGAATTCGCCGACAGCTATCTGGCCGGTGCAACACCCGTGCCCTGCATCCGGTGCAATGAGCGGGTGAAGTTCAAGGATCTGCTGGAAACCGCCCGCGATCTGGATGCCGATTGCATGGCGACGGGCCATTACATCCAGCGCAAGATGGGGCCGCATGGGCCAGAACTGCATATGGCCGCCGATCCCGCGCGCGACCAATCCTACTTCCTGTTCTCGACCACGCGGGACCAGCTGGAATTCCTGCGCTTTCCGCTGGGGCATCTGGTCTCCAAGGCTGAGACGCGGGCGCTGGCGGTGCGCCACGGGCTGGACGTTGCGGACAAGCCCGACAGCCAGGACATCTGCTTTGTGCCCGACGG
>CAYGRI010000073.1:0-13221 GCA_964352155.1 uncultured Maritimibacter sp. | reverse complement strand
GCAGAGCCGGGAGAGATCGTGCATGTGGACGGGAGGGTGCTGGGCGCCCATCTCGGCGTGATCCATTACACCATCGGCCAGCGCCGGGGTCTGGGGATCGGCGGGCTGGAAGAGCCCTTGTATGTCGTCCGCCTGGATGTGGACGGGCGGCGCGTCATCGTTGGCCCGAAAGAGCTGCTGGCCACGCGGGTCGTTCCGGTGCGCGAGATCAACTGGCTGGGCGACGGCGCCTTTACCGATCAGGCGGAATGGCCGCTTTCGGTCAAGCTGCGCTCAACCCGCCCCCCGCGCGAGGCGGTGATCCGCCCCCTGTCCGAGACCGAGGCAGAGGTGGAGCTGATCGCGCCCGAAGAAGGCGTCTCGCCCGGGCAGGCCTGCGTGTTCTATGAACCCGGCGGCACGCGGGTGTTCGGCGGCGGATGGATCTGGCGGGGGCGGTAACGCGCCCGTCCGGTCAGCGCAGCACGGCCGGGCCAAATCGGCCCATCCGGTCAGCCCAGCTTGAACAAATCGGCGCGAACAACAGAGCCTTAATAACCCAACCGCCTAAGCCCAACCGGATCAGCCGAGCCCGTCCAGCACCGCCTTTGCGGCGCGCAGGCCGGGGCGCTCTCCGTTCCGGCCGAGTGCCTCCATGGTTTCGTCCATCGCGTCCATCTGATCGGTGCGGGCCTCTGGCGTGCCGATCAGCTTGCACAGCGCTTCCGCGATCGGCCCAGGCTGGCAGGCGGGGCCCAGAAACTCGGGCACGGCCATGCGGCCCGACACCAGATTGACCAGCGTCGCGGTGTCGACTTTGAGCATTCGGTTGACGATCTTCCAGGTCAGCCAGTTCATGTCATAGGCGATCACCATGGGCGTCGCCGCCGCCGCCAGTTCCAGCGACACGGTGCCAGAGGCCGCCAACGCCACATCCGCCGCCGCGAAGGCCGCGGCCTTGCGCGCCGTGGCGGCGGCATCGGTCATGCCGCGCGGATCCAGCACCAGCGGATCGCCGGGCCAACGGGCGGCGGCCTCTATCGCGGCGCTGGCTACGCCGGGGGCGGCGGGCAAGACCACGCGATGCCCCGGGAATTGCCGCAGCACCGGGCGCAGCGCCTCGCCGAACACCGGCGCCAGACGCGAGACCTCGCCGCGCCGCGATCCGGGCAGCATCAGCAGGATCGGCGCGTCGCCCAGCCCCGTTTCGACACGAAAGGCGGCGATGTCGGCGGGGCTGGGCTGCCGCGCCTCGGCCACGGGATGGCCCACGAAATCACAGCGCAGCCCCACGGCCTCCATATAGGGCGGCTCGAACGGCAGCAGCGCCAGCACCTGATCGACACTGCGCGCCATCTTCTCGGCCCGCCCCGGACGCCAGGCCCAGACCGTCGGCGCCACATAGTGGACGCAGTGCAGCTTGCTGTGCGCCTTGAAGCGCGCAGCTACCCGCAGGCTGAAATCCGGGCTGTCGATGGTCAGCAGCACATCCGGTTTCGCCGCCAGAACCGCCGCCACCGTCTGATCCAGCCGCCGCTTGAGCTGGCGGTACTTTGGCAGCACCTCGGCCAGGCCCATCACGCTCAGCTCCTCCATCGGGAACAAAGAGGTCAGCCCCTGCGCCTGCATCGCCGCGCCGCCGATCCCCTGAAACGAGACCTCCGGCACCAGCTCGCGCAGGCCCTGCATCACCGCGCCGCCAAGCCGGTCGCCCGAGGCTTCACCCGCCAGCACGAACACCCGCATCACAACGCCCGCGCGACGATGAAGATCCCCGCATCCCGGGCGGCCGCCAAGGTGGTCTCCCGCTCCAGCACCAGAACCTGACCGGCGGACAGGGCCAGCCCAGCCACCCCGGCGGCCTGCGCCGCCGCAACGGTGCGCGGCCCGATGGTGGGCATGTCGACCCGCAGATCCTGCCCCGCTTTGGGCGCCTTCAGCAGGATCCCCTGGGCCGGGCGCAGCGTCTGCGGTGTCTGGGCAACGAAGCGCAGCAAGGCATCGGTGCCCTGCAGGGTCTCGATCCCAAGGCACAGCCCACCCGCGACCACAACGCCCTGCCCCACATCCAGCGGCCCCAGAGCGGCCAGGATCATCGCGCCCCGGTCGATGTCGGCCTGCTCGGCAGAGGTCGGCATGCGCCCGCAGACAAGACCCGCAGGCACCGTCAGCTCCGGCACCAGCTCATGGGCGCCGCGCACCACGAACCCCTCCCGCTCGAAGACAGAGATCACCACCCGCAGCAACGCGTCGTCCCCCTGCTTCATCGCCGACAGCAGCCTGGGCGCCAGACCCAGCGTCGTGGCATCCAGGCGCGCGAGGTTCAGCTTGGGGCGGGCCATGCTGCCAGCCAGAACAAGCTCTGTCACATTGGCCGCGCGTAAGCTGCGAAACAGGGCGCCCCAGCGCCCGATCGAGGCCTCCGCCACCTCGATTCCGGCGGGGGGCGGCGCCGTCATCTCGCCGAAGGTAACGAACAGTGCCTCTGGATGGGCCAGCGCGATGCGTCCGGGCAGGCTGCCACCGAACCCCAGAATCGCCAGCCGGGTCATGACTTCGGCGTAAGGAAATGCCGGTCGCTTTGCGCGAGGATGAAATCGGCCACTTCGCGGACAAAGGGGCTGTCCGTCTGGTCCTGCAAGGCGCGGGCGCGGTCCTGAAAGGTGCCGTCGCCCTCTGCCAGCGCCTCGAACGCCGCGCGCAGGGCGGTGATATCGGACCGAGAGACGCCCTTGCGCCGCAGCCCCACCAGGTTCAGCCCGTCAAGCCGCGCACCGCCCACATCGACCAGGCCAAAGGGCACCACATCCTTGGCGACCTTGGTCAGGCCGCCGATGATCGCGCCGCGGCCGATCCGCACAAATTGATGCACGCCAGAGATGCCGCCCACGATCACATCGTCGCCAATCACCGCATGGCCCGCGATCCCCGACTGGTTCACCACGATCACCCGGTCGCCGATCTGGCAATCATGCGCCACATGCACGCCCGCCATGAACAGACCATCGTCGCCGATCCGGGTCACGCCGCCACCGCCATCGGTGCCCACATTCATCGTCACATGCTCGCGGATCCGGTTGCGCGCGCCGATGATCAGCCGGGTGTCTTCGCCGGCATATTTCAGGTCCTGCGGGATCTCGCCCAAGACGCTGAACTGGAACACCACCGTGCCGGCGCCAATCTGGGTGCGCCCGACAACGACCGTGTGGCTTTTGATTTCCACGCCTTCGCCCAGCTCGACCTTGGCGCCGATCATCGCAAAGGCCCCGACCGAGGCGCCCGGCCCGATAACCGCGCCGTCTTCGATCACAGCGGCGGGATGAATGCGGGCTGTGGGGTGGATCGCCATGGTCTAGCTGCCGGGGTTCAGGTCGACCATGGCGGCGAATTCCGCCTCGGCCGCGACCTGTCCATCGACTTCGGCGCGGCCATGGAACTTCAGCACCTTGCCGCCGGTCCGCAGCCCGGTGATATGCAGAAGCAACTGATCCCCCGGCACGACCTTGCGCCGGAACTTGGCCTTGTCGACGCTCATCAGGTAGATCAGCAGCTTGGTGTCAGAGATGTCGTTCGCCACCCCCACCATCACACCGGCGGTCTGGGCCATCGCCTCGATGATGGTGACGCCGGGCATGATCGGCGTGCCGGGGAAGTGGCCCTGGAACTGCGGCTCGTTGAAGCTGACGTTCTTGATGCCCGTGGCCGATTTGGTGCCGTCGATGTCGACCACCCGATCCACCAGAAGGAAAGGATAGCGATGCGGCAGGATCCGCTGGATCCGGTCGGCGTCGGCCGTTTTCGGGGCATCGGTCATGGCGGGCGTCCGTCTCAGGGTAAATAACGTCCGCGTCTCGTATCAAGGGGCGCCGGGCGAAACAAGCGGGGAAACGCAGCGCCCGGACGGGCGATGCGGACAATGCCTAGCGCTACGGGGCCTAGCGCTACGGGGCCTGGCGTCACGGGGCCTGGCGTGGCTTGGCGTTAGGGGTCGGTTTCGGGCGGCACGTCCGGCGCGGGCGAGTCGGGCAGATCGGGAACCTCCTCCCGCACCGGCGGCGCCTCCAACGGCGGGACCTCTGGCGCAGGCTCCACGGCCGTGTCGAAACGTTCGTCGATGCGGGCAATGGCCTCGTCGGTGATGTCTATGGACCCGGCGGACAGCACGACGACCCGCCGGTCTAGGATCGCCAGTGCGCCGCGTTCCCGCGCCAGCTCCGCCAGCACCGGGGTGATCCGCCGCAAGAACCCCTGCCGATCCTCCTCGCGCCGCTGGGTCAGGGCCAGTTCCTTGGCATCCTGCTCTGCCCGCAACCGCTGGACCTTCATGTCGAAGGCATCGGCAAGGGCGCGAAACGCCTCCGGGTCCATCGTCGGCCGCGCTTCGGTCAGTTCCAGCTCTTCGGCCGAGAGTTCCGCCTCGATCTGCCGATTCTCTGCCGCAAGATCCAGCGTGGCCTGCTCGATCTCGGCGCTCAGCCGCATGGCAGCGCGCGAACCCTGGAACAGCCGCTCCTGGTCCAGCACGACGAAGGGGGTCGCGGCGGGGTCTTGCGCGAGCGCAGGCAGGGCGGCGGTCAGCGCAATCACCGGCGCCAGGCGGTGCAGCACGGACAGCGCCCATGCCACGCCCTGCCCCGCTATGCGGCGGCTGCGACGGGTCACGGGCACGGGATCCCTCTCATAGCGGGCCCTGCCATGCCGGATCAGAACTTGGTCGAGATCGTGATGTCGAAGTTCTGTTCCACATCGCCGGGCTGGCTTTGCAGCGCACGCGAGAAGTTGAAGCGTAGCGGCCCGATCGGCGTGTTCCAGAACAGAGAGACCCCCGCCGCCGAGCGCAGTTTGAAGCTGTCGTCGACATTGATCACACCGGCGGTGTTGTCCAGATCCCAGACCGAGCCGAAGTCGGCGAAGACACCGCCACGGATCCCGTATTCTTCCGGCAGACCCAGCGGGAATTCCGCCTCGAACTTGGCCACGGCAAAGAAGTTCCCGCCAAGCGCGTTGCGGTTCGTCGTGTTGTCCCGGGGACCCACTCCGAAATAGTCGAAGCCGCGCATCTTGTTGTTGAGGAAATACCGCTCTGTCACCTTGGATGTGCTGTTGCCGAGGGAATTCACCGCGCCGCCTTCAAAGATCGCGCGGATCGTGACCTGATCGTTCAGGATCCGCGTTTCCCCGACCAGCAGCGCCTCGGACTTGATATATTGCAGATCGCCCGCGATTCCGGCGAAATCCTGGCTCCACCGCAGCACAATCCCGGAATCCGGATCCAGCCCGGTGCGCAAGGTCCGCACCGTCAGGTCATATCCGGCGCCAAGGGTGTATTCCGATCCGCGCGCATCCTCCGCCACCAGGATTGGAGACGAGGCCGGGCTGGCCGCCACATTGCTGACCTCAGTCAATTGTCCGAAGACATTCACGCCAAGCCGGGTGGTCTCGTTCAGCGGAAACTGAAATCCGGTTTTCACATTGCCCAGCGTCGTGTTGTAGGTCGACGATTGCGCCGAATCCGCCGTCGCGTAATTGGCAGAGATGAAATATGCCACATCGCGCCCAAGGAAGGCCGGTTCCCGGAACGAGAAGCCGTATTTCCGGGTCTCTGCCCCGGCGGAGACGTCAAAGCCAAGGGACTGGCCGCGCCCCAGGAAGTTTCGTTCCGAAAAGCTCAACGTCAGGCCAAAGCCGGCGGACACGCTGTAGGTGCCCCCGAAGCCAAGCGACCCGGTCGGCTGTTCCTCGACATCCACATCGACGATGATCTGATCCGGGCTTGATCCCGGCTTGGGGTTCACATCGGCGCGCGCGAAGAAGCCAAGCGCTTCGATCCGCGACGCAGCCTCGCGAATCTCGCGCGGGTTGAAGGGATCGCCCTCGACGGCCGTGAATTGGCGCCGGATCACCCGGTCGAGCGTGGTGGCGTTGCCCTCGATGTCGATCCGTTCGACAAAGATCCGGGGGCCGCGCACGATCGCAAACTCGATGTTCAGGCGCAGGTTGCGGTCATCCCGCGACACGCGCGGCTCGACCCGGATAAAGTCGAGATCCTGCCGCACGGCCAGCCGTTCCAGACGCGCGATGGTATCGTCCACACCATTGGGGCTGTAGGTTTGGCCGGGCCGGATCTTGATGGCGCTTTGATACGCGCCCACGTCGATTTCCGGCAGGTCCGAGGTCGCCGTCAGGCTGCCATAGGTATATTTCTGCCCCTCCTGCACCGTGAAGGTCACGAAGAAGGCATTGCGCTCGCGCGAGAATTCCGAGGACACCGACAGAATGGTAAAATCCACATAGCCGCGGGAGCGATAGAAATCGGTCAGGACCTGACGGTCAAACTGCAGCCGGTCGCCGATGAACGTGTCGCGCTGCACCAGGTTGCGGAACAGACCGGCCTGCTTGGAATCCAGCACCCGCCGCAGCCGGCTGTCGCTGAAATCCCGGTTGCCGACAAAGCTGATCCGCTCGACCTCGACGACGCGGCCTTCGCTGACCTCGAACACCAGATCGACCCGGTTGTTCGAGCGCTTGATGATCACCGGATCCACTGTCGCCGCCAGACGGCCCGCTTGTTCATAGGCCGCGATGATCGCCACCGCGTCCTGTTCCGCCACCGTCGGCGAATAGACCCTGCGCGACTGGGATTTCAGCAGCGAAAGAAGCGCCTCGTCCTTCAGCCGACGATTCCCTTCGATCGAGATCCGGTTGATCGTCGGAAACTCCTCGACGACGATCGCAAGGGTCCCGCCGCGCGGCTCATATGACACAGTCTGGAACAGTCCGGAGCCCAGCACGTTCTGATAGGAGGCGTTGAGTTCCCCCGCCGAAACGGCCTGACCCGTCGTGATTCCGGCATAGGACAGGACGGTACCCGTCTCTATCCGGGTGTTGCCTTCTACGATGATCCGCGAGAAGCGAAAGCTTTGTGCCTCGGCCATGCCGGATGCACAAATTGCTGTAATTGTTATAATAAATGCAAGGAACACATTGAGCGTTCTGCTGAGGCCGGATTGGCCGTCACGCCGTTTGGCGATCGATGCCCGCTTCATCTGTCCCATCCCACCAGCTTGTTTTGTTTCAATCTGGTTATCGCGAAAGAGAGGGCGAGTCAAAAGCGGAAAAGCACCCACCGATAGGAATCGGGCAGGTGCGGCTCTACCATATCTGGTAGATAGCGTTGTACAGCGGCCGAAACCGGCCGCGGATCAGGTCACAGAGAAACGACGAACCCCGCTCCGAACAGGGCGAGAACGGCCCCGCCCGCGAACAGAAAGCGATCCCAGTTGAGGTTTGCCAGCAATGACAGGCCGCGATAGCCGGTGCGCAGGGTCTTCATGGGTCCGCCCTTCCTTGTCTCAATGACGCCTTCTGCAAAGGTACGGGCGAATTGGGGCGGAAATTGGGCGGGTTCGGGACGCTTCGGGGGCGTCCTGCCTGGGTATTTGGGCGGCCGAGGTGCCAATGGAACGCGGGGTGCCATAGAGAGACGAAGTCGCCATTGTGGCGCCCGGGTCCCCCGGGGGTTTCATCCCTGGGTACCATGGGGTGGTACGAGGAGGGACCAGTCCGGCGGACCGGTCCCCACCAGGCCCGTTACGGGCAGAAGATATCGTTCCACAGGGCAAAGGCCATTAGCGTGAACAGCAGCGCAATGCCGACGGTCATCAGGACCCGCAGCACCCTGTCCGACGGCGGGCGCCCGGTGACGGCCTCGTAGACGTGGAACACCAGATGCCCCCCATCCAGCACGGGGATCGGAAACAGGTTCAGCAGGCCAACGGCGGTCGACAGGACCGCGATGAACCAGATGAAGCTTTCCAGCCCCTGGCTTGCGGCGGCGCCGCTGGTTTCGGCAATGCCGATCACACCGCGCAGGTTGCACTTGTCGATCTGGCCGATGGTCATGTTGTACAGGCCGGACAGGGACGAGCGGATGATGAACAGCGTCTGGCTGACCCCGTATTGCGCCGCCTGCCCCAGCCCCGGCGTTTCCGTCATCGGCTCAAAGATCAGACCGCCGGTGATCCCGACCAGCCAGCGCGTCTCGAAAGAGCCGTCCTGCAGCGGCAGATCCATCCGCTTGGGCGTCAGCGCGACATCGAAGCTCTCGCCCGCGCGCCAGACGGTGAAGGTCATCTCGGCCCCGTCGGAACTGCCGACAGCGTTGCGCAGCTCCTCGAACGAGGTGATCGGCTCTGCGTCGATGGCGGTGATGACGTCGTTCACCTCCAGACCGGCCTCTCGAGCCGCCGACCCGGCGGTGACGCCGGCCACCAGCGCCGGATAGGGATAGGGCGCGCTGATCGCCATCTCGGACCCGTCGCGGAGGATCGAATAGGCAAGCATCGGGGTCACCGGCAACGTGCCGATGAAGCTGCGGAATTCCTCGACCTCGGGCGCGGGTTCGCCGGCGACGGCCAGGATCTCGTCGCCCGGCTGCAATTGCCGTTCTAGGCCGGGCACCGGGCGAATCTCGCCCACGGTCAGCGGGTTGCTGGCCACGCCGGAAAACAGGATGACGGCCGAGAACACCAGGATCGAAAGGATGAAGTTGAACACCGGACCGGCCGCAACGGTGGCCATCCGCGCCCATAGCGGCGCGCCATGCATGGTGTGGCGGCGCGTCTGTTCGTCCATTTGCTCGAAATCGTCAGACGCCTTGTCGGACGCCGCGCTCGCATCGCCCAGAAATTTCACATACCCGCCCAGAGGCAAGGCCGCGACCTGCCAGCGGGTGCCGTGTTTGTCCATCCGGCTAAACAAGACGGGGCCAAACCCCAGCGAGAAAACCTCTGCCTTGATGCCGCACCAACGTCCAACGATGTAATGGCCGTATTCGTGGATGGCCACGATCACGCTGAGTGCGATGACAAAGGCGCCGATCGTGTACAAAGTGTTCCCGAAGCTCGGGATCAATTCGGTCAGTTCCAAACCATCTGCCTCTTATTGCTTCTTATCTATCTCGTCTTGCGCGTACCTGCGCGCGACATGGTCCATCTGATGCACGTTATCAAGGTTGATTGGGGCTGAACTTAGGCTTCCTTCGGCAGAAAGCCGGTCAAGAACCCCCTCAACCACCGCAGCCATGTCGTTGAACCCGATGCGGCGGGCGATGAAGCCGTCCAGCGCGATCTCCTTGGCGGCGTTGAAAGCGGCCCCCGACAGACCGCCGATGCGCATCACCTCGCGCGCCAGACGCACGGCGGGCCAGCGGGCTTCATCAAGCGGTCGGAAGGTCATGGCGCCGATGGTCGCCAGATCCAGCCGATCCACTGGCAAATGCCGCCGCCCCGGATAATTCAGCGCGTAACCGATGGCATGGCGCATGTCCGGCGCGCCCATATGCGCCATCAGCGCGCCGTCGTTGAAGCCGACCAGCGCATGGATCAGGCTTTCGGGATGCACGACTGCCTCTATCCGCTCCGGCTCTATCCCGAAGAACTCTTTTGTTTCAATCAGCTCTAGGGACTTGTTGAACATGGACGCGCTGTCAATGGTGATCCGCTGCCCCATCGCCCAATTGGGATGCGTCGCCGCCTGTTCCGGTGTGGCATTTGCCAGATCCTCCAGAGGCCAGTCGCGGAAGGCGCCGCCAGAGGCGGTGATCACGATCCGCTCTATGGTGGCGGGGTCTTCGCCCGCCAGCGCCTGGAACACCGCCGAATGTTCACTGTCCACCGGCAGGATCTGGGCGCCATGCCGCCGCGCCTCTGCCATCAGCAGCGGACCGGCGGTGACGAGGCTTTCCTTGTTGGCCAGCGCCAGCACGCTGCCCTGTTTCAGCGCGGCAAAGCCCGGCGCCAGACCGGCGGCGCCCACGATGCCCGACATAATCCAATCCGCCGGGCGCGCCGCCGCTTCCAGCAAGGCGCCCTGCCCCGCCGCCGCCGCAACCCCGGACCCGGCCAGCGCCGCGCGCAGATCCTCCAGCCGCTCGTCATGGGCCGTCACCGCGATCTCGGCGCCAAGGCTGCGGGCATCGGCGGCCAGCTGCGCGATGTTGTGCCCGCCCGTCAGCGCCACCACCCGGTAGCCATCGGGCTCGCGCGCGATCAGGTCGATGGTGTTCTGGCCGATAGAGCCGGTGGCCCCGAAGATCGTGACACGGCGGGCCATCTCAGAAGGTCAGATCCGGCACATCAACGACCAGCGCCGTCAGCAGCATGAACAAAGCGCCGCCCAAGAGCGCGTCAAACCGGTCCAGCAGCCCGCCATGCCCCGGAAGCAGGTTGGAACTGTCCTTGACTCCCATCCGCCGCTTCAGGAAACTTTCCGCAATATCACCCATTTGCGAGGAGAAGCTGAGAACAGCCGCAATCCAGAACAGATCCTTCCCGGCATCGGTGATGGCATAGAAGACCCCGCTGACGAGCGCCGCGGCGATCCAGCCCGCGACGATGCCGGACCAGGTCTTTTTCGGGCTGATGGCGGGCCAGAACTTTGGCCCACCCAGACTGCGCCCGGCGAAATACCCGGCGATGTCGGTGACAGCGACGGTGATGACCAGCCAGAACAGCCAGACAACGCCATAGCTGTCGCGCGCCCAGACCAGACCATAGCAGGCGACCAGAACAGCGAAACCATACAGCACGAACATCACCGGATGCCGCCGCAGCAGCCCGGCGCCGACCAGAACCGGCGCGGCCAGAATCGGGAAAGTCGCGACATCTGGCAAGGCGCGGGCCAGCAGAACGGCGGCGGCGGCCAGAACGGCAAGCTGCATCGCCTCGGCACGCTTGTCCGGCGCAATCATAGAGGCGATTTCCCAGGTCATGATGCCCGCCGCCAGCGCCGCGACCAAAGCAAAAACGGTGCCGCCCGCCCAGACGACACCGATCCCGCCTAATGCCAGCAACACGCCGGTCACGATACGCGGGCGCAGATCGTCCCAGCTGCGCCCGTCGGCTGTCATGTCAGAACGGCACCGAACCGACGCTCGCGCTCTGCAAAGACCTTGACGATGTCGCTGAAGATCTCGCGCGTGAAATCGGGCCACAAGGTATCGACGAATTCGTACTCGGCATAGGCGGATTGCCACAGGAGAAAGTTTGAAATCCGTGCCTCGCCACTGGTGCGGATCACGAGATCGGGATCGGGCAGGAATTGCGTGTCGAGATAGCGGGCCAGCGTCTCGTCATCCACCGCTTCGGGATCGAGCCGCCCGGCGGCCACTTCGCGGGCCAGCCGACGGGTGGCGCGGGCCACCTCGTCCCGCCCGCCGTAGTTAAGGGCGATCGTCAGATGCACCTTTTCGTTCTTCGAGGTCAGCAGCTCCAGCTCGTCCATCAGACGCGCCAGCTTGGAATCCAGCTGCACCCGGTCACCGATAAAGCGCACCCGCACCCCTTCGGCCAGCAGATCGCGCGCCTCGCGCTGGATGTAGCGGCGGAACAGGCTCATCAACCCGGCGACTTCGGATTGGGTCCGCTTCCAGTTTTCGGTCGAGAACGCAAAGATCGTGACATATTTCACCCCGATGTCCGGGCAGCAGCGCACGATCTCCCTGACGCGCTTGGCGCCCGCGTGGTGACCGAACAGCCGGGGCTGGCCGCGCGCCTGCGCCCACCGCCCGTTGCCGTCCATGATCAGCGCCACATGCCGCGGTGCCTTTTGCATCATCGCATTCAAAAGCCTGCTCCTGCCGTCAATTCCAAAAGTAATTACTGATTACGGGGAAAACATGGTGCGGCCAGCAGGTTGCTAGACCTGCATGATCTCACTTTGCTTGTTCTCAAGCGCTTCATCCACGCCCTTGATATGCTTGTCCGTCAGCTCCTGGATCTCGTCCTGCCAGAGCTTTTGCTCATCTTCGGACATGCCGGCGGCCTTGGCCTTCTTTAGCTGTTCCATCCCGTCGCGGCGCACGTTGCGCACGGCGACCCGGGCGTTCTCTGCATAATTCCCGGCCACCTTGGTCAACTCGCGCCGCCGCTCTTCGTTCAGCTCGGGGATCGGCAGCATGATGATCGTGCCGTTCATCTGCGGATTGATGCCAAGCCCGGATTCGCGAATCGCCTTTTCCACCTTGTTGACCAGCGCCTTGTCCCAGACATTGATGGTGACCATCCGAGGTTCCGGCACGTTGACCGTGCCCACCTGGTTGATCGGCGTCTGCGCCCCGTAGGCGTCAACCGTGATCGGCTCCACCATAGAGGCAGAGGCCCGCCCGGTCCGCAACGACGCGAATTCCTGCCGCAGCGAGGCCATCGCCCCCACCATCCGACGTTCCAGATCGTCCAGGTCGATTTCAATTTCGTCTGTCATCGCTCTTGCTCGTATCTGCTGGTCGTTCGGGCATTGCTTCACAGGGTCGTTATACCGACGACGATAAATAATTGTAAGTGGTTTAGGCCTTCGCGGCGGCGTCACCCGATTTGACGGGCGCGGGGCGCCGCCCTTTGGCCGTGGTCAGGAGTGGACTGTCGTATAGGTCCCCTGCCCCGCCAGGATGCCGCAGAAACCGCCCGGTTCATCCAGAGAGAACACGATGATCGGCAGGTTGTTGTCCCGCGCCAGCGCGATCGCCGAGGCATCCATGACCTTCAGGTGCTTTTGCAGCACCTCGTCATAGGTGACCCGGTCATAGCGGACGGCCTCGGGGTGCTTGACCGGATCCATGTCGTAGACACCATCGACCTTGGTGCCCTTGAAGATCGCCTCGCAGGACATCTCGTTCGCGCGCAGGGTAGCTGCGGTGTCGGTGGTGAAATAGGGGTTGCCGGTTCCCGCGGCGAAGATGCAGACGCGCTTTTTCTCCAGATGGCGGACGGCGCGGCGGCGGATGTAGGGTTCGGCCACCTCGTCCATCCGGATCGCGCTGATCACCCGAGTGTAGACGCCCAGCCCCTCCAGTGCGGATTGCATCGCGAGGGCATTCATGACGGTCGCCAGCATCCCCATGTAGTCGGCGGTCGTCCGCTCCATCCCCTGGGCGCTGCCGGCGAGGCCGCGAAAGATGTTGCCGCCCCCGATGACCATGCAGATCTCGACGCCCAGGTCGTGAACCGCCTTCACCTCGTTGGCGATGCGCATCACCGTTGGCGGGTGCAGGCCGAATCCCTGGTCGCCCATCAGGGCCTCCCCGGAAATCTTCAGTAACACTCGCCCATATTTCTTACTTGTCGAAGCTGCTTCCGACCCGGTCACGCAACTGCCCCCTTCGTGTCTTTGCTTTGCGCGGAAAATGTCGCAAAAGCTGGCAATGTTCAATGCACAAGCCACATGATGCACGCCGATTGGTTAAAG
>CAYGRI010000072.1:0-17516 GCA_964352155.1 uncultured Maritimibacter sp. | reverse complement strand
CCCCCCTGGAGTATTTTTGGCCAGAAGAATGGGGTGGGGCGTTTTGATTGTGGCGGGCTTGCGGGTTTGGATGGCGGGAAGGGACGTGCGCGGATCAGGCGCGTAGGCCGGACTCCCGGAGCAGGGGCAGGACCGTCTTGCAGAAATAGGGCAGCTCTTGGCGGAAGTTGACAAAGCTGACGGTTGTGCCTGCAAAGCCTGCCTTGTGCATCTGGACCATCTGGGCGGCGATGTCTTCGGGGGTGCCGACCAGCGGGTAGGTGCCCGCCCCCCCGGCGAAGCGCTGGCGGTGGCGGCGGTAGGTTTCGGGGTCGTGGGAGCTGGCGTTCTGTGACTGGGTCGCGGTCATGTAATCCAGCGCGGCGGTGTCGGCTTCGGTCACGGTGTAGCGATGGTAATAGGCCTCTGCCTCGTCTTTGCCAGGACGGCAGACCACATGGGTGGTGGTGAAGACGCCGACCTGGCGCCCGGTTTGGGCGGCGCGGCGGGTGACATCGGCGATCGTGTCCTGGCCTGCGTCGATCGATTTGAAGGTGGTGAACAGGAAATCCGCATGAGCGGCGGCGAAATCGCGGCCCGGGGGGGAAAAGGCCGCGTTCAGCGTCACCGGGCGGGGGCGCTGCAGGGGTTTTGGGTCGGTCGCGGCCTGGGTGAGTTGATAGTAGGTTCCGCTGTGGTCGAAGGGGGCGTCGGCTGTATAGAGCCGTTCCACGATCCCGATCCATTCCGCGGCCTGGGCATAGGGGGCGTCTGATTTGTTCAGGCCGAACATGGCGAATTCGTCGGGGTTCCAGCCGGCCACGATGTTCAGGCCCGCTCGTCCGGCCGCGGCATGGTCGATGGTGGCCAGGGCCTTGGCGGCGAAGAGGGGGTGCACCATCGGTACGTGGACGGTGGAGAACAGGGCGATCCGCTCCGTCACCCCGGCCAGCGCGGCGGCGAAGGTGAAGGTTTCGTAGCTGTGCTGGCGCGAGTTGGTTTCGCCCTCATAGCCCTTCCAGCGGGCGATTGGCAGGAGGAAGTCGAGGCCCGCCTGGTCGGCGATCTGGGCTGCGGCGACGATGTCGGGCCAGCTGGCGGTCCAGCGTTCGGGGACTTTGGTCAGGGTCAGGCCGCCATCGGCGTTCAGGGAGAACACGCCGATCTTGAACGGGTTCGAGCCATGCATGGGGTGGGTCATATCCGGGCGCTTCCGTGCAAGGGAGGATGCCAAGACTTACCGCTGTCGTGGCGGGATCTGCCACAAGAATGTGCGTCCGGTGATGTGCACCCACGTGCTCGGCCGAGGCAGGCAGTGCGTCTGGTCCGACCTGCGGTGTCGATCCGGCGCGACGGGCTTTAGTCGTCGCCTTTGTAAAATCCGATGACATCGCCGTCGGTCGTGCAGCCCAGACCGTTCAGCAACCGGTTGGAATAGTTGAAATAGGCGCAGACCTGATTGACCTCGAGGATCTCGCCATCCTCGCAGCCGGCGATCTTGAGCGCCTCGAAATCGGATTTCACCATTTTGCCCACGTCGGTTGTCAGCTTGCCCGCATAGCGCAGCAGGGCCAGCTCCTTGCCGCCGAATTCATCCTCGGGGCGATGCGCCTTGAGGGCGGTGAAGATCCGGTCGGACCGGGGCTGGTCGCGCAACAGGTTGCGGACATTCATGAAGTGATGGGTCAGCGAATAGGTGCAATCGTTCAGGATCGAGGTGTAGCTGGCCACCACTTCGAGAAACCAGAACGGCAGGGCGTTTTCGTCGCTGTGCAGGACCGAGCGGTACAGCGCCACATGACCGCGCATCGTCGCGGGCCGGAGGGAATGCACGCGCATGACCGTATCGACGGTGCCATGCGGTGTGCGGGCGCCGTCCAGCATCTCTATCAGCCGCTCGTCGGCCTCTTCGTCGGGGATCATGTGGATCCAGGCGCTCATCTGCGGTCCTCGCGTCTAGGTTTTGGCGGACGTGAACGTGTCATAGGCGTGCAGCGCCTTGGCGGAATAGGCATAGGACGGGCCGCCGCCCATATACATCGCCATTGCCAGCGCCTCGCACAATTCCGGGCGGGTCAGGCCCAGGCGGATCAGCGACTTGACGTGAAAGCCGATGCAACTGTCGCAGCGGGTCGCGATGGCGATGCCCAGAGCCATGATCTCTTTGGTCTTCTCGTCCAGCGCGCCCGATGCCTTGGCTCCGGCGCCCATTTTATTGAACGCCGCCACCGTGTCGGGGATTTCCTTGGCCAGACCGGAGCAATTGGCGATTGTCTGGTCCATGAAGGCTTCCCAATCCATCGCGCTATCCCCTTTCGTCCGATCCCATGCGGCGTTCCAGCCAGCGCACGCCTGCGCTGATGATCAGCACCAGCACCAGATATTCCAGGATCAGCAGCGTGTAGATCTCCAGCGGGCGGTATTCGGTGACCACCAGTTCGTTGGCGCGGCGGGTCAGCTCCTGCATACCGATGACCGAGGCGAAGGCCGACATCTTGACGATATAGATGAACTGGTTCGCCAGGGGCGGCAGGATCCGGCGGATCGCTTGCGGCAGCACCACATAGCGCATCGTTTGGTAATAGTTCAGACCGACGGTCTGCGCGGCCTCTTTCTGGCCGCGCGCGATGGATTGGATGCCGGCACGGTAGATCTCGGCGGTAAAGGCGCTGTCAGAGATCGCAAGGGTGATGATCGCGCCCCAGAACGGGTCGATGGGGATGTTCAGGCCCATCGACTTGAAGATGATCGGCAGGCCGTAGAACACCCAGAACAGCATTGGCAGCAGCGGGATGGCGCGGACGAATTCGACATAGACCCGGTTGATCAGGCGGATGCCCCAGCGGTCCGACAGGCCGGGCAGGGCGACGACCATACCAATCACCATCGACAGCGCGGCCGCGATCACCGAGATCAGGATCGTGGCGCCCATCCCGTTGATCAGGAACTTGACGTTGGTCCAGCCGCCCGGCGTCCTGGGGTCGATCACATACCAGCCCCAATTGGTCGAGGAGGCACATCCCGACAGGGCCAGCAGGACGCAAAGGGCAAGAAATGTCCGCATCAGTGGCTCAGGATCTGGCTAAGGAAGGTCTTGCAGCGCTGCGATTTCGGCGCGGCGAAGAATTCTTCGGGCGGGGCGGTTTCGACGATTTCGCCTGCGTCCATGAACACCATCTTGTCGGCCACCTTTCGGGCAAACCCCATCTCATGGGTGACAACCACCATCGTCATCCCGTCCTCGGCCAGCTTGACCATCACATCGAGCACCTCCGAGATCATTTCCGGATCCAGGGCCGAGGTCGGCTCGTCGAACAGCATCACCTTGGGTTCCATGCACAGCGACCGGGCAATCGCGACGCGCTGCTGCTGGCCGCCGGACAATTGCATTGGACGCTTGTTGGCCTGTTCAGGGATCTTCACCTTTTCCAGATAGACCATCGCCCGCTTTTCCGCATCGGCGCGGGACAGACCGCGGGCCTTCATCGGGCCCAGCGTCAGGTTCTGCAGCACCGTCAGATGCGGGAACAGGTTGAACTGCTGGAACACCATACCGACCTCGCCCATCAGATCCTCGGGCTTGCTGGACACGGCGGCGCCGTTCACCAGGATGTCGCCTTTCTGATGCGCCTCCAGCCGGTTGATGCAGCGCACGACGGTCGATTTTCCCGATCCGGACGGCCCGCAGATAACCACTTTCTCGCCGGTGCCAACGGTCAGGTCGATGTCCTTGAGGACGTGGAAATCGCCGAACCATTTGTTCACGCCGATCATCTGGATGGCGTTTTCAGCGGCATTTGCGGCCATTCGTTCCCCTCGCTTCCCGCCAAGGGAAGATTGTCCTTGAGGTTAACGGAGCTTTGTTCCCTAGTTCAAGCTGCAAAGCGGGATCCAAGCCCGTGCCACAAGAGGGAGACCGAAAATGAAGCATTGGATGACTGCAATTGCGGCAGGCGCGCTCAGCCTTGGGATGGCCGTCGGCGCGACGGCGCAATCGGCGCTGAACGAGATTCTGGACAGCGGCGTACTGAAGGTCGGCACCACGGGCGACTGGAACCCGATGTCCGTCCGCGACCCGGCCAGCAACAGCTACAAGGGCTTTGACATCGACGTGATGACAGAGCTGGCCAAGGACATGGGAGTCGAGGTGGAATTCGTGCCCACCGACTGGAAGACGCTGGTCAACGGCGTCGTCTCGGGCAAGTACCACATCACCGGCTCCGCCTCGATCTCGCCGTCGCGCGCCAAGGTGGCCGGGTTCACCGACAGCTATCTGATGGCGGTGATCTATCCGTTCACGATGGCCGAGAATGCCGACAAATTCGACGGCTACGAGTCGATCAACCAAGAGGGTGTGGTGGTCTCGACCACGCTGGGCACCACGTTCCAGACCATGGCCGCCGATTGGTTCCCGAATGCCGAGCTGAAGCTGGTCGAAGGCCCGGCGCGGGGCTATCAGGAAGTGATCGCGGGGCGGGCGGATGTGTTCCTGACCTCGAACATCGAAGGCGCGACCTTGGCGCAGAAGTTCGATATCGTCCGGGTCAAGAACGCCCCCGCGCGCAACCCCTCGGTGATTGCCGCGATCGTGCCGCAGGACGATCAGGTCTGGATCAACTACGTGAACCACTGGATCGAGATGAAGGAAGCCACTGGTTTCTTTGACGAAACAAGGGCCAAGTGGGGCCTTTGATCAGTCTGACCATGACTTTCGGAAAGGGGCCGCAGCCGCTGCGCGCGCCTTTTTGCTGGGTGCGACCTCGGCCAGCGGCGGCGAGCAGGAGGCCATTTTACCCGGCGCGATCTGGCAGGGCAGCGTCTGGCAGGGCGCCTCTGTGCCGGGGCCCGTTTGGCCGTACTTCTTTTGGCTGGGCCCCGTTTTGCCGGATCTCATGTCGCCGGAGGCGGTGCGATGCGGCTTGACCGCGCAACCTGGCCCGAGGTTGCCGCCTATTTGACTCGGACGGATGGCATCCTGCTGCCCGTGGGCTCGACCGAACAGCACGGGCCGATGGGTCTGATCGGTACGGATGCGCTCTGCGCCACCGCCATTGCCGAAACAGCCGCCACCCGTGCCGCCGCTTTGGTGGCGCCGACACTGGCCTATACACCAGCGCCCTTCAATACGGCCTTTCCCGGCACGCTGTCGATCTCGGAACCGCTGTTCGCGGCCCTGTTTGCCGAGATCCTGGACGGGCTGACGGCGCAGGGCTTTGGCCATATCTATGTGCTCAACGCCCATGGCGCGAACCTTGCCCCGATGCGCCGGGTCGCCGGGACGCGCCAAGATATCCGCATCCGCAGCTGGTGGGATTTCGCGCCGGTCAACGCTCTGCGCACCGAGTATTACGGCGCGTGGGAGGGGGTGCATGCCACGCCCTCCGAAGTGGCGATCACCCAGGCGCTGTACCGGAGTGTGCCAGCCGGAGAAGCCACAGACCCGCCCCGCAAGCTCAGCGCCGAGGATATCGCCGCCCGGGCAGGCGACAGGCATGGCCCGCCCGACCTGCACCGGGCCGAGTTTCCCGATGGCCGCGTCGGGGCGCATTCCGCGCTGGCCCGCCCGGCCCATGGCGCCGCTCTGCTGGACCGCGCGGGGCGCTGCGTCTGCGACGATTTTCTGGCGTTTCTTTCAAGCCAGCCGCCGGTGACGTGACGGTCGGCCAGCACGGGCGGGCCAATGCGGATCGTCGGTACGGTTGGCCAGTGCGATTGGCCAACACGGTTCGCTTGCACGGGCGGGAAAGGCGGCCGGGCCGCACACTCGCCCGGCATGCTTGAACAGCGCACTCGAACGACACCGGCGGCCAGCGCGGTCAAACAGCGTCAGTCGTAGCCCGTCATCTCCAGATAGCCGCGCCCGTTGTGGCTGCCGGTCACCGTCACCGGCCCTTCCCAATAGGGCACGGTCAGGGCCATCCAGGCCCGCGGGTTGATCGCCTCGACCGTGACGTCCAGCGCCTTGTCTGGCAGCGTCACCCGCCAGCGCGTCGGCACCTCGCGCCCGGCGACCAGGGTCTCGTCCAGGGGTTCGGCGTTGAACGCCCCGTCGGGAAAGGGCGTGGTCGTGCCATCGGGGGCGATCCAGGTGGCCACCCGGAATGCCCCGCCAAGGGTGTCGCGCAGCAGAAAGCCCATCAACTTGTCGCCCGTGTCGAAAGACAGCGAAAACCAATCCCACCCCACCTGATCCTCGGCCAGCGGCTGCGAGGACCATTCCCGGTCCAGCCAGGCCGTGCCGGTGACGGGCACCTCGCCGCCGGGCAGGGTCAGCGTGCCGGTCACCTGAAAGAACGGCTGGGAATAGTAATAGCTGGCCTGACCCGCCGCGGATTTCACCGAAAAGCCGCCGTCGCCGTGGAACACCAGCGGCCCCTCGGCGCTGAGCGCGACGTCATAGGCAAAGTCGGGCGCGCTGGCGGTCAGGCGCATCCGGTCGAAGCTGTCGCCGGCCATCTGCCATTCGTCGATCCAGGCGGCGAACGGTTGGGTGGTCACCCCTGCCTGACCGATCCCGCCCCGCGCATAGCGTTCCGAGATGTAGTGGTCGCTGGGCGTGGTGACGGCGGCATGGCCGAACCAGATCTGCGGCGCGTTCCAGCCCGCGCCCGCCTCTGGCGCCAGGGCAGAGCGGAACAGCGTCCATTGCAGGCCATAATCGCTGCCGTCGGGGCCGGTCAGATTGGCCGTCAGATACCACCATTCAATGCGGAAATCGGGATGCGCGCCGTGGTCGGCGGGAAAGTCGAAGTCCGGCGCAGGCTGGGGATAGGCAAAGCCCTCGGCATCGCTGCCCAAACCGGCAAAGCCCTGCGCCAGCGCGGACAAGGGCATCAACAGCACAAGCAGGACGAGCAGACGTCTAGCGTTCATTGGCAAACACCTTCAGCAGATCGGCGGGCGGGGTGCGGGCCAGCCGCCAGGCGGGCCAGATCGCCGCCAGCAGCGCCGCCACCAGCGCGAACACCCCCAGCAAGGCATAGCTGCCCGGGAAGAAATACATCGGCAGTTTCCAGCCAAAGGCCTGCACGTTTATCAGCGCCAGCAACACCCAGGCCAGCGCCAGCCCCAGCGGCAGGGCCAGCGCCGCCGTCAGCACCGCCAGCACCATGGCACGCACCAGCTCCAGCCGCCCAAGCGTCCGGCGGGTCAGCCCCAGCGCCCAGGCCGGCGCGAGCTGTGGCACGCGCAACGCGGCCAGGGTCAGCAAGCTCATCAGGATCGCAAAGGCCGCCACCGCCAGCGTCAGCACGTTCAGCGCGCCGGTAACGGTAAAGGTCCGCTCGAACACATCCAGCGAAAACGCCTTGATCCGCGCCTGGTTGACGATGTTGCCCTCTGCTACGCCAAAGTCGTCGATCAGAGCGCGGCGCAGGGCGGCGGGATCCTCGGCGCGCAGTCCAAAGCGGGTCGCCGCGCTGTCGGGAAAGAGTTGGCGGAACAGCGGTTCAGAGATGTTGGCCTGACCCACCGGGTTGCCGTAATCGCCAAAGATCCCGGCAATCGGCAAGGTCACGCCCGCACCGACGCTCAGCCGGTCGCCCAGCCAGATCCCGGCGCGGTAGGCGAGCTGTTCGTTGATGATCACCGCCTCGCCCGCCGCGACCCGGTCCCACACCGCGCCGTCAGAGGCGAGGAACACCCAATTGTCGGAATAGGTCGGCCCGACCCGCATCCCCAGCAGGTTGGCCGGCAGGCCCGCCAGCCGCGTTTCCACCGACAGAAGGGGCAGGACGGCGGTGGTGCGCGGGGCGGCAAAGGCCTCCAGCGCGGTGCCGCGTTCGGCGCTGTCGACGGTGACATACAGATCCGACGCAAGGCGTTGATCGAGAAAGCCGGTGAAGGTCAGCCGAAAGCTAGACACCATCGTCGAGACGCCGACATTCGCCGCCATCGCCAGCAGCAGCGCCATCAGCGCCAGGCTAAGGCCGGGAAGCTGCTGGCGGGTGTCGGCCCAGAACCATTCCCAGACCACGGCGCCCGCGCGCCCCTGCGCCAGTGCCAGCCCCCGGTCCAGCAGGATCGGCAGGGCCAGAGCTGCGCCGATCAGCAGGCTGCCCAGCAGGACGAAGGCGCCGGTCAGCCCGCTGCCCCAGACCGCCAGCGCCGCCGCCAGCACCAGCAGCGCCAGCGCCGCGCCGCCCTGCAGCCAGCGGCGGCGGCCTGAGACCATGGCCCAGGCGCGCGGTCGGGCGCTGGCCAGCAGGGGCATCCGCGCGATCTGCCACAGCGCGCCGCCTCCGGCCAGCGCGGCGCCGCCCATCGCGATCGCCAACCCCGACAGCCACCACGCGGGTCGCAATTGCAGCGTGCCCGCGACCTGCGCGCCGTACAGCCCTTGCAGCGTGGCGGCCACATCCGGCAGCAACAGCGCCGCGATGACATAGCCCAGCGCCACCCCGGCGGCGCCCGCCAGCAGCGCCAGCAGCGCCAGTTCCGCCGCCATCAGCGCCACCAGACGCCGCAGCGGCACCCCCAGCGACCGCATTGTCCGGATCATCCCGCGCCGTTGCTCAAATGCCAGGCCGATGGCGCCATGCACGATGAAGATCCCGACGGCGAAGCTGAGCAGGCCAAAGGCGGTGAGGTTCAGGTGAAAGCTGTCGGTCAGCCGCCCCACCTCGCTGCCCGCTTGGGCGGCCTGGCGCACCAGATCCGGCGCGAGCTCTGCCAGCGGCGCGCGGCCAAGGGGCTGGGTTTCGGCGATCATCAGGCGGCTGATCTCTCCGGGCCGGTCCAGCAGGTCTTGCGCCACGCCGATATCGGTGATTGCGGTGCCGGGGGCCACATCGGCATCGGCCACGATCCGCAAATTGGTGATCTGCGACAGCGCCGCGACCGCGTCGGGATGGGCGATCAGGACGCGGCCAGAGAGGATGTCGACGACATCCACATCCGCCGCGTCATCCAGCGTCACCGGGCCAAGGCCGCCGGGCGCCGTCAACGGGTCGATGCCGACGATGCGCAGGCTCTCCTCGCCCGTCCACAGCTGACCCTCCAGCACGGGGCCGACGAGCCAGCCCGCCCGCCGCAGCGCCACATAGGTGGCCTGCGGGATGGCATCGCCCGCGCGCGGCAACAGCTGATCGAACCGGCCTTCGCCCACCGTGGCCGCCGCCGCGTCATAGCTGGCGCGGGCCTCGGAATTCACCGCCTGCACGCCCGACCACAGCGCGGTGGCCAGCGCCAGACCGGCCACAAGCGTGAAAAATTGCAAGGGGTTGCGCCGCCAATGCGACCACAGCGCCAGCAAAACCGTGCGGGTCACGCCAGCCGCCCCTGGCTAAGATGCAGGCGCCGGTCCATCCGGGCGGCCACCGCAGCGGAATGGGTCACCAGCATCAGCGCCGCCCCCGTTTCTGCCACCAGCGCCTGCATCTGGTCCAGCACAAGGCCCGCCGTCGCCTCGTCCAGATTGCCGGTAGGCTCGTCGGCCAGCACAAGCTGCGGGCGCGCGGCCAGGGTCCGGGCAATCGCTACACGCTGTTGCTGGCCGCCCGACAGGGTTTCGGGATAGGCGCGCAGATAGGGCGTCAGCCCCAGCGCATCGGTCAGCGCGGCGATCCGGTGCGCGTCGATGGCGCCCGCAAGCCGCGCCTGAAAGGCGATATTCGCCCCCACATCGAGCGAGGGGATCAGGTTGAACTGCTGAAAGATCACACCCACGGTGCGGCGGCGCAGGGCGGCGCGGCCGGTATCGTCCAGCCGTGTCACCTCTTGCCCCGCCAGCCGGATCGTGCCGCCGGTGGCCACGTCAAGCCCACCCACAAGATGCAGCAGCGTGCTTTTGCCCGACCCGGATTCGCCGGTCAGCGCCAGCGTCTGGCCTGCGTCCAGCGTCAGATCGACCCCACGCAGCACCGGGATCGGCCCATCGGCCGCGGGATAGGATTTCTCGACCTGTTCAACCGTCAGCAGCATGGCACTTTCCTTCCGACCTGTCTTATCTAGCGAACGCCCGCCGGAAAGACAGCGAGCGGATCGCCGCAGCGGTCGCGCCGTTGCGCGTTCGGCCCGACGCTTTGGTCTGGCGCTCTGGCCCGGCGCTTTTGCCCGACGGCTGGGTCAGTGCAGATGGCCGTCGCGAGTTTGTGGCAGCTTTCGGTCCAGGATCCCTCCCGCCACCATGTTGCGCAGGATCTGCGTGGTGCCGCCGCCGATGGTGAACATTCGCGCGTCGCGCACCATCCGTTCCAACGGCAAGTCGCGCCCGTAGCCCGCCGCGCCATGCAATTGCAGCGCGTCATTGGTGACCTTGATCGCCATCTCGGCGGTAAAGATCTTGGCCTGCGCCGATCCGACCATGTCGGGAAACGGATTCGAGGCGCGGGCGGTGTCATGCAGCATCAGCCGGGCGGCACGCAGCCCGATGGACATATCCGCCAGCATCCACTGCACCCCCTGGAATTCGGAAATCGGACGGTCGAATTGTTCGCGCGCGTCGACAAACCGCAGCGCCTCTTCATAGGCGGCCTGGGCGATCCCCAGCGCCACGGTGCCCGCGCCGATGCGCTGCGAGTTATAGGCCCGCATGATCTGGCCAAAGCCCTTGCGCAGCCCAGCTTCTGGCAACAGCAGCGCATCGGCGGAGACGGCGCAATCTTCGAGATGCAGGAAGCCTTCGGGAATGCCGCGCAGCCCCATCGCCGGGATCCGCCCGCCCACCCGCAGCCCGTCGGTGCCCGCGCGGATCAGGAACGAGCCGATGCCCTGATGTTCTTTCTTCTCATAGACTTGCGCCAGAACCAGATAGAGTTCCGAAATGCCGGCCCCCGTGATCCAGTGTTTGGTCCCGTTCAGCACATAGCCGTTGCCCACCTTGTCCGCCCGGGTGGTCATGCCAGTGGCATCGGACCCGGCGCCCGGTTCGGTAAAGCAGATCGCCGGTTTGTCGCCGCCCAGCACAAGCTCGGCAGCGAGGCGTTTCTGCGCCTCGGTCCCATAGGTCAGGATCGCGGGCACGGCGCCCATATTGGTGTCCACCACGATCCGGCCCGAGATGCCGCAGGCCTTGGCGGCCTCTTCCACCGCGATGCAGACGCCTTCGAACCCGACACCCTTGCCGCCATATTCCACCGGGATCCACATGCCGTTGATCCCCGCCTCTGCCAAGGCCTTGGCGTGGTGAAAGGGATAGGCCTCTGTCCGGTCAATTTGCGCGGCTTCGGGGCGCAGCTGGCGGTCGGCCAGATCGCGGACGATCTCGCGGATCTGGTCATGGCTGAGGGCAGGGGCGGACATGGCGGGCCTCCTTGAACGGGACTGGCGGCAGGATGCGGGCGCAAGGGCAGGGGGCGCAACCCCCCCGCGTGCCCTTTCGGCCAGCGGCCAGACGCTTGCAGCCATCGCGGTCGGGCGCTTTCGCTTGCGCCGGTCGAGTGCATCGACCTGCGGAGGCCGGGTGCTTGGGTCTATGGCGGTCGGGCGCCCAGGCCGTCAGGCCGTCAGGATCGAGACATCCTCGGGCCGCACCATCAGGTCAATGGTCTGCCCGACCGCGACTGGCGCGTCGGGATGCAGCCGGGCCATCAGATCGGCGCCGCCCGCCTGCACACGGCATTCCAGCGCCTCGCCCAGAAAAACGATCTCTGTGATCGTGCCCGTCAGGCCAAAGTCGCCCGCCATCCCGTTGACACCCGCCAGGCGCACATTCTCGGGCCGTAGCGCGACCGTGACACTGGACCCGACCGTCGCGCCGGCGCCCTCGCTGAAACCGACCTTGCCCCAGGCCGTGCCGACCGACCCCGGCCCGTTGCCATCGGCGGCCCGCTCTACCGTTCCCGTCTCAAAGTTGCACTGGCCGATGAAGCTGGCGACAAAGCGCGAATTGGGGCGCTTGTAGATCCGGGTGGGCGAGGCCTCTTGCACGATCTCGCCGTCGCGCATGATGGCGACGCGGTCGGCCATGGTCAGTGCCTCTGTCTGGTCATGGGTCACATAGAGCGCGGTCATGTTGAGCCGCTTCACAAGACGGCGCAGTTCCAGCCGGGTCTCTGCCCGCAGCTTGGCGTCGAGATTGGACAGCGGCTCGTCGAACAGCACCACCCGCGTTTCGCCGACGATGGCCCGGGCGAGCGCCAGCCGCTGCTGTTGCCCGCCGCTGAGGAACGGCGCCGGCCGCTGGTCGTAGCCCGACAGCTGCACCAGTTCCAGCGCGTTCTGCACCCGCCGCCGGATCTCTGCCTCGGTCAGCTTGGGGCGCACTTCGCGCAGCGGGAAGGCGACGTTTTCGAACACCGTCATATGCGGCCAGATCGCGTAGGACTGGAACACCATCCCCAGATCGCGCTTGTGGGTCGGCACCGTCAGCCCGCGCGCGGACTCATGCACCACATTGCCGCCGATGGTGATCCGGCCCGAACTTGGCGTCTCCAGCCCCGCGATGCAGCGCAGGCTTGTGGTCTTGCCGCAGCCCGAGGGGCCCAGAAGGGTGTAGAACTCTCCCTCCGCCACATGGATCGACACGCCACGCACGGCATGGACGATGCCCTTGTCGGAGTTGAACCGGACGTGCAGATCCTCGATCTCGATCATAGGGCGCCCCCGCGCTGATTGTTGAAGCCGAAGACCCGCATCACCAGCGCCAGCGCGAACATGGCGGACATCAGCATGATGCCGATGGCGCCCACGGCATTGATGTTGCCGTTGTCCCAAAGCGACCAGATCATCACCCCCAGCACCTCGTTGTTGCCACCCTGGCTGAGGATCAGCGGTAGGCTGATGAAGCGCACCGACAGCATCGCCACATAGATCCAGATCCCGACCAGCGTGGGCATCAGCAGCGGGCCAAAGATCCGCAGGGCGATGCGCCAGGGGGGCGCGCCGCTGACCTTGGCGGCGTTTTCCAGATCCGGATGGACCTGGATCATCGCGACGCTCATCGCGCGCACGGCATAGGCGAGGAACAGCACCGTAAAGCCCAGCACCAGCGCATAGACGGTACCAAAGGTCTTGGCGCCGGTCAGCGCGTCGAACTGCAGCAGCAGCCAGAACAGCGCCAGACCCAGCACGATGCCCGGGATCGAATGCGGCACGAAGGACAGGACATCCAGCGCGTAGCGGGCGCGGAACCGGGTGCGCACGACGATATAGGCGACGACAAAGGACAGCACCGTGACGGTGGTCGACGTCAGCAGCGTCACCCACAGCGTGTTGACCAGCACCCGGGCGGCGCGGGGCTGGTTGAACACCGCCTCGTAGTGTTTCAGCGTGAAGGACTGGATCGCCTCCCAGCTTGGCTGGCGCAGATAGCCCACCAGCGAGACATATAAAAGCACCAGGAACGGCAGCAAGATGGTCACCACCAAAAACAGGATCGCTGCCAGCAGCGCCGGGACACGCCAGCGACCCAGACGCACGGCGCGCGGGGTATAGCCCTTGCCGGTGATGATCGAATAGCGCTCGGAATGGCGCACGAGGCGCAAGTAGAAAAACGAGATCACCAGCGCGATCGCCAGGTAAAAGACCGCTGCCGCATTGGCCTGACCGAAGGCGGGGATGGTCCCGATATTGTCCACCAGATTGAACACGCGGGTGGAAAAGACATGCAGGTTCACCGGCAGCCCCAGCACGCCGGGAACCTCGAAATTCTCGATGGCGGTGATCGCCTGAAAGATGCTGATCGCCAGCAGTCCCGGCAGCAGCAGCGCAAAGGTCACCCGGCGGGTGGCGCGCAGGGGGCTGGCGCCGCTGGTGGCGGCCGCTTCTTCCAGCGACGGGTCCATCGAGCGCATCAGCGGGACCAGCATCAGAAAGGCCACCGGCACCAGCCGCAGCCCCTCGGCAAAGATCAGGCCGCCCATGGAATAGACGTCGAACAGCGCGTCAGGCGATCCGGTCAGGGATTTCCAGCCGCGATTGATAAAGCCCGACCGGGGGCTGAGCAGCAGGACCCAGGCGATGGCATGCAGGATGCCCGGCACGGCGATGCCCATGGGCACCCCGGCATAGATCCACATCTTGCCGGGCATGTCGGTGCGTTCCACCAGCCAGGCGAGGACGGCGGCGGTGGTGATGCCAAAAATCGTGGCGCCGACCACATAGACCACCGTGTTCCAGATCACCTGATCGATGCGCTGCTCGACCCAGACAGCGTAGAAATTCCCCAGACCCATGCTGTCGAAGGAAAACTCGTTCGGCAGGCGCGACAGGCTGAAGGCCCCCACGACCAGCGAGAACAGCGGCGCCATCACCATGGTGCCGACCAGGATCAGGATGACCCAGGGAAACACCCGCGCCACGAGGTTGCGCCCCGGTCTGGTGCCGGCGGGTCGGGCCTTGGCCGTGTCCGTCACTGTGCTTGCCATTTGCTCTCGCCTTGCAAGGAAAGTCCCCGGCGCCGGATCTCGGGCGCTGGGGATGTCATCTCGGCCTTCGGGTCAGCGCGCGGGGCCGCCGGAATTGGCCCAAAGCGGGTTCCACACCTCGTAAAGCTTGGGCAGCTCGGTGGTCAGCCCTTCTATGGTACGCAGCGCAATGTCCTTGCCCGCGAATTCCTCGGCCAGCGCGGCGGCCCCGGCGATTTGCAGATCCTTGTGGACCGGCCCGTCGCCGCCCGCGACCAGACGCGTCAACTGGCCTTCCTGGCTGAGCACCCAGTTGATAAAGATCTTCGACGAGTATTGTGTGGGCGAATCGCGGAACATCCCGATCAGGTTGAAATACTGCGGCACAGGCTCGGGGCAGTGCCAGCCAATGGGCGCGCCAGAGGCCATGATCTCGGCGGTTTCATCGTTCGGCGCGGGCAGGGCCACGTCAAATTCCCCCACCAGCAGCAGATTGGCGATGCCGCCGATGCCTTCCTTGCGCAGTTGCGGCTTCAGCGTGTCGAAGAAGGCGGGCAGCAGCTCATTCGTCATCCGCTCCGGGCCGTAATCGGGATGCGTCCACAGATTCAGTGTCCATAGCTGGGCGCGGTTGGCGGCGCCGACCCGGCCACCGGCCAGCGGCGAATTCTCGGCCACCATGTCCCACCAGGTCGCGGGCAGATCGTCCTTGGAGATGAATTCCTTGTTGTAGGCCAAGCACCAGGTGGTGTTCTGCATCCCGGCATAGGTGCCATTCGCCGCGCGGCGTTCCTCTGGCACCGTGTCCCAGGCGGGCAGGTCGTCGATCTCTGCCAGCGCGTCGGCGTCGATGTAATCGACCAGCGAGCCCTCGAAGCTGACGACGATGTGCCGCACAAGCTGGCCCGCCTTGAACGCCAACAGCGGCTGGACCGCGCGCGCGGCGCCCGACGTCTCTGTGGCGATGATCTCGATCTCTGGGTATCGGGCGTTGAACACCGGCAGCCAGGCGGCCACATGGCCCGCCGCATCATTGGTGCTGAAGTCGATGGCCCCCTCGGCGGCGGCCTGTTCCAGCCAGTCTGCGGGGATGTCCAGTTCCGCCCCGCTGGCGGCGTCGGCCTGGGCGATCAGCGCGGGGTCGATCCCGGCATCGGTCAGGAACGCGCGTGCGGCCTCCGTCATCTCTGCATGGGCCGGTGCGACCAGCGCCGCCAGTGTCAAAGCGCTTAGCCCGGCCCTTAGACCGAGGCGCAATCCGTTGCGAAAGTTCGTCATGTCTTCCTCCCTACAATCCTTGGCGCCGGTCCGGCGGGCGTATGCTCCGCCTGCCTGCAACCTTGACCGTTTGCTGTCGTCCGGGCCTGCGCCCGGTGCATCGTCCGCTTGCTTGTCCTCTCTGTGCGCTGGCGTCCTCCACGCCGTGGTTCCGGTTCAGATGGGCGCAAACCCCACAGCTATCTGGGCGGCCTTGCAGGCGTCGGTCTTGGGTGGGGCGATGCCCCATTGATCGGTGCGGCCCGGTGGCCAGGTCCAATCCTGCGGCCCGCCGACGCGGTAGCTGTCGTCCACTTCCAGCACCTCGGCGGTGTGTTCGACCACATAGCCGAACGGATCCACGAAATAGGCAAAGACGTTGTCGCCCGGCCCGTGCCGCCCCACGCCCCAGCCGATGGGATAGCCATGGTCGATCATCCGGCCCGAGGCGCGCATCACGTCCTCCCATTCGGGCAGCAGAAAGGCGATGTGGTTCAGCCCCTCGCCCGGGGCATCGGCCAGAACCACGTCGTTGTGGCTGGAATTGCAGCGCAGGAATGCCATCGGCTTCGACCGGTCCGACAGGCGGAACCCCAGCACGTCGGAATAGAACGCCGCCAAAGCATCCACATCCCGGGTGTTCAGGTTCACATGTGCGAGACCCACCGGGCGCCCCGGCGCGGGCGGTGCCGCGGCGCGCAGAGTGTCGCCATGGACCAGCCGGATCACACAGCCGCGCGGTTCGCGAATCTCTACCGATTCGCCGCCGCCGGGGCGGTTGCCCGCCGCTGCCCGAACCTCGCATCCGGCTGCATTGGCCTGCGTCGCACAGGCGGCCATCGAAGCGGCATCCGCGCAGCGAAACGTCACCGCGCGCAGGGCCGGGGCCGCCCCGGCAAACAGCCCCAGACAATAGGGATCCGCCCCGGTTCCAGCGAAATAGGCCGCCTCGGCGGTCTGGCCGACCGTATCCAGCCCCCAGATATCGCGATAGAACGCGGCATGGCGCGGCAGATCCGGCGAGGTGAGCTCGACGCTGACGATGGCGGAGACGGGAAAGTCGGTCATCTGCGCACCCCGGTCAGAGAACCACGTCCGACAGGCCGAACAGATCCGCCTCGACCACCCGGTTGCGCAAGGCGCCAAGACCCGTGCCGGTGGTGACGACCTCGTCCCCGGGCTTCAGGAAAACCTGCGGCGTGCGCGCATTGCCGACCCCGGCGGGGGTGCCGGTCAGCACGACCTCGCCCGCCTCCAGGGTCATGCCAAAGGACAGTTCCGCGATGATCTCCTCCAGGCTGAAGGCCATCTGCGCCACCACGGCGCTTTGCATCACCTCTCCGTTCAACTGGCATTCGATGCGCAGGTTCGGCAGGTCAAGCTCGTCCGGGGTCACCAGCCAGGGGCCAAGCGGCGTGCCGTGATCGGCGCTTTTCCCGCGCATCCACTGGCCGCCATGGCGCCGCTGCAGATCGCGCTGTGAGACGTCATTGGCCAGGCAAAAGCCAAAGATATGGTCCATCGCCTGCGCTTTCGGGATCGACCGGCCGGCGGTGCCGATGACAAAGGCGAGCTCTGCCTCGTAATCCCATTTGGCCGAGATCCGGGCATCATAGGCGATGTCATCCGCCGGGCCGATGATCGCGTTGGGGCTCTTGGTGAAGAAGGTGGGCGCCTTGGGGCGTTCGACCTCTTGCCCGTCGCGCCGGCCCCGGCCTTCCTCGAAATGGTCCCAATAGTTCCAGCCGGTGCAAAGCACATCGCGGGTAAAGCGTCCGATGGGAGGGGCCAGCGCCGGGCCTTGAGCGGGCAGGCGGAGGCGTCCGGCCTCTGACACCGCGGACAGGGCGCGCGCCAGGCCGTCCCGGCCCGCCTCGACCAGGGCGCGCAGATCGGCGAACAGATCGTCCAGCAGAACGAACTCTCCCTCTGACAGCGTGGCGGGTTTGACCGCCCCGCCATGCAAGATGCTGGCGAATTTCATCGTGGCTCCCC
>CAYGRI010000071.1:0-17588 GCA_964352155.1 uncultured Maritimibacter sp. | reverse complement strand
CCCCGAATGGCATGCGCGCATCCGAAGGGTATCCTTGCGCCGCCATGCAGGGAAGATGCCGTCCCGTTCGGGCATGTCCCCGGCAGATCCGGCCCGGTTTCTGGGTGCAGAGCAAGGATTTTCCGGTAAGGGACGCGGGGCGGACTTGAACAGGAACAACTGCGGACATGTGTGGAATCGCCGGATGGATCAGCCCGGTTGAGGCCGAGGATTGCCTGCAGGCGATGACGAACACATTGGCCCATCGTGGACCCGACGGAGAGGGCCATGCCGTTCTGCCAATGGCCGGCGGTATGGTCGCCGCTTTCGGTCACCGGCGGCTCTCCATCCTTGACCTCTCGACGGGTGGCCAGCCGATGGTCAGCCACGACGGCCGCTTCTGGTCTTCGGGTCAGAGATCCAGGCGCTGCTCAGCCATCCCGCCAGAGCTCGACATCGCTTCCCTGCGGTCCGATCTCGCCTGGCGCTATGTCCCGTCGCCCGACACCCTGTTCCGGCGGATCCACAAGCTGACACCCGGCAGCTATCTGATCTGGGGACCCGACGGAGAGGTCGAGCGGCAGCGCTACTGGCTGCCGCCGGAAGCGCGGGACGATCCCGGCCCGCCGCCAGCCTCGCGCATCAAGGCCTTTCCGGCATTCGCACCTTCTCTGTCGGGTTCCGCGGCGATCCTGCCTCTGAACTGCCGCTGGCCGAGGAAACGGCTCGCGCGTTTGGCACAAGTCACACGCCGGTCGAGCTGGTCGCCGAAGATCTGACCATGCTGCTACCAATGCTCAGCCGGCACCGGGCCGCCCCCATTTCCGAGACGGCCGATCTGCCAATCTATATGATGTCGCTCGAAGCGGCCAGGCAGGTGAAGGTGGTGCTTTCGGGCGAGGGCGCCGACGAATTGTTCGCGGGCTATCCCAAACACTGGGCAGAGGCCCGCCTGGGCGCGCTGGCCCCGTCCGGCTCCTCGCGATGCTGGCGAGGGGCCGGGTGGCAGATCCGGACAGGGCCCCTCACAGCATGGAAGCTGCCCAAAATCTGTCCCGTTTCCTCCGGTGGCGGGACATGCCATAGATCAGCCTCCGACCCATCATCCGGCCCGCCCATGCGCATCCTTCTTGTCCATCGCAATTTCCCGGGCCAGTTCCGCTACCTCGCGCCTGCCCTGGTCAAGGCGGGCCACAAGGTCGGCGTCCTGACCTGGAACGAGAACCGGAACCCCCAGCCATTGCCCACCGCCCGCTACAGCCACAAGGCGCGCCCGTTGCAGGGGCTGGGCGCCAGCTTTCCGCAATATGCCGAGCTTGGCGCCTCTGTCGCCCGCACCGCGCAGGCGCTTGCGGCCCGCGGCGATGCCCCTGACGTCATCCTCGGATCGATCAACTGGGGCGAGACGCTGTTCCTGCGCGAGGTCTGGCCCAAGGCGCGCCACCTTGGCTATGCCGAATTCTTCTATGGCACCAAGGGACGGGACACCGGCTTCGATCCCGAATTCTCGACCCCCGACCTGCCCGCCCGGATCCGCACGCTGGCCCGGCGCGCGCATCTGATGATGGCCGCGCTCGATGCCGATGCGCTTCTGGCGCCCACGCGCTGGCAGGCCTCGACCTTCCCGGACGCGGTGCAGCCCAAGATCTCCGTGATCCATGACGGCGTCGATACAGACAGGATCGCCCCAGATCCCGGCGCCAGCTATCAGCTTCCCGACGGGCCGTTGCTGACGATGGGCGACGAGGTGCTGACCTTCGTCAACCGCAACCTCGAACCGTACCGCGGCTATCACATCCTGATGCGGGCCCTGCCAAAGGTCATGGCGGCGCGGCCGAACCTTCGGGTGCTGATCGTCGGCGGCGACAGCACCAGCTACGGCGCCGCCCCGAAAGAGGGGACAAGCTGGAAGCAGATCTTTCTCAATGAGGTGGCGGACAGGATCGACCCGGACCGGCTGCATTTTCTGGGCCGGATCCCCTATGACGATTTTCTGAATGTCCTGCGGGTGGGCCGCGCCCATGCCTATCTGACCTATCCTTTCGTCCTGTCCTGGTCGATGCTCGAGGCGATGTCGCTGGGCTGCGTGGTCGTGGGGTCGCGCACCGCCCCCATCGAGGAGGTGATCGAGGATGGCGTGACCGGGCATCTGGTGGATTTCTTCGACCTGGACGGCTGGGCCGACAGGCTGATCGAGGTTCTGTCGGATCCCGAAGCGCAGGCCGGGATCCGCAAGGCGGCGCGGCAACACATCGTCGAGACCTACGACCTGCAGCGCATCTGCCTGCCAAAGCTGATGCAGTTCGTCGAAACCGCCGCCACGTGATTGTGGCCGCAGGTCCGGTTGCGCACAGACCCGGCCTTGCCCCGGGAGCCGGAGTGTGGGGGGATCCCATACCCCGGATGCCCTGGCTCATCGCCCCGGGCCGCCTGATCCCGCAGTCGGCCCGCGCACCGATCTGCGCGGCGGCCGTTGGCTGGGCGCAGAGCCTTTCATCGCTTTCGGCGGTACCGGGCCAGGCTTTACCGGGCCAGGCTTTACCAGGCCAGGCTTTCGCAATCGCCCCCAAGGCGACCGGCCGACATATCCTGGCGGGTGTCACGGCAGTTCCGCACAGCGGCATGCAGAAATCCGGCGCCCTGCCTTGACAGAGCGCCGGATCCGCCCGGGCAGCAATCGGAAAAACAACACCGGTCAAAGACCACACCAGTCAAAGACCACACGGGGCAATTCGCAATCAGAGCGTCTCGCGCCCGATCGATTTCGGAAAGTCACATGCCGGACAGAGACAGGGTTTGCAAAGCACGGGGGCCCGTTCGGTCCGGCATATTTGATACGGACACGCTCTGGCGCAGATCCGGGTCCGTCAGGCTGCCACGCTCTCTTTGCCCGAAGCGGCCTCTGCGGCCTCCTCTGCCCCGTCGGCCTCTTCCGCATCGTCGCGCAATTCGCTCAGCGTGTGCTTGGCGTCGGCCCCTGCCAGGATGGCAAGAACGTCATCCCCCATCTGACGGCGCTCGTCCGCGCGCTCCATCAGCTCGGCAACGGCATCGTACAGACCGTCGCGGTGCATGCCGATCATCGCAAGGCGCCGGTCGGACAAACGGTCGAGCACCGCCATGACCGCGCCGATGTCCTGGGTGATCCGCCATTCGTCATAGCTCGACCGGATGCGGGCAAGGCCGGTTTCGGTGGCCGGGGCGGCGGCTTTCCTGGAGGCGCGGCGAGAGACGAGTTGCTTGAACATGGTAGGTTTCTCCTTGGGTGATAAGTTGCGCCTAGATGGCAAGGACACTGACGGCCTCTTCAAGCTGCAGGATCGCGCGCTTGAGGTAGAAGCCCTGTATGGCAAGGTGGTTGGCAAAGATGGACCGGTCGCGATCGCCGTTCAGCACGATCATCGGCTGCAACATCGCGCCCTGTTCCAGGGTGTCGAGGGTTTGCTGCCAGATCGCTTCCATGTTGCGTTCGCGAAGCACCGGCGCGAAATCCTCGCCCAGAGCAGCAAGCGTCACATAATAGCCGTAGAGCATGCCCTTGTTCTGGTAGAAGGCATCGTCGGCCGTGTTGCTGAAGATCCACCAGCCGGAGTCCTGCGCGCGTTCCAGCTGCGCGGTGAGCGAACCCAGATCGGCGGCGATGCGCGACAGCGTGCCGGCTAGCGTATCGGCCCGGCGCTCAAAGATCGCGTCGCCGGCGGCAAGGCGCTGGTTGTAGCGCTCCAGCGCGTCAAGCCCCTGGCGGTACTGGGCCTCGGACGGCACCGTCGGCAGAAAGGATTGCGACGGTTCGAACACCCAGATGTCCGGCGGGAACTGCAAGAAGCCCGAGGCGCGTTCAAGATCCGGATCCGCACTGGACGATCCGCGGCGGCGCGCGATCTGGTCCAGCATTTCAAAGCTGAAACGCCCGACGGCCTTGATCACGCCGGCCTGAAAATTCGGCATATTGTCCAGAACCGCCGTTGGCGCGAACCAGGGGTCGTTCGGGGTCCAGCCATAGCCATTCACTTCGCGGTCGATCAGGGCGGCGGCGACGGCCACGGCACGGCTACCGTTTTCGGGAACACTTGCAGGCTGAAAGCCCGTGTCGGCATCGATCTTGTGCCACAGAGGGCCGATCACGCCAAAGTTGAGAACCGTTCCGAACAGGAACGCCCCCGCCAGAAGCCTCAGGCCCTGGCGTCCGACACGCAACCGCGCCCAACGCGGCTGAGCCTGCGGCGCATCAGGCTCTGCGGGGTCGACGGGCACCAGCGCGCCGGAAATGTCGCCTGTATGAGAAGCCGTTGCGGTCACATCAATTCCTTTCGTGTCGAAGTTTCATAAAGAACGTCGCGCAGCCCGGTTTCATCCCGCCCCGGCCGCTAAAATCGATCACAAAAATTTTTTTGAAAAACGCGGGATGAAAGCGCCACGTGACGCGTAATCTATAGGTACAGTCGGGGGAAACGATGGACGCGAGACAAGAACTCGAGACACAGATACACCACTACACGCGAAGCCTCAGGCGCTATGCGCTGGTGCTGACGCGCAATTCGGATGCCGCGGAGGATCTGGTACAGGAGACCCTGACCAAAGCCATCGCGGCCGCCGACCAATGGCAGCCAGGCTCGAATCTGCGGGTCTGGTTGTTCCGCATCTTGCACAACACCCATATCAGCGAGCGGCGCAAGGCCAAGGTGCGCGACGACGCCCGGCTGGCGATTGCCGACCCGGTCGACAACCGCGATCCGACCAAGCGGATCGAGCTGCAGCAGGTGCTCGACGCCCTGCAGCAACTGCCCGAGGCGCAGCGGATGCCGATCGTGCTCGTTGCGTTGAAAGAGATGGGCTACGCCGAGGCCGCCCGCACGCTCGATTTGCCGCTCGGCACATTCTACAGCCGCCTGGGGCGTGGGCGCGCCGCGCTGCGCAAGATCATGGATGGCATGAAATCGGCCCGTGTCAGGCTGGTCGTTTGAAGGAGATTATCATGCGAGACACGACTTTATCAGAGATGGATTTAAGCGCCTATATGGATGGCGAGATCGGCCCGGACGAGGCCGCCGAGATCGAGATGTGGCTGGAACAGGAGCCAAAGGCGCAGGCGCAGCTTGACGCGATGACCCGGCACAAGGACGCTTTGTCCGAGGCGCTGGAAGCGCTGGATCCCGAAACAATCAACCTCAAGACCGTTGCGCTGGAACGCAAGCTGGCGCGCGCGATCCACCGGCAGATGCCGCAGCCGCGCCGGACCCTGGGGTTCGGCGCCGGCCGCTTCGCGATGCAGGCTGTCGCGGCCTGTGTTCTTGTGGCCTTCGGCTGGTGGGGACATGCCAGCATGGCGCCATCGTCGTCGCAGGTTCAGGCCCTGGCGCTGGTGCCGGAATATGTCTCGGAGGCGGTCGGGGCCCATGATGTCTTTGGCGAGGACTTGGTGCGCCCGGTCGAATTCTCCGGCAACGCTGTCGATTCCGCCTCGGAATGGTTCTCGAGCAAGCTGGGCATCAAGGTCGTCGCACCGGATCTGGCCGGTCGGGGCCTGAACCTTGTCGGCGCGCGCCTGCTTGGCACCAAGGAAGGGCCGCTTTTGCAATTCATCTACGAGGGGCCAACCGGCGAGCGGCTGTCGCTTATCCTGGCAAAGCACCCGAAGGATCGGCCGGTCTATGCGTTGCAGATGGTCGATTACCCCGATCAGGCCGTGGGATACTGGAGCACGCGGGATCTCGACTATGCGCTGGTCGCAAAGGCCCGTTCAGCCGAAATCGCGTCGATCGCAGAAGAAATGGCCAAGGATATCTGAGCCCCTCGTGTCACCCAGCCAGCAAGAGGTGCCCGCCCGGGCGCCTCTTTTTTTTGCGCCTGGGGATGAACCCGCTATGTGCCGCGTTCTTTCCACAGGCTGACCGGTTTGGGGCGTCACGCATGCGCCCCAAACCGGTCCGTCAAGGAAAGGTGTCATGGTCGCTGTCCCCCGAACCGAGCAAAGCTACAAGACATGCCGCAAGCCTCTGCGCTGTCGCGGCATTGCTCTGGCCGGCCGTTGTCGCCCTGTCGCCGGAGAGAGTGGCCGCGGCCGTATCCGCCAGGGCGACCGGTCGGACCGGAGGCCCGGTCCGGAGGTCTTTGCCGCCGCAAGCCTGTCGCAGGTCTTGCGCGGTCTGCCTCCTGATACCGTGACCACAAGATAGGGAAATCCTGTCTGGCGGAGCAGCGGGTCTGTCCCACGCACTCCGCATCTCAAGGACCGGCCCTGTGCCGGTCCTTTTTTTCAAGGCCTTCCCTATGTCGGTCTCTTTTTGTCAGGTTTTTTTCCCGAACCCGGGATGAACCTGTCCTGTCTCGCGTTTTTAAATCAAATGCCGCCCGGACAGACCGGTCGGCAGGAACACACAAACAGGAGACACGGGTCCGGGCCCCTCTGACAACCGCAAGGCAGCCGGTTGTGATGTCGGATCCCTCGATCAGCGCACCGCCGCTGCCACAGGAGATCCGATGCATATTAAGCATGACTTCCCGCCCGGTCCCCCGGTCGACATCGACAGATCTGAAATCGCCACTCCCCCGGCGAAGCCGGCGCCGGTGATCTTGCGCGCGAAAAGCGCGCTGGTTGCCGGCGCCGCGCTGGCGGCGATCTGGCAGGGTCTGCATTGGGGCGATCCCGCAAGCTGGATCGTCGGAGGTCCGGCTGTCATCGGCGGGGCTCTGGTGTCCTTTACCTTGCCCGCCGCGGCGGCGCCGCGCGTGTCGCCCACCCGGCTGATCGGGTTCGCCTGCTTCAGTGCCGCAGGTGTTCTGCGCGGCGCGCTGGATGTGGGTCTGCGCAGCCTGCGGCCCGGCACCCTGGCTCCGGCGTTCCTGCAATACACCACCCTTTTGCCCGAAGGCCGCCCCCGGCGGATGTTCGCGCTGTTCATAACCCTGATGCCAGGCACGCTGACCGTCCGTCTGGACGGGCCCGACCTTGTCGTTCACGCGCTGGACCGGCCCGAGGCCGCGAAAGCCGCGCTGCGCCAGCTCGAGACCCGGATTGCGGAGCTTTTCGGCCTGGACAGAGACGGAGAATTTTCATGATCCTCGAAACCCTGGCCGCCGTGTTGCTGATCGCATCGCTGGCCGCCGTTCCACGCATCCTGATGGGGCCGACCCCCGCCGACCGGATCCTGGCCACCCAGCTTGCCGGCACCGGCACCGTTGCGACGATCTTGGTTCTGGGCGCCGCCGGGGCGCAGGGCGCGCTGTACGATGTCGCCCTGACCTTCGCCGTTCTGGCCGCCATCGCCGGGATCGCCTTTGTCAGCCTGCGGGGGCCTGCGGAATGAATGCCTTTTTCCAGGTGGCCGGGCTGGGCCTGATCGCTGTGGGCAGCCTGTTCCTTGTGGCCGCCGCCGTGTCTTTGTTCCGCCTGCCGGATCTGTTTTCCCGGCTGCACGCCCTGACCAAGGCCGATACCGCCGGGCTGGCCCTGATCGCGCTTGGCGTTGGCCTGCTGGAGCGGGACCCCCGCATCGCGCTGACGCTGGTTCTGATCGTGACGCTGGTCGCGGTCTCTGGCGCGACGGTGGGGCATCTCGTTGCCAGGATGCAATACGTCCGGAAGGACCAAAAGGAGACGCAGCGCTGATGCCCGTTTTCGACCTCATCCTTGCCGCTGGCATGGTCGGCACCGGGGCCGTCGCCCTGTTTGCCCGGGACCGGATCGCGGCTGTCACGGCCTTTATGGTCACCGGGCTTCTGGTGGCCCTGTCCTGGCTGCGGCTGGAGGCGCCGGATGTCGCGCTGGCCGAGGCCGCCATTGGCGCCGGCCTGACCGGGGCCCTGTTTTTGCGCAGCGCGCGGCGTCTTGGCCCGGTTCAGACCCTGTCGCTGTCCCCGGGGCACCGGATTTTCGCCGCGAGCCTCAGCGGCGCGCTCTGTGTGGTGTTGTTCTGGGCCGTGAGCCTTGCCATCCCGTCCGACGGGCTGGTGCCGATGGTGGCAGAGCGGATCGACGACAGCGGCGTGTCCAATCCGGTGACGGCGGTTCTGCTGAACTTCCGGGCCTGGGACACGCTGCTGGAAATCGCGGTGCTGTTCGCCGCGCTGATCCTCGTGGCGGTGCTGGCGCCGCGTCCGGTCTGGCCGGCCCCCCTGGGCGCATTGTTCATCCCCTTTGCCCGGGTGGTTCTGCCGATCGCGGTGCTGCTGGCGGGGCACCTGCTGTGGCAAGGGGCCGCCGCGCCCGGTGGCGCCTTTCAGGGCGGCGCGGTGCTGGCTGGCGGGCTGGCCGGGCTTGTCCTGGGCGGGCTTGTGTCTTTGCGGGCCATCGGGCGCGGCGTCGCCATGGCGCTGGCCACCGGCGGGCTGGTTGTCTTTGTGCTGGCCGCGCTGGGATCAGAGCTGCTGACAGGCGTGCTGCTGGCCTACCCCGTAGGCGCCGACAAGGCCTGGATCCTGGCCATCGAGGCCACGCTGACCCTGTCGATCGCGGCCACCCTTGTGTTGTTGTTCACCGGCTTGCCGAGAAGGACCCCGGAATGAGTGTTGCAATCATCTACATGGCGGCGGGGGCCGTTCTTGCCGGGCTGGCCCTGTTCCGCCTGGCCACATCGGCGGATGTCCTGGTGCGGATCCTGGGGCTGAACCTCATGTCCGTGGCGCTGGGGGCCATGCTGTTGGCCGCCGCGCGGGGACCTTTGGGGACCGATCCGGTGCCGCAGGCCTTTGTCCTGACCGGGATCGTTGTCCTTGTTGCCGTGACGGCCGCCCTTCTGGCGCTGGCCGAGCGTTTGTCGGAAAATCGTGATGACTGAGACATCCCTTCTGGTTCTGCTGCCTCTGCTTGCCGCCGTCGGCGCCGGGATCACCCCGCGCGCGGGGCGGGTCTGGGGTGTGGGCGCGACATTGCTCCATATCGGGCTGGCGCTTTCCCTGGCGCTGTCGATCCTGGGCGACGGGGCGGTCCGTATCGAGCTTGGCGGCTGGCCGATCCCACTTGGCATCGCCTTCAAGGCCGACGGGCTGGCGACACTGATGCTGCTGCTGAATGGCATTGTCGGCCTGGCGGTCGTGCTTCCGGCGGCCAACCGGGCCGAGCTGAAGCCCGCGTTCTGGCCGCTGTGGCTGCTGGCGCTGGCCGCGCTCAACACGCTTTTCCTGACGACGGATCTGTTCAACATCTATGTCGCCTTCGAAGTGCTTGGCCTGGCCGCCGTCGGGCTGACGATCCTGACCGGATCGTCCAAGGCGCTGCGGGCGGGGTTCGATTACCTCTGCGCCGGTCTTGCGGGCAGCCTTCTGATCCTTCTGGGCGTGGTGCTGGCCTATTCCGCGGTGGACCGCGTCGATCTGGCGGCCCTGCCATTGCTGCTGGACACGGCGCAGGGGCAGCTTGCGATCGCGCTGGTCCTTGCCGGTCTGGCTGTCAAGGCGGCTCTGTTCCCGCTGCATTTCTGGATGCCGGATGCCCATTCCGGGGCCATTCCCTCGGCCAGCGCTGTCCTGTCGGCCCTGGTGATCAAGGGCGGGCTGTATGTGATGCTGCGGGTGGTGCTGGAATCGGGCGCAGAGCTTGCGCCTCTGCGCAGCCTGCTGATGATCCTTGGCGCGGCGGCGATGCTTTGGGGCGCCTGGCAGGCGCTGCGGGCGGAACGTCTGAAGCTGCTGGTAGCCTATTCCACCGTCGCCCAGGTCGGGCTGATCACCCTGGCCATCGGCGCGGCCGGAAACCCGGTGGACACCGCCGTCTGGCAGGCCGCCGCGATCCTGATGGTGTCCCATGGTCTGGCAAAGGCCGCGATGTTCCTCGCCGTCGGCCGCATCGCCGAAGAGCTGGGGCATGACCGCATTTCCGGCCTGAACCGGTCCGACCTGCGGCCCGGTGTCTCTGAATTCGCCTTTGCCATCGCCGCGATCAGCCTGATCGGGCTGCCCCCCACCGCAGGCTTCATCGGCAAATGGATGCTGATGCAGGGCCTGATCCTGGACGGTGCCTGGATCTGGATCGCGCTGGTGCTGGCCGGCACCGCGATGTCCGCCGCCTATCTGGTGCGGGTCGTGTCGCGCTGCCTGCGGGGCGGGCCGCATATGGCCCCCACCGCCCGCCATCCCGCCCTGCGCGGCGGCGATGTTGCCGCCCTTGCGCTGGCCACGGGGGCTTTGATCCTTGGTGCGCTCTCGGCGCTTCCTTTCTCTTTGTTGAACGGTGCCCCTACATGACCGACCTTCTGCCGCTTGCCATTCTGATGACATCGCTTGGCGTCGCGCCGATCATCCTTGCAATGCCGGATCACCTGAGCACCTGGCGCACCGCGGTCAACCTGCTTGCGGCCAGCGCCAAGGTGGCGCTTGTCGCCTGGCTGTCCGTGGCCGTCGCGGGCGGGTCCGTGTTCGACATGCGCCTTGCGCTCGCCCCCGGGCTGGAGCTGCATCTGCAGGCCGATGCGCTGTCGGTGCTGTTTCTGGCGCTCTCCGCCATATTGTGGTTCCTGACCACGGTATATGCTGTGGGCTATCTTGAGGGCGGTGTCGACCGCAGCCGGTTCTTTGGCTTCTTCAGTCTCTGTGTCGCCGCGACTGTCGGCATCGCGATGGCGGGGAACCTGTTCACCTTCCTCGTCTTCTTCGAGATGCTCACCATCGCGACCTGGCCGCTGGTCGTCCATCGTGGCACGGCCGAGGCGCATCGCGCGGGCCGGATCTATCTGATTTATACCCTCGCGGGCGGCCTGTGTCTGACGCTGGGCACGGTCTGGCTGTATTCGCTGGCCGGCGAGGTCCCCTTTACCCCGCGCGGCACGCTGGGGGATCTGGCCGAGACCGCGCCGCTGGCGCTGACCGCCATCTTCGTGCTGCTGATCGCGGGCGTCGGCGTCAAGGCGGCGCTGTTCCCGCTGCACGGCTGGCTTCCGATCTCCATGGTGGCGCCGGCGCCGGTCAGCGCGCTGTTGCATGCGGTGGCGGTGGTCAAGGCGGGCGCCTTCGGCATCATGCGCATCGTCTATGATGTCTACGGGGTAGAGACCGTTTCCGCGCTGGGGCTGGCGATGCCGCTGGCAGCGGTGGCGGCGGTCACGATCATCTGGGGCTCGGTCCGGGCGCTGACCCAGAACGACCTGAAAAAGCGGCTGGCCTATTCCACCGTCAGCCAGGTCAGCTATATCACGCTGGGCGTCGCCCTGATCTCGCCCGCGGCGGCGATCGGCGGGCTGACGCATCTGATCCACCAGGGCATCATGAAGATCACGCTGTTCCTTGCGGCGGGCAATTTCGCCGAGGGCGCCGGGGTCAAGACGGTCAGCGCCATGGACGGCATGGGGCGGCGGATGCCCGGCGCGATGCTGGCCTTTACCATCGGCGCGCTGGGAATGATCGGGGTGCCGCCGCTCGCCGGGTTCGTGTCCAAATGGTATCTCGGCGCGGGCGGGCTGGAGGCCGGGCATCCCATGGTCCTGGCCCTGCTGGCCGGGTCGAGCCTGCTGAACGCCGCCTATTTTCTGCCCATCCTCTACCGTGGCTGGTTCCGTGACCCGTCGGGGGAAACCACGGGGTCGCGCCGCATCGGCTGGATGCTGGCGGTGCCCCCGGCGGCGACCGCCGCGCTGGTGCTGGCCGCCGGCCTGTTGGCAAGCGCGCCGTTCAGCCCGCTTGGATGGACCACATTCATTGTTTCGCTGGAGTACCTATGATCCCGCTGTATCTTGTTCCCGCCCTGCCGCTGGTGCTGATGATCGCACTGGCGGTGCCTGCCTTGCGCGGGCCGGTCCGGGCGCTGTTGCCATTCGCCCCGCTGCCCGCACTGCTGGTGTCCCTCGCCGCTGTCGGGCCGGGTCCGGTGCAGATGGATTGGCTGCTGCTGGGCACGACCTTTGCCCTGACCGGGGCGGGGGCGGCGTTTTTGTTCTTTACCGCGTGTCTCTGGGGGCTGGCGGGCTGGCAGGCGATGCGCCTGATGCAGGCAGATCCGCGCCGGGACCGGTTCGCAGCCTGTTTCCTGGCCGCCATGACCGGCAATATGGGCCTGCTGATCGCCCAGGACATGGCGAGCTTTTACACCTTTTTCGCGATGATGAGCCTGTCGGCCTGGGGTCTCGTCCTGCATGGCGGAGGGTCTTTGCAGCGCTTTGCGGGCAAGGTCTATATCACCTTCGCAGTGGTCGGAGAGGTCGCGCTGTTCGCCGGGCTGGCGCTCAGCGCCTTTGCCACCGGAGAGACCAGCCTTGCCGCCATGGCCGCTGGATCAGTGCCGCTTGGCGCCATGGCGCTTGTGGCGCTGGGGCTGCTGATCAAGCTGGGGACGGTGCCGCTGCATCTGTGGCTGCCCCTGGCCCATTCTGCCGCCCCCGCGCCCGCCAGTGCGGTGCTGTCGGGGGCGATGCTCAAGGCCGGGTTGTTCGGACTGATGACGCTTTTGCCGCTCGGCACCGTCGCGGTGCCGGAACTGGGGCTGGCCCTGGCGGCGATGGCGCTGGCGGGGCTTGTGCTGGCGCCGCTGCTGGGTCTGGTTCAGGGCGATCCCAAGGCGGTGCTGGCCTATTCCAGCGTCGGGCAGACCAGCCTCATGGCGCTTGGGATCGCGGTGGCGCTGGTCTTTCCCGCCAGCTGGCCCGCGATCGGCCCGGCGCTGATCCTGCTGGCGATCCACCATGGCTTTGCCAAAGCGGCGCTGTTTCTGGGCGTGCCCGCGATCTGGGCCTCCGCCCGGGGGATCGGCCGTGGGGTTGTTCTGGCCGCGCTGGCGCTGCCCGCGCTCGCCCTTGCCGGCCTGCCCTGGACCAGCGGCTTCGCCGCCAAGAGCGCGCTGAAATCCGCCATGTCCGGGATGCCAGAGGCCTGGTCGCTGTGGCTGGCCCTGGCGCTGACCGGCGCCACGCTGGGCACCACGCTTTTGATGATCCGGGCGCTGTATCTGCTTGGCCAGGCGCCCGCAAAAGAGATGCCCGCGGGCGTCACCCTGCCCGCAGCGGGGGCGGTCGGACTTGCCGGGGTCGGGCTGTGGTTCGCGCCGGTGACGGTCGTCTCTGCCAAGATGCCGGTGCTGGCCGATGTTGCCCCGATCGCGGCGGCGGCGGCGCTGGCCACGCTGGGGGTCGTCGGATTCCGCCTGGCCCGGTGGCGGCTGGTGCCGCCGCAGCCCGGCGAATTGCTCTCTGTCGTGCAGCACAGCGACGCGGCCCCGGCCCCGACGCCCGCGCTGCCGCATCGCCGGCATCGCCCCCTGGGGCCGCGCCGGATCCCGCTGTCGCAGCTGCGGCCGGAACGCGGCGGGCTGGCGATCCTGGGAACCGCGGCGGCGCTGGTGCTTGTGGCCCTGCTGTCCCACGATGCCCCGGCGCCCGTCCCACCGCCGCCGCCGGCCACCACCACGGCCGGAGGATAAGCGGATGAGACCCGACACCGGCGCATTGCCCCACACGACGCCGCGCTGCCACCGGATCGCCGGGCTGGCAGAGCGCCGCATCCCCCAAACACCTTATCCTGACCAGAAGGAGACCAGACGATGATCGCCGCTTCGATGCTGATCGCCGCGCCCCTCGCGCTTTGCCTGGCCGGTGCCTGCTACGCCCGGCCGCCTGTCCCGGACGACCGCCTGAAACGACTGCCCGAAGCAGCGGCGCTGCTTGCCTTCCTGCTGACCCTGGGGGCTGGCGCGCTGTTGGTTGCCCTGGGTCCTGTCACCGCCCCCGTCCCCGGTGCGGGCCTTCTGGGCCTGTCGATCCGCCTTGACAGTGTCGCGGTCGTGATGGCCGTCCTGGTCGGTTTCCTCGGATGGGTGCTGGTCCGCTATTCCGCCACGCATCTGCGCGACACCGGCCTGGAGACGCGGTTCAACGGCTGGCTTTGCGCCACGCTGGGCGGTCTTTTGTTCGTCGCCCTGGCCGGGCATCTGGTGCAGCTGGTGCTGGGCTGGCTGCTGATGGGCTATGGGGTGAACCGGCTGCTGGAGCTGTTTGCCGCGCGGCCCGGAAGCCGCCGTGCCCTGCGCAAGTATCGGATCGTGGCGCAGATCTCTGCCGTGGCTCTGATCGCCGCCTCGATCTGCCTGTTCGCCGCCTTCGGCACGCTGGAGATTGGCGCCATTCTGGAGGCCGCGCGGGGCGGCGCCGTGCCCGTCGCCGCCATGGTCGGGGCGGTCTTTCTTGTCATCGCCGCCGCGGTTCAGGCCGCGCTGATGCCCGCGAATGTCTGGCTCTATGATGCCGGAGATGCGCCGGTGCCGGTGTCGGCCCTGAGTCAGACGCTGGTCGTCGGGGCCGGTCTGTTTCTGGCGATCCGTCTGGCCGATGTGCTGCTGGGCGCGCCGCTGGCCCTGGCCGCTCTGGGCGCGCTTGGCGGGGTCAGCGCCCTTGCCGCGGGTCTGGTCGCGCGGGCGCAATCCAATGACCGCAGCGCCCAGGCGTGGTCGACCGCCTCGCATGCGGGCTTTGCGATGCTCTTGTGCGGGCTGGGCCTGTTCGCGCTGGCCCTGCTGCATCTGGTGGGCCATGCCATTCACCGGACCCATGCCCTGCTGGGCCGCAGCGAACCGCGTCAGGCCAGTGCTCAGGCCAGTGCTCAGGCCAGTGCTCAGGCCAGTGCGCCGGACGGTACTTTGGCCGTGCCCTCGGTCCGCTCGGTGGCCCTCGCGATGGGGGTCGGGCTTGGTCTCTATGCCGTGCCTGCGATCCTTCTTTTCCTGCTTGGCACCCCGGTGCAGGTCCTGGCCGTGAGCGCGATGCTGACGATCGGGGTCGCCTGTCTGGCGGCCCAAAGCCTGGGCGAAGACAGCCGCCGCGCGCTGACCCGTGCCGCGGCGCTTTCGGCCGCCACCTCTGCGGCCGGCTTTCTGACCTTCCAATGGGTGGCGCTGACGATCACCGCCAATAGCCTGCCGGCCGTCCCCGCGCCAAGCTCGCTCGACTGGGTGCTGATGGCGCTGGCGATGGTCAGCCTTGCCATCGCCGCCCTTCTGCAGGCCCGCCTGCAAGACCGTCCGGACCACCCGGTCCTGAGCGGTCTGAGCGTCCACGTCGCCAACGGGTTTTACCTCGACGCGCTGGTGAACCGGTCGCTGCGCAACTGGCACGCCGCCCCGAATACCAAGGAGATCTGATCCATGTTGGACCAGCATGAAGACTTTTCGCCCGAATTGCCGCAACTGGTCGAGGCCGCCGCCCGCGCCGCTGGCGACCTTGTGCAGACCGGTCAGCAAAGCCCCCTTCCGACGGACGATCTGGCGGGCCTGCCACTGGCGCAGGCCGCCGCCCGGATGGAGCGGGCCGGCGGTATCCGGCTGTTCCCCGAGCGCCGCGTGCTTGCCGAAAAGGTGCAGGAGGGGACAATCACCCGCGACGATATCTCTGGCGCGTTGACCCGGATGGGCGCCGATGCCGCAGGGCTTTCGGTGGAGGACGTCCTGGCAGCCATGACCCAGACGCCGCCAGCGCCGCGCGCGCTTCCGACCGTGGCCGATCTGGCCGGTGCGGCGACGGATATGGATTGGTCCGGCCTTGTCACCGAACGCTTCGGGGCCTGGGCGCAGGGGCATTTCAACCCGCGCCGGGCGGCCCGGGGCGACGCGACCCCGCCCGCAAGCTGGGAGGCCTGGCGCAACTGGGCCGCGAATGACCTGACGCCCGAGATCCACGGGCTGGCGGGCTTTACGGCCTTTGCCCATGGCACGCCGCAGGATCCCTGGCGCGCGATCGGCGACGCCTGCCTTGCGCTTGGGATCGACAGGCAGGCCGCGCCGTCGTTCTTCGAACGGCTGCTGTGCGATGTCTGGGGCTGGGCGTCCTTGGCCCGCGATCAGGCGGTCGCGCGCGGCGACGGCGCCGCGGCCGGACAGGCCGTCGCCCAGGTGCTGGGAATCCGGTTGGTCTGGGAACAGGCCCTGCACGCCCGGTTCGGACCCGCCCTTGACACGCAATGGCAGGCGGCCCTGGACGAGCATCGCGCGCTGGCCGCCCCCCGCCAGGACCATCTGATCGATGCGGTTCTGCAAACGGCGGCGGAACGCGCCTCGGCCCGGGTGCTGGACGGGCATCTGCGGGTGCTGGCGCCCACCACGACCTCCGCCGCCGCCACGCAGCTGGTCTTTACCTCGGATCCCAGATCCGAACGCCTGCGCCGCGCGCTGGAAGGCTTCGCCCCCGAGATCCGGACCCATGGCGTTGGCGACAGTTTTGGCCTGCCGCCGCGGGACAGCACAGGCGATCCCGCCCCCAAGACGACGCTTCCTGCCCTGCGCCCCGCCGGGCCGGACCAGAGCCTTGGCCAAACCCTGCGCGGCATGATCGCGCGGGTGTCCGATGCGCTTGTGTCCAGCTTTGCCCTGGTGCAGACGGCCGGGCCGTTGCAGGCAGGCCGCCTGCTCGACCGGGCTTTGGGACGGCACGCTTCGGTGATCGGCTATGGCAAGACCCCGCGCCTTGCCGTCGATCCGGAAACGACAGAGGCCGCCGACATCGCCGAGGCCGCGCTGCGCCGGATGTGCCTGACCAAGGACATCGCGCCGCTTGTCGTCTTCGTGGCACGGGATTCCCGGGTCTGGAGCGCCGCGCAGCCCAGGGGCAGCAAAAGCGCCTGGAACGCCCGGGCCCTCGCGCAGCTTCTGAACGAAACGCCGGTCCGCAAGGCGCTGGCCCAGCGGGGGATCGAGATCGACGGCGCCTCTGTGTTCATGGCCGCCGTCCACGACACCGTCAGCGATACCGTGAACCTGTATATGGGGGACCCTGTGGGCGACCGCTACGGGCAGCCGGTCAAGCGCCTGCGTGGCAATCTGGAACGGGCCTCTGCCCTGGTCCGGGCCGAGCGGGTCTTTGACCTGCCGGGCGCCGAGACTCCGGCGGATCTTCTGGGACGGGGCGGCGATTGGGCGGAAACCGTGACCGAGGCCGGGGCCGCCGAAGGGCGCTGGTTCGTGATCGGGCCCCGGACCCTGACGGCAGGCGCAACGCTTCAGGGCCGCGCGGCCTTGCACGATTACGACGCCGCCAGCGACCCGGACGGAGAGGTCCTGGCCAGCCTGCTGTCGACAGAGGTGCTTGCGGCGGCCACGGCGAACCGGCAGGCCTATCTGGCCGCGACGGCGCCGCCGTTCTTCGGATCGGACAGCCCGGTGCATGTGACCCCTTACGGCGATGCCTGCGGGCTTGACGGGACAAGCGGGCGGGTCTCGCCCGGGCCATCGGGCGAGGCGGTTCTGTCGGATCCGATCCGGCTGATCGTCCGCATCGCGGCGCCCGAGGCGATCGTCGCGAAAGCGCTGGCCCAATGCGAGCCCGTTGCCCGCATGGTGCGTGAGGGCTGGATCGACCTGACCTCCGTGGACGCGGCCCACTCCGCCGCATTGGCCCGCATTCCAGCCAGCGCAACCCGGGCAGCGCCCGCCCGCCGCAAGAAACGCGCCGCACATTCGTCAAAGGCGAAAACCTCCGTGCTTTCGTGACTCCGGCGCACGGCGACGGCCTTGCAGGCGCCACGCGATAGACACCGCAACGCACAGCGGTGACCAGACAAAAAGAGGCCCGCCATCTGGCGGGCCTTGAGGTGGGGAGGGACGTTGGGGAGAGGGAAAAGGGGGAGAGGGAAAAGGGGGCGCTGCGGCTTAGTAGCACTCGTAAACGGTGACCCAGTTGCCCCAGTAATCGTACAGGGTGACC
>CAYGRI010000070.1:0-17797 GCA_964352155.1 uncultured Maritimibacter sp. | reverse complement strand
GCGAGATGCAGGACGAATTCGCCCTCGCCAGCCAGAACAAGGCCGAAGCCGCGCAAAAGGCCGGCAAGTTCGATGACGAGGTGATGGCCTTCACCATCAAGACCCGCAAAGGCGACATCATTGTCGACAAGGATGAATACATCCGCCACGGCGCCACGATCGAGGGGATGCAAAAGCTGCGCCCCGCCTTCACCAAGGACGGCTCCGTGACCGCCGCCAATGCCAGCGGCCTGAACGACGGCGCCGCCGCCGCCCTGCTGATGAGCGCGGATGAGGCGGAGAAGCGCGGTATCGAGCCTTTGGCCCGTATCGCCAGCTATGCGACGGCCGGTCTTGATCCGTCGATCATGGGCGTGGGGCCGATCTATGCCTCACGCAAAGCCCTGGAGAAGGCAGGCTGGAAGCCCGAAGACCTGGACCTGGTCGAGGCGAACGAAGCCTTTGCCGCCCAGGCCTGTGCCGTGAACAAGGACATGGGCTGGGATCCCGCCATCGTGAACGTCAACGGCGGCGCCATCGCCATCGGCCATCCCATCGGGGCCTCCGGCGCCCGGATCCTGAACACGCTGCTGTTCGAGATGAAGCGGCGCGGCGCCAAGAAGGGCCTTGCGACCCTGTGCATCGGCGGCGGCATGGGCGTGGCCATGTGCCTTGAGCGCCCGTAAATCGCGAAAAAAGCGGCGTAATCTCATTGCGCCGCTTGAGCGATTTGAGTAACAATATTTCCAAACAATACGAGATCTGGGGAGGGTCCGATGGGACGCACAGCACTGGTCACTGGCGGCAGCCGCGGCATTGGCGAAGCAATTTCAAAAGCTTTGCAGGACGCGGGGTATAGCGTGGCGGCCACCTATGCCGGGAATGACGAGAAGGCCGCCGCCTTCACTGCCGCCACCGGGATCAAGACCTACAAGTGGGATGTGGCAGATTACGACGCCTGCGCCGCCGGCATCAAACAGGTCCAAGCCGATCTGGGACCGGTCGAGGTTCTGGTGAACAACGCTGGCATCACCCGGGACGCGATGTTCCACCGGATGACGCCGCAGCAGTGGAAAGAGGTCATCGACACCAACCTCACCGGTCTGTTCAACATGACCCATTCCGTCTGGGGCGGCATGCGCGAGCGCAAGTTTGGCCGCGTGATCAACATCTCCTCCGTGAACGGTCAGAAGGGCCAGGCCGGACAGGCGAACTATTCCGCGGCCAAGGCCGGGGACATCGGCTTTACCCGCGCGCTGGCCCAGGAAGGCGCCCGCGCCGGGATCACCGTGAATGCCATCTGCCCCGGCTACATCGCCACAGAGATGGTCAAGGCGATTGACAAAAAGATCCTGAACGAAAAGATCATCCCGCAGATCCCCGTCGGCCGGCTTGGCGAGCCAGAGGAGATTGCGCGCACAGTCGTATTCCTTGCGTCGGATGACGCCGGGTTCTTCTCTGGTTCGACGCTGTCTCCGAACGGGGCGCAGTTCTTCTCGTAGATCTGCCCGCCTTGCACGACGAAGGGTCGGCCCAGCGGGTCGGCCTTTCCATTCCACCTTACCGCGAATGCTCCGCAACGCCTGCTGACAAGGTTCCGCCGATGGGCGTGAAACAATTGTCAAATTGTGACAGTAACGTTAACCATGTTGCCCGCGCGGTGGACACCGAGAGCGCCACTGGTGCCCCCCTCCTGTCCACGAAAAGTGACAGGCACTCCGATTATTTCGCAGTATTGGATGGACGCCGCCCAGCGGATAAACTTGGTGTCACCAGCCACGCCCGGCCAGCAACTCTTCCGCTTTGCGGCGCCCCGTAACGCCGCGTGACGGGTCAGGCCGACGCGCTAAGCCTATGAATCTCTTCTTTCAGGCGAAGTTTCTGTTTTTTGAGTTCGGTAATCTTCAGGTCATCCAGACCCGGGGTCTGATGCGCGCACTCGACGCGTTCAGATAGGGTTTCGTGCTTTCTACGGAGTTCCTCAATGTGTGAACTCAAGCTCATCGCCGTCCTCCTTGCATTTGCAACAGTAACAGTGCACCACACTTTCATGCATCTGTCACCTAACTGTTATACGAGGAGATGAATGATGCGTTAACAGCCGACGAAATCAGTGCCATTCAACCGGCAGTGGTGCTGCATGTCGCAGCACCTGAAAAACATCGGGCCGGTAGCTTTCGCCATCGCGTTCGTGGCGATCCCCCGCATGCAGAATCAAGGGGGGCAGCAGTCGGAACGGCCCTCGGCTGCTTTTGCGGGCGCGCAGGATCACTCTGTCAGCGGCTCGTCCGGCCCGAGAGGTCAAGGGCAGCACCCGCAGATTGCCCAGCCGCGTGTCGCAGGCCGCCAGCAGGTCGGGCAACCGCGCGGCGTCCTGGATCACGGTCAACAAGCCTTGCGGCGCCAACCGCCGGACCGCCGCGTCGATCCAGCCCGCCAGCGGCAGGGTCTCGCCCCGCGCCGCTTCGCGCCCGGCATCCGGCGCCGTGGCCCCTGTGCGCTGAAAATACGGCGGGTTGGTCAGCACGTGATCAAAATTTTCGCCCCGCAACGCCGCCGGCATCCGGGCCGCATCACCGGTCACCACGTTCATCGGCAGCCCGGTCAGGTCCCTGTTCCGCCGCGCCAGATCGGCATAGCTTTCCTGCAGTTCAAGCCCGGTCAGCCGCAGGTCGCCGACCCGGGCCTGCAGGCAGAACGCCGCCGTGCCAACGCCGCAGCCCAGATCCAGAACCGATTGCCCGGGCACCGCAGGCACCGCCGCGGCGAGCAAGACCGGATCCGCCCCGGCGCGGTATCCTGTCGCAGGTTGCAGCAAAGTCAGGCGCCCGCCCAGAAAGCGATCCTCTGTCAACGCCGGGCTGTCAGCCATCGAAAGAGATATCGTTGTCCTTCAGCACCACGCGGGCGCGCAGCAAATCCTCATTCCGCACCATCAGCCGCCGTGGCAGAACGCCAATCGAGCCTTCCAGCACGCTCATGTGGATGTCCATCGTAAAGGTCTCGATCTTCTCGCCCTGCAGCAGGGCGGTGGCATAGGCGATCAAGGTCGGGTCGGTGGTGCGCAATAGCTCTTTCATCCGACTGATTAAGAGATATGTAGGGGGAATTGTCGAGAGCGGGATGAAACGGCGAGGCAAATGACAGACGCAACCGCGAAACCGCATGAACGACTGGCGGCCGCCCTCTCTGGCGATCTGGCCGAGGTTGACGGGCTGATCCGGGCGCGCATGGCGTCGAAACACGCCCCCCGCATCCCCGAGATCACGGCGCATCTGGTCGAGGCTGGCGGCAAAAGGCTGCGCCCGATGCTGACGCTCGCCTCGGCGCGGATGTGCGGCTACGAGGGGCCGTATCACCTGCATCTGGCCGCCACGGTAGAGTTCATTCACACGGCGACCTTGCTGCATGACGATGTGGTCGACGAAAGCCGCCAGCGGCGCGGGCGCCCCACGGCGAACCTGTTGTGGGACAACAAATCAAGCGTTCTAGTCGGCGATTATCTGTTCGCGCGGGCGTTTCAGTTGATGGTCGAGCCGGGCAATCTGAAGGTGCTCGACATCCTGTCCAACGCCGCCGCCGTGATCGCAGAGGGCGAGGTGCTGCAGATGACCGCCGCCCGCGATCTGAAGACGGATGAGGGCATTTATCTGCAGGTGATCCGGGGCAAGACGGCGGCCCTGTTCTCTGCCGCGACCGAGGTCGGCGGGGTGATTTCCGGCGCGCCAGAGGAGTATGTGCGCGCGCTCTACACCTATGGCGACGCCTTGGGCATCGCGTTTCAGATGGTGGATGACCTGCTGGATTACGGCGGCGATTCTGCGGCGACCGGCAAGAATGTGGGCGACGATTTCCGCGAGCGCAAGCTGACGCTGCCGAGGATCAAGGCCGCCGCCGCCGCCGAAGCGGAGGAGGCCGCCAACTCAAGCCGGGTGATCGAAAAGGGCGAACAGGGCGACGGCGATCTGGAGCATGCGCTGACCCTGCTGGCGAAACACGGCGCGATGGACGCGGCGCGCGAGCAGGCGCTGCATTGGGCCGGAGTGGCGAAAGACGCGGTGGCCGGATTGCCCGAGGGCGAATTTCAGCAGATGTTCCATGACCTTGCGGATTTCGTGGTAGCGCGGATCAACTGACCCGCGCCGCCGGCGGTTACCTGTCCGGCAACAAGACCCGGTCAGGTCAGTTCCAGCGCCATGCCCGCAGCGGTAGCCAAAATGGCCTCGGCATTGCCCGCATTGCCCGCCCAGGCGACATAGTGATCGGGCCGCACCAGCACCAGCGGTTCTCCATAGACCGCGTCTGCCGGACCGCCCGGATCGGCGATATGGGTGAACGGCAGCCCCAACCGGCGGGCCGCCTCGGCAAAGACAGCGCCGCCGCCCTCCGCCGTCGTGTCGATCAGCGCAAATCCGGTGCCCAACGCCTCGAATAGGTCGCGCCCGTCCGACAGCGCCGCGGGCGACAGGTGGTGGCCCGCGCGGGCGGTCATCTGGTGGGTACCCTTGGCGCTTGGATGCGCGCCGGGGCGCGGACACAGGGGCGAGCCTTCGTAGTTTGGCTCGAAGGCATTGACCTCGGCGGTGTCGAGATTGCGAGAGGCCCATTTTTCCGCGAACTCCGCCGCGTCCTGCTGGGGTGAATAGATTTCTAGAAAGCGGCGATCCTCGGCAATGTAGCGCTCGATGAACTCCGCCGCGAGCGAGGCGAAGACCGGGCGCCGTTCCGCGTCATAGCTGTTCAGCAAGGTCTCTCCGCCCCAGCCATCCACCGCCGCCGCGAGCTTCCAGCCCAGGTTGCGCGCGTCTTCCAGCCCCATGTTCACGCCGTAGCCGCCATAGGGCGGATGGGAATGTGCCGCGTCGCCTGCGATGAACACCCGATCCTTGCGGTAGCTGTCGGCGATCGCGACGCGCAGATCCCAGAACCCCAGGTAGTCGATGGACAGATCCACCGGGGCGCCGACGGCCTTGTGGATGAAGCCCTCGAAATCGAAATTGTCTTTCGTTGTGTCCAGCGGGACGGGCGCATGGAAGAAGAAGCTCTTGCCATGATCCACCCGGCCAAAGAACAGCCAGTAGCCTTCGTACTCGGGGTGCAGCACGCAATAGAACGCCTTGCCCGGAAAGCGTTCGAGCCTTTCGTGCAAATCCGGCGAGGTAAAGACGGCCAGCACCATGCGCCGGTCGTGATCGCTGCGCGTCTGGGTCATGCCGGCGGTTTCGCGTACAAAGGAATGGGCGCCGTCCGTGCCCACCAGATAGCTGGCGGTGAGCGTCTGGCGACCGTCGCCCTTGCGTTCGGCGATATCGAGGGCGACGCCATCCGCATCCTGACGCAGCGCGGTGCCCTGCCAGCCATACAGCAGATCGACCTTCGGGACCTGGGCCGCCCGCCCCCGCAGCACCGCCTCGGTCGCATATTGCGGCAGGCGGGCATTGGCGGCGAAGTAATAGTCCCCCACCGAGTCGCGGTTCAGCCAGTCGTAGGAATAATCGGACAACAGCGTGCCATAGGTGGTCAGGCCGCCGATCCCGGCGCCTTTGGGGATCGGATGCGCAGTCCGCAGCTCTGCCTCGCAGCCCCAGGCGCGGCAATGCTCGGCCGTGCGCTGGGTCAGGTTCTGGCCCTTTGGCACCGGCTGGGGCTGGGGATACCGCTCTACCACCGCCGTTCGGACGCCGCGTTGGCCCAGGTCAATGGCCAGCCCCATGCCGACGGGCCCGCCGCCGTTGATGATCACGTCATAGTCTCTGGTCATGGAATCCCATCTGGCGGTGTGGGCCGTCAAGAACAGCCCCACGCGCCGCTTTTGAGGCGCTGTTACGCCGCGCTTGGTGCAAGGCCCAGCAGGGCCCGAGCCACGGCCGGACGGGCCACCGGGCGATCATGGCGCGCCGCAATCTCTGCCGCGCGCTCGACCAGTGCCGCGTTGGACGGGGCCAGCGTGTCGCGATCCAGCCGCACGTTATCCTCCAACCCGGTGCGCGCATGGCCACCGGCAGCAATCGCCCATTCGTTCAGCTCTATCTGATGCCGCCCGATCCCCGCCGCACACCACAGCGTCTCTGGCATCAGCCGCCGGATCGTCTGGACCATATAGTCGAACGTCGCCTTGTCAGCGGGCATCGCGTTTTTCACGCCCATCACGATCTGCACATAGGGTTTCGGCGGCAGACGCCCATCCTTCACCATCTTGGCGGCCTGAAAGATGTGGCTCAGGTCAAAGGCCTCGATCTCGGGCAGCACGCCCAGGTCCAGCATCCGCCCGGAAAGCCAATCCACCAGATCCGGGCTGTTCTCATAGATCCGCGTCGGAAAGTTCACCGACCCCACAGACAAAGAGGCCATGTCAGGCTTCAGCGGCAACATGCCCCCCCGCTCTTGCCCCGCGCCAGAGCGTCCGCCGGTGGAGAATTGCACGATCATATCCGGGCAATGGGCGCGCAGCCCTTCTAGCAAGCGCCCGAAGCGCTCCGGATCCGAGGTGGTCGAGCCGTCGTCGTTGCGCACATGGCAATGAGCGATGGCGGCCCCGGCCTCATAGGCTTCGTGGGTCGATTCCACCTGTTCCGCCACGGTGATCGGCACCGCTGGATTGTCGGATTTCTGTGGCAAGGATCCCGTGATCGCGACGCAGATAATGCAAGGGCTGGCCATGCGTTCCTCCCGATGTGTCAGCCGCACGACTTTGACCGCAGCGGCACCATGGGGTCAAGCCGTTGCGGCAGCAGATGCCGATGCGCACAGGTGGGCCGTCCCCAGCGCGCTTTGGCCAACCGGCACCACCGCCGTTCCTGGCGGCACAAGCAGTCCTCCTGCCCTGCCGCTGCCCCCCGGGACAGCAAGGTGCCCGGCAACCGCCCGTCTGCACGGACATTTCCCTGTTTACTTTTGCGGGCGCATCCGGCGACATCGCGCCATGCGGTTTCTGAAGGGACATTGGCAATTGTTCGCCCTGACCGGGCTGGTGTTCCTTCTGTGGAACACCCCCCTGGTGTTCCCGCTGAAGGTTCTGGTTATCTTCCTGCACGAGCTGTCGCACGGGCTTGCGGCCCTGTTGACCGGCGGATCGATCGAGCAGATCTCGATCTCCGCGCGGCTGGGCGGCCATGCTCTGACCCGGGGCGGCAACGTGTTTCTGATCCTGTCCGCCGGTTATGTGGGCTCGCTGATCCTCGGCGCGCTTGTTCTTTTGCTGGCCCTGCGGACCCATGCGGATCGCGCCGTCATGGCGATCTTCGGTGCGGTGCTGCTGGCGGTCACCGCGGTCTATATCCGCGATGGCTTTGCCGTGCTGTTCTGCGTCGCGGCGGGGCTTGGGATGCTGGCGACGGCGCGGTTTCTGGGCCGCGACCTGAACGATCTGCTGTTGCGGATCATCGGCCTGACCAGCCTGATCTATGTGCCGCACGACATTTTCAGCGACACCATCGCCCGGTCGAACCTGCGGTCGGATGCCTTCATGATCGCGGAACGGTTCGGCGGATCGACCGTCTTTTGGGGCGGGCTCTGGCTGGCGATCAGCCTGGCCGCGATCCTGCTGTGCCTGCGCTATGGGATCGGGCAAAGCAGCAATATCCAGCTGCGGCGGGTGGCCCGATGACCCGGCGCAGCGTCAGCCCTATGGGGATGCGGGGCCGGACATGACGACCTTGTACATCGACGCCGACGCCTGCCCGGTCAAGGCAGAGGCAGAACGTGTGGCGACCCGGATGCGCGTGCCGATGGTGCTGGTCTGCAATGGCGGCCTGCGCCCGTCACCCAACCCGCTGGTGTCGCTTGTGATCGTCGCCGAGGGGCCCGACGCCGCCGACATGTGGATCGCCGAGGCCTGTGGCCCCGGGGATGTCGTCGTCACCTCGGACCTGCCGCTGGCGGATCGCTGCCTGAAGGCTGGGGCCCGCGTGTTGCAGCACAATGGCGAAGCACTCAGCCTGACCAACATCGGACCGCGCCTGGCCACCCGCGACCTGATGAGCGACATCCGCGCCTCGAACCCGTTCCATCAGGGCGGCGGGCCGGCCTTTTCCAAAAGCGACCGGTCCCGCTTTTTGCAAGCGCTGGACACCGCGTTGAAGGCGGCCCAGCGCGGTTGACGCCCGGGCGAACGCCGCCGCGATGCCCCTGCCCAGCCCCGCATCAGGACACAAGGCCTGTGCCCACCCGCCGTGTCAGGCCCAGGGCAGCGAGAAGGTCTTGACGTTGGTGAAGCTTTTCATCGCTTCGATCACGCCTTCCTTATAGCCGTTGCCGCTGTCCTTGATGCCACCGAAGGGCGACATCTCGATCCGGTACCCGGGCACTTCCCAGATGTTCACCGTACCCACATCCAGCGCCCGGATGTAATGCTGCATCCGGCTGAAATCATTCGTACAAACGCCGGAGGACAGGCCGAAGGCGGTGGAATTCGAGATCTCTATGGTCGCCTCGTCGTCGTCAGGCACCCGCACGATGGGCACGATGGGGCCAAAGGTTTCCTCCATAACCAGATCGCTTTCGTGGGCGACGTGATCCACCACGATGGGCGGCAGGGACGCGCCGGTGCGGCCGGGGTGATACAGGACCTTGGCGCCCTGCGCCTCGGCCTTGAGAACACGCTCTTCGAACAACGCGGCGGCGCGGGCGTGAACGACGGTGCCCAGATCCGTCGCCGGATCCATCGGATCGCCAAAGCGCAGGGTCTTGGCCCGTTCCAGAACCAGCGGCACAAAGCGGTCGGCGACACTGTCCTGGCACAGGATCCGCTTCACGGCGGTGCAGCGCTGGCCAGAGTTCTTGGTGGCCCCCGCCACCGCCAGATCGGCGGCCTTGGCCAGATCCGCATCGCTGAGGTCATTGCAGATGATCAGGGGATCGTTGCCACCCAGTTCCAGGATCTGCCGCTTGTACACGGCCTTTGCCGCGATCATCTTGCCCACGGGCACGCCGCCGGTGAAGGTGATCAGATCGAAATCCGGGTTGGTGCACATCTCGTCGCCGATGTCCTGCGGCCAGCCGGTGACCACCGACAGCATCTGCGGCGGCAGCCCGGCCTCGTACAGGGCATCCGCCAGCCAAAGCGCCGTCAGTGGCGTCAGTTCGGTCGGCTTCAGCACCACGCAATTGTTCGTTGCGATGGCGGGGGCGATCTTGTGGCTGACCATGTTAAGCGGGTGGTTGAACGGCGTGATGGCAGAGATCGCGCGCAGCGGTTCGCGGGTCGTGAAGATCTTGCGCGCCTTGCCATGCGGGGTCAGGTCGCAGGAGAACACCTCGCCATCATCATGGATGCACATCTGCCCGGCGAGCGTGTAGACATCATAGGCCCGCCCGCATTCATACAGCGAATCCGAGATCGAGATCCCGAGTTCGGCGGTGATGATCGGCGCCAGTTCCGCCCTGCGGTCGTTGATGATCTTGGCGGTGTTCAGCAGGATGGTCTGCCGTTCATAGCGGGTCAGCGTCGGCTTGTAGGCCCGCGCGATGGCAAAGGCTTCCTGCACATCCGCTGCCGTCCCGGCGGGGACAGAGCCGATCACCTCGTCCGTCCAGGGGTAATGGACCGGCACGCGATCCTTGCTGTCCACCTTGCGGCCGGCGATGCGCATCGCCTCGTGCCGCATCTCGATCGGGGCCTTGGTCACGCGCTGATCCATCATTGTGCCGCCGCCATGGTCGCAAAGAAGAAGGCGTCAAAGTTGCGCAGCTTTGGCCCGTTCGGCAAGTCGAGAACCCGGTTGACGATAAAGGGCACCTCCTGCTCGGTCAGGCCGCCATGGCTGCGCAGGGGTTCGTTCAATGCGGCCAGATCGTGGCGATCGGCCGAGGTGCCGATGGTCATGTTCTCGCCCGAGACCATGACGATATCGCCGATCCGGTCGCCGGGCAGTTCAAAGCGGCGCACCGCCTCGTCGCGGTCGATCACCACGTCGATGCCGTCGACGGCCTGCAGCCGCGCGATGAGGTCGGCCCGGTCCGCGCCGGCCGGCAGATAGGCCGTGGCGAAAGAGCCCAGCGCCCCGTGATGCACCACGTAAGGATCGGTGATCGGCAGGATCACCCGCGCGGCAGCGGCGCCCAGCCATTCGTCCAGCAGGTCTTGCACATAGACCACAGCGGGGGAGCCATCGGCGAGATGCTTGGGCTTCATCCCGTGATCGGCGGTGACGACAATTGCCGCGCCCATCGCATCGAGCTGCGTCAGATAGGTGTCGAACATGCGGTAAAAGTCCTGCGCCTCTGCCTGGTCGGGGGCGTATTTGTGCTGCACGTAATCGGTCGTCGTGAGGTACATCACATCGGGCTTCCAGTCGGCCAACAGCTTGACCCCGGCAGCAAAGACGAATTCCGACAGCTCGGCGGAATAGACCTCTGGCTGGGGCATGCCGAGCCACTCGCTGGCCTTGTCCTGGCCGTGGTCTGCGGCAGTGGAGCTTGCCGATTTTTCGGCCGAGAAGCACTTGGCCCGATCCTCGTCAAACTTCAGCCCGGCGCCCAGCAGGGCGCGCAGCTTGTCCTTGGCGGTGACGATGGCGACCCGAGCGCCCGCCTCGTAGAAGGCGGAAAACAGCGTCGGCGCGCGCAGGAAGCGCACATCGTTCATCATCACCTCTTCGCCCGTCTCCGGCTCGTACAGATAATTCCCGCAGATCCCGTGGACCAGGGGCGGGCGGCCCGTGGCGATGGACAGGTTGTTGGGGTTGGTGAAGGATGGGATCACGGAATGCGCCAGCCGGTCGGTCCCGGTTTCGCGGATCCGTTTGAGCGTGGGCATCAGACCGGCGTCAATCGCGGTCTCCAGATAGGCCGGCTCGCATCCATCGAGGCAGATGGCAATTGCGGGCACTTTCGGCCAGGCATAGCTGCGGTCGTTGACCGAGACGGCGGCGTGAAGAATGTCTTTCATGGCGGTTCCTTTCGGCGGAATGTCGTATCAGGCGGCCAGGCGGGCGCGCTCTGCGATGGCGAGGGCGGGCGGCGCGGCACTGTCAACGCCCATTTCGGCCAGCGCCTCCGCTGCGGCAGAGACGACCCGGCGCATGATGTGTTCGTCGATCTGGCCGATGCACCCGATGCGGAAACTGTCGACCACTGTCAACTTGCCCGGATAGATGATGAACCCCCGCGCCTTCATCCCATCGTAAAAGCGTTGAAAATCAAAGGCGGGATGCGCGGGGCAAAAGAAGGTGACGATGATGGGTGACAGCCAGCGATCTTTCAGCAGGGTCTCGAACCCCAGATCGCGCATCCCCGCCACCAGCACGTCGCGATTGCGGGTGTAGCGCGCGCCGCGCCCCGCAACGCCGCCCTCCAGCGCATGCAGCCGCAGCGCCTCCAGGAAGGCGGCGACGACATGGGTCGGCGGAGTATAGCGCCATTGCCCGGTCTTTTGCATCGTCGCCCATTGGGCATGGACATCCAGCGCCAGCGAATGGCTGTTGCCCTTTGCGGCCTCCAATGCGGTCTTTCGCGCGAGGATAAAGCCAAAGCCCGGCACCCCCTCGATGCATTTGTTGGCCGACGAGACCATCGCCTCGTAGGGGATCGCGTTGACGTCCAGATCCAGCCCGCCAAAAGCGCTCATGCTGTCGATCAGCAGCTTGCGGCCGTGGGCGCGCACCGTCCCGGCGATCTCGGCCACCGGGTTCAGGATGCCCGACGACGTCTCGCAATGCACGACGACCACATGGGTAATGCCCGGATCGGCCCGCAGCGCGGCGCCGACCTCCTCGCCGCGCGGGGGCATGTAGTCGCCCTTGTCGATCACGGTGCAGGCCCGCCCCAGGTAGCCCAGCGTTTCCACCGCGCGCTTGCCATAGGCGCCGTTTGCCAGCACCAGCACCTTGCCGTCACGGGGCACGAAACTGCCAAGCATCGCTTCGACCGCGAAGCTGCCTGACCCCTGCATCGGCACGCAGGCCAAGACCTCGCCCGTATCGCCCGCCATCGCGACCAGTTGGTCGCACAGCGATTGCGTCATCGCGCGGAAATCACCGTCCCAAGAGCCCCAGTCCCGCAGCATCGCCTCTTTCACGCTGAAGGCGGTGGTCAGCGGGCCGGGCGTCAGCAGAAAGGGTTCCCCCAGTTTCGGAGCCGTCAGCGCAACATGGTCAAGTGACATCCCATTCCCCCGGGGTTGATCCAGTCCGTTGCACACAGATTTCCCACGGCTCCCTATATTTGTAAAATCGTTAAATAAGATACTTTCATCAGATAAATCGTTAGGTGATAAAGGGGGCGCACCCGGCCATTGCGGCCCCACCATTCCGGCGGGTCATCAGGCCATTCGATACGCCCCCACGGGCTGGCAATAGGGAAAGACCGCGCCCGCCATGCGATATGTCCAACTGCGCGCCTTCCATTATGTCGCGATCCACGGCGGCTTTTCCCGCGCGGCAGAGCAATTGTTCCTGACCCAGCCCGCGATCTCCGATCAGGTCCGCAAGCTGGAAGAAGACTACGACACCCTTCTGTTCAACCGTCACAAAAAGCAGGTGACCCTGACCCCCGAAGGCACGAAGCTGCTGGAAATCACCCGCCGCCTGTTCGACAGCGAGGATCAGGCCCGCGACTTCCTGTCCGAGGGGCGCTTGCTGCGGGCGGGCAAGCTGCGGATCATGGCCGACAGCGTGCTGCATCTGGTTGGCATCCTGGCGCGGTTTCGCACTCTTTATCCCGGCGTCGCGATTGAGATCCGGGCCGGCAACACCGAAGAGGTGATCGAGTGCCTGTTCAACTATCAGGCCGATCTTGGGGTGCTGGGCGAGATGCCGACGGGGCGCGACTTTGTGACCGTGCGCCTGAATGCAACGCCGATCTCGGCCTTTGTCAGCCGGTCCCATCCGCTGGCCAGCCGCGCCTCGCTGTCGTTCCGCGATCTGGTGGGCCTGCCGCTGGTGCTGCGCGAACGCGGATCCAAGACGCGGCGCAAGCTGGAAGAGGCCGCGGCAGAGGCCGGCGTGGATCTGACCCCGACCATCGTCGCCGAGGGCCGCGAGGCGGTCCGAGAGATCGTGGCCTCCGGCACCGGCGTCGGCTTTGTGTCGGTGGCGGAGTTCGGAGAGGATTCGCGGCTGGTCCGCATACCGCTGGAGGCCGACGACCGGATGCTGATGGAAGAGGCGCTGATCTGCCTGAAGGAACGCCGCAACGGCAAGCTGGTGAACGCATTTCTTGAGGTCGCGCGGGAGCTGTCGGGCGGCGCGGCCTAGCGCTGGCGGCCGAAGGTCCGGCGGGCGGCGCGGTGGGGTCGCCCCTGCAATCGGCCACGGCACCGCAAGGATGGCGGCACGAAGGGTCCGTCCGCATCTCGGCGCGGGTGAAACGTCCCCAGGACACCCGGGACCCGTCCAGTTTCCGGGACCTTCGACATTCGGGACCCTACAAGGCTTGGGTCACTCGGCGGGCAGGCAGATCAGCAACTGGTTCTTTTCCAGCCCCTTGAAGCCTTCACGTTTGGTCCCGATCATCCGCAGCGCCCCTTCCCAGTGGCGGTGGTCGCACATGGCGATGCGGTAGCCATAGGTGGTGATCAGCAGGTCGCACAGGTCAGACATCGTGGCGCCGTCGCCGTTGGGGGCATCGGGCGAATCCGCCTCGATCAGCAGGGCGGGGCGGGCGCTGCGCAGCACTTTGTCGGCGCCCTGAATGATCGACATCTGCGACCCCTCCACGTCGATCTTCACGATCCCAGGCGCGGTCGCTCTGTCCGCTGCGATATCGTCCAGCGTCGACAGCCCGATCAGCGCCTCGCGAAAGCCAGAGGCGCGCAGCTCTGCGCTTTCTTCCTCGGACGGGCGGACCTTGAGGGTGAAGGAATGATACAGGCAGGGGACCGCCGGGCTGGTCTCGCTGGTCAGGCCAAGCTGCAGGACCTCGACCCCGAGTTTCGGGTTCAGACTGGCGTTGTTGCGGGCGACGGCGGCGGATTGCGGGTTCATCTCGAAGGCCAGCGTCTCTGACGCGCCGGAAATCGCGGCACCCACCAGCGCCACATAGCCGAACAGGCTACCGACATCGTAAAAGGCGCGCTGGTCCAGCGGCCCCATCACCCGCCGCAGCGCGATCATCGCCTTGACCAGGCCAGGTTCATGCACGCCCTTGCCCAGTTCCGTGCGGTCATAGACCCAGGCCCGCCCCGGCCGGCCGAAATTCAGCACAAAGTCGACATCCGGCGGAACCTTGAACGAGGCATATAGATGCCGCCGCAGGAATGTCCGGCGGAAGGTGGTTTGGAACGGGTCGATCCGCTGAAACTCGGTCCGGAAGTCTTCTAGCATGGGCTCATCCAAATCTGGTGCCGCTGTGTATCAGACCACCAATCGGCGGCAAGGCGGCCCAGCCGTTGCCTGCCGTGAACTTCGGCCCTTGTCCAGCATCCGGCGGCGTGGGACCCGCAACATCGCGCCGCGGGTTCCCCAAATGCCACCTTGCGCCGCCTTGGATCAGCAGGGCACTTCGGGCACAAGCTCTTTGACGATGCCGCAGGCCTGGATCCGTTTGGCCTGAAACTCCGGCCTGTCCGCCATGTTGTTGTGCTCTGCCGGGTCGACGGTATGGTCATAAAGTTCCTCGAACCCGTTGCGGTAGATCGTGTAGCGGTAGTTGGCGAGTCGCAGCGAGACGTTGTTCACATGCCCGTAGAACGACAGCACCGGTTCGGTCGGTACGGTCGTGCCCTCGGGCGAGGTGATGATCGGCAACAGGCTGTTGTAATCCCCCGGCGGGATCTCGCCAAAGGCAAGGTCGGCCAGGGTTGCAAAGATCGCCCCGACCGAGACCGGAAAGATGTATTGCGGCCGGGGCCGTGCATTGTTCAGAAAGGCGCGCGGCACCCGGATGCCGAAGGGCACTCGCAAGGCATCCTCCCACAAAATCAGCTTGCCCCAGCCGTTCTTCTCGCCCGTCATGTAGCCGTGGTCAGAGGCGAGCACGACAATGGTGTTATTTTCGAACCCATAGGTTCGCAGGGCGTCCAGCATCCGGCCCACCTGTGCGTCGGCAAAGGCGCTGCAGGCAAGATAGGCATGGACCATTTTTTGGCGCGCCTCCATCCCGTTTGCGATGATGAAACTGGTGTAATCCTCTGGGTCATTCGGATCATAGGCCCAGCGGCGCGCGATCGGTCCAACGTCATCCAGATCGCCTTCGAGATAGACATGGGTCACCACATCCGAGCTCGACAGGGCGATCCGGTCGAAATACGGCTTTGGGCAGAACCAGGGTTTGTGGGGTTTGATGATCCCATGCGCCAGAAAGAACGGCCTGTCGTCGTCGGCATGGCGCCGGTCCTGAAGAAACTCGATCGCGGCAGAGGTGGTGCGGTAATCCGCCCAGTGCCGCTCGTCGATATCGATGGGGCCCCAGCGAAAGTCGTTCAACGCGGCGCCCCGGGACGGATCGCCGACGATGTCATAGCCCGATGCCTGCGCGATACGGGCAAAATCGGCTTCGAACCCGCCCCAGGTCACCGCCTGATCCCAGGCCGTGAACCCGGCGTTGAACGCGTCGCGGGTCGGCACCCCCTGCCCGCGCAGCCGCTCAAAGACCTCGCGGTCGAACTCGGCCGTGCCATGTTCGATCTTGCCGGACCAGAACGTGGTGTAGCCGCGATTGCGGAAATATTTGTGCATGTATTCGTAATCGGGGAACCGCGGGTCCTCGAACATGTTCACCGAGGCATTCGCCACCACGCCCGTCGTGCTGGGGCTGAGGCCGCTGAAAATCGCCGTGCGGACGCCCTTGCACGCGGGAACGGGAACATGGGCGGACAGGAAACTGGTGGTGTTCGCACTGCGCAGGAAGCGGTCGATATGCGGGGTCGAGGCCTGCGGATGGCCGCCCCCCGCGACGCCCACATAGCCGTCGAACGAGCCGGTGTAATCGTTCAGGTCGTCGATCATCAGCAGTAGGATGTTCGGGGCAGAGGTCCCGGACGGATCGCCAGGGCCGGGGTCTACGGCATCGCCGACGGATGTCGGACCGGGCTGCGCCTTGGCCGCAGATCCCAGCAGCGGGGCAAACGCCACTCCAAGCGCCGCCACCAGGGCCAGCGGAACAACAAAAGCGACCAGCGCGCGAAAAGACGGTGCCTGCATTTTTGGCTATGTGCCTCCCCTTTGGCACCCGGGTTGGCACGGCCCTTCCGACCCCCGGGAGCGATCCATCCGAGGCCACCGCTGGCGCGAGGGTCGGACGGCTGCAAGCTATAGCGCGGCCTATCAAAGCACCAGCCTTGTCGACAGATTGCGCCGCCGCGCGTTGCCCAAACGCCGCGCGGCGCTGGGGCGGCAATATCTCGAAATGTTGCTGACGGTCGAAGACGCTGGATCGAGGCGGCGCGCCCCATAGACTGCCCCCCACCAACACTGGGTGGTCCGATGCAACGACGACAGTTCATGTACCTTTCCCTGCTGGCCACGGCGGCGTGCAGCCCGGCGGTCTCGCCCGTGGGGACCCCCGATGTCGGGATGCTGAACCACCACCGTTTCGCCGGGGATCCAAACCCGACGGCCCCCACGATGCAGGCATCGCGCTGGTGGCAAACGCTGGGATCGACCAGGCTCAACACCCTTGTCGCGCGCCTCATAGCCGACAATCCAGACCTGGCGGCGGCCGGGTTTCGGGTACTGCAAAGCGAGTTGCAGGCCGCCAATGCCCGCTCCCGCCGCGCCCCGACCGTGACCGGCGCGGGCTCGGGATCGGCGACCTCGGCCACCGGCCCGACCAGCGCACGGGACACCACCACCTCTTACACCCTGGGCGCGACCGTCTCGTGGGAGACCGATCTGTTCGGACGCATCGCCGCCGAAGGCGACGCCGCCGCCGCCGATCTTCTTTCGGCCCACCACAACCGCGAGGCGCTGGCCAATTCCCTGATCGCGGCCCTGATTCGCAGTTTCATCGCCACTGCCTTCGACAAGCGCCAGATAGCGGCCACCCGCCGGGTGATCGCATCGCGCGAGGCGACCCTGTCGGTCAGCCGCGAAAGGTTCTCGCTGGGTGTTCAGAATGCGATCGCCGGCACCGTCCTGTCCGCCCAGGAAAGCCTGGCGGCGGCGCGCGCCGACCTGCCGGATCAGCAATTGTCGCTGGTTCGCAATATCAACGCGCTGGACGTGACGCTTGGCCAATTGCCCGTGTCGCGCGACCGCTATGGAATCTCGCTGCCCGAGGAACCTCCAGCTCGCAGTGGGGGCGTTGGTGTGCCCGTGGACTTGTTGCGCCGAAGGCCCGACATCCGCGCGGCCGAGGCAAGTCTGGTTGCCGCCAACGCCAATATTCGTGTCTCTCTGGCGGATCGCTTTCCGTCACTGTCCCTGACCGGCTCGCTGCAAACGCGCGGGGCTGATCTTGGCGATCTGCTGGATGTGGACACGCTGGTTGCCTCGCTGGTCGCGGATCTGGTGCAGACCGTTTTCGATGCCGGGCGGGGGACGCGCCTTGTGGCGCTGCGCAAGGCCCAGGCGCAAGAGCTGGCGCAGAGCTATGTCGCCACGGTGCTGACCGCGGTGTCCGAGGTTGAAAACGCGCTGGCGGCCGAACGTCTGCTGGCCGAGCGGGCCCGCTTGCTGCGCGCCCGCCGCGACGCGGCACGGGCGGCGATGGTCAACGCCCGCGACCGATATCAGCAGGGCACCGGGGACTACCTGACCCTTCTGGATGCCAGCCGCAGCGAGGTGAATGCCGAGAACGCCTATCTTGCCGCCCAGCGCAACCGGTGGATCACCCGGGTCGATCTGCTGTTGGCGCTTGGCGGCGGCTGGACCGCGCCGGCGGCGCCCCGTAAAGCGGAGGAAACGACATGACCCCCCCGACCCGGCCGACCCGCCCGCGC
>CAYGRI010000069.1:0-17851 GCA_964352155.1 uncultured Maritimibacter sp. | reverse complement strand
CTTGGCCGAAGCCGATGCTACCGCGGCGCTGAGGGTGGCCGAGCGAGCGGCGCGTCTTCTGCGGGGGCTGCGGGGGCTGCGGGCCTCTGCGCGTCTTTGGGGGGATGCGCGGTGCATCCCGCGATCAACGCCAGCGGTTCCGGATGCGGCGAAGACAGGGCCGTCGATCGGGACACATTCGACCGTGGCTGGCGCGCGTTTCGGTCTTTCGGGGTATCAATCGCTGGATCATATGGGCTTGCAATGAGGGCCATATGAGCTTACGTTCCTGAAGAACGCAGGCAGGAGCGCCGATACATGAAAAGTCATGTCCTGGAACGTCCGGCACCGGACCGGCAGGGGGTCGCCCTCAAGGCCTTCGCGAGGATCGCGGAGGCCTGGTCGCTGCCGTTGCGGGATGCGGCGGCGCTGGCGGATATGTCGGAGTCTACCTGGAAGCGGGCCAAGAAGCCCGGCTTTGCAGGGGATCTTACGCGGGACCAGATGCTGCGGCTGTCCGCGCTGATCGGCCTGTACAAGTCGCTTGAACTCTATTTCAACGCGCCTATCTCGCGCGATTGGGTGAAGCTGCCCAACCGGGGGCCAGAGTTCGACGGCGCGCGGCCGTTGGATGCGATGATCGCGGGCGGACTGCCCAAGATCCTGCGCGTGCGCGCCTATGTGGATGCGCTGCGGGGCGGGGTTTGAGGATCGCTTCGGTCAATGACCGCGCCCTTGTCCGGCTGATCTCCGAGACCCATCACAAGCCCCCGGTGCTGCGCGGATTGGTGGACAGCGACGAGGAGGCGGCGCTTCTGGCCGAGATCGAAGGCGAGACCAGCGCCCGCCTGATCGCAGAGCGCGAGGGCAGCCTGGCGCTCGACCGCCGCGAACTGGCCTTCGCGCGGCGGTCCCAGGACCTGACCCTTTACGGGCAAAGCCATATCAACGCGGCCTTCACCTACACCCGCCCCACCGGCAACCGGTTTAACACCGGCGACCGTGGCGCGTGGTACTGCGCCTGGGACATGCTGACGAGCGCGCAGGAGGTCGGCTTTCACCGCACCCGCGAGTTGAGCTTCATCGGCCGCTACGAGGACGCGGCGCGCTATGTGGAGTTGCTGGCGGATTTCATCGGCGATTTTCCCGATCTGCACGGAAAGGCGCATGCCGCGCTCGATCCCGATCCGGCGCGCGGCTACCCGGCCGGCCAGCGCCTGGCCACGGATCTGAGATCACAGGGGCATCGCGGGCTGATCTACCCCTCGGTCCGGCATTCCGGCGGGCGGTGCTTTGTCGCTTTCGATCCGGGGATCATCCAGAACGTCCGCCCGGGCGCGAGCTGGAAGCTGGTCTGGCAAGGCGCGCCCGAGTTCACGGTTCAGGGGCTGTGACGTCCCTCTGGCAATGCGGCATGGGGCCTGGACCAGGCGGCGCATTCACGGAATCCACACCGCGACCAGAAGGATTATGGAATTCTTGACAATGTATTGTGGGGCATTCTTCATGTTTTACATGGAGCTGGGGGTGCCGCGCCCCCGGGGCGCAAGGAGGACGGTGCGCCTCGCCTCCGCGGTGGCGGATAGAGGGCGAGGTTAAACCTCTACCAGGGCTCCGCGCGATTGGATGACGCGCGCGGCCAGGGACGCGCCTTTGGCGACCGCTTCGGCAAGGGGCGCCCCGGTGAGGATCGCGGCAAGGTAGCCTGCGTTGAAACTGTCCCCCGCGGCGGTCGTGTCCACGATGTGGTCGACCTTTTCGGGCGGATGGCAGGAGGTCTGACCGTCCGACAGAACAACGATCTGGTCAGACCCGTTCTTGACCAAGACGGTCCGGGCGCCAACGCCGGCATATCTTTGGGCTGTCGCTGTGGGATCGGCATCGCCGAACCAGGCGGCCTCGTCTTCGAAGGAGGGCAGAACCATCGTGCTGACGGCGGCGGCGTCCATGATCGCGTTGGTCATGTCGTCGGGCGAGGGCCACAGCTTTGGCCGCAGATTCGGATCAAAGACGACCTGGCCGCCGCCTGCACGGAACCGCAACAGGGCGTCCAGAAAGCCAGCGCGCTCCGCTTTTGGCAGAATCGCCGCCGTGATGCCGGAAAAGTAGGCCATCTCCGCGCCCCTCAGCGCAGTGTCCAGCGCGGTGACATCCTGTGCGAGGGTCCGCGCGGCGCTTTGGCCGCGCCAGTAGTTGAAGCTGCGTTCGCCCTGGTCGAGCTGGATCATATACAGCCCGACCGTCAGATCCGGCCGCCTTTGCACATGGTCCGTTCCGATCCCGGCGTTCTTCAGGAACGCAACCAGCTGGTCCGAGACGGTGTCGGTGCCAACGGCGGTAAAGTAATCGACGCGGTCTGCGGCATCGAGCCGGCGGCGCAGATACCAGGCGGTGTTCATCGTGTCGCCGGCAAAGCCCATGCGATAGGTCGCGGCGGCCTCTGTTGGGGCCATTTCGACCATACACTCGCCGATACAGACGTGTCTTGTCATTCGGCGGTGTCCTGAAAGAAGCTGTGGCGTTGCGTTTTCACCTCTTCGATCAGAATGAAGATACGCGACAGATGGTGGGTGATCGCCGCTTCGGCCGCGTCGGGGTCGCGCGCGACAATGGCGTCGAACAAGACGATATGCTCGTCTAGCGCGACCTGTTGCGACGTGGTGTCGAGCGACAGCATCCGAATGCGGTCCATATGCGCCTTGCTTTCCTGCAGCAGGTCCCAGACGAACGGGACCCCGGCGATGGCGCATATATCAGCGTGAAACTGCTCATCCAGCGCGTGAAACAGATCGCGGTCCTTGGCCTCTATCGCGGCTCTTTGATGGTCGATCAGTTTGCTTAGAGCCTTGAAGCTGTCCTGACTGCCGATCTCGCTCGCGGTGCGGCATGTCTTGACCTCAAGCGCGGTCCGGACGAAATGCGCGCGCAGCACCGCATCTTCAGAGATTAGGCTGACCCGGGTGCCGCTTTGCGGGCGAATCTCCAGGAAGCCCAGCTTGGCGAGCCGCTTGAATGCCTCGCGCACGGGTTGGCGGGAAACTCCCATCTTCTTGGACACATCCAGTTCCGAGATCTTGGTTTGGGGGGGCAGTTCCAGGGTCAGGATCTTTTGCTGCAAGGTGTCAAAAACCTGATCGGCAACAGTGGGTTGGACGGATTGCCGGATGACGGGAAAAGACACGTCCAAATCGTTTGACGCCTGCGCGTGACTCATATTCCGCTTCCCTTCTTACCTGTCTTCTTGCCGCGCATTGTGGCCGTCCCACCGGCAAAACGCAACTGGGTTATTAGTTGACACCACGATTCTGGGAAACTAGGATATCAGTTATGCCGCGATGGCAATGGGAGGTCACCGGCCAGTCAGACGGCCTTTGGGGGACGAAAATGGCGCTCTTGGACGAAAACCGGCTTTTCCCGACGGATCCCGTCGTGAGGGGTTTGGCGCGGGATCTTTACGAGACGGTCAAGGACCTGCCGATCATCAGCCCGCACGGTCATACGGACCCGCGTTGGTTTGCCGAGAACTCGGCATTTCCCGATCCGGCACAGCTGTTCGTGACGCCGGATCACTATGTGTTCCGAATGCTGCATTCGCAGGGGATCGCACTTGAGGATCTGGGCGTGCCGCGCGTGGACGGCGGCGCGACAGAGCGCAACAGCCGCAGGATCTGGCGCCTGTTTGCCAGCAATTATCACCTGTTTCGCGGCACACCTTCGCGGATGTGGGTGGATCATGCCTTGCAGGAAGTGTTCGGCGTACAGGAGCGGCTGTGCGCGGACTCGGCGGACAGGATCTACGACCAGATCTCGACCTGGCTGAAGACGGATGAATTCCGGCCACGGGCGCTGTTCGACAGATTCAGGATCGAGGCGATCTCGACCACCGAAAGCGCGATCGACGATCTGAAATGGCACAAGATGATCCGCGAAAGCGGGTGGCGCGGCAAGGTTGTGACGGCCTATCGGCCCGATGCGGTTGTGGATCCCGAGTTTGACGGCTTTGCCGACAACGTGGCCACGTTGGGCGAGATGACGCGCGAGGATACGACCACATGGGGCGGCTATCTGGCGGCCCACCGCAACCGTCGCTCGGTCTTCAAGTCCTTTGGGGCCACATCCTCGGATCACGGCCACCCGACCGCCCGCACCGAAGACCTGCCAAGGGCCGAGGCGGCAGCGCTGTTTGACAAGGCCCTGCGGGGCAAATGCTCGGCCAAGGAAGCAGACCGCTTCCGGGGCCATATGCTGACGGAAATGGCGCGGATGTCGCTGGACGACGGGCTGGTGATGCAGATCCACCCGGGCTCCGTGCGCAACCATTCCGGGCGGGTGATGGAGAGGTTCGGGCGCGACAAGGGCTACGACATCCCCTCTCGCACCAACTACGTCACGGCCCTGCGTCCGCTGTTGAACGCCGTGGGCGAAGAGACGCGCCTGACCATCATCCTGTTCACGCTGGACGAGACATCCTATTCGCGCGAACTGGCGCCCCTGGCGGGGGTCTATCCGGCGCTGCGCCTTGGCCCGCCCTGGTGGTTCCACGACAGCTACGAGGGGATGACGCGGTTCCGCGAACTGGCGACCGAAACGGCAGGCTTCTACAACACTGTCGGGTTCAACGACGACACCCGCGCCTTCTGTTCGATCCCCGCCCGCCATGACGTGGCGCGCCGGGTCGATTGTGCCTTTCTGGCCACACTGGTCGAAACCGGCCGGCTGGACCGGGACGAGGCCCCCGAGGTGGCCCACGATCTTGCCTACCGGCTTGCCAAGGAGGCATACAAGCTGTGACGGCCCCGCCGTCAACTCCCTGACTTTGTTTCAAGAAAGACCAGACACATGCTGAAGACCCAAACCCGCCACGCGATCGACCCCGCCACGGCAAAGACCCTCGATACCGACCAGTTGCGCGATCATTTCCACGTCGGCGGCCTGTTCGCGGAAGGCGAGATCAATCTGGTGTACAGCCATTACGACCGCCTGATCCTCGGCTCTGCGGTGCCTGCGGGCAAGACGCTGACCCTCGACAAGGTCGAGGCCACCGGGACCACCACGGTTCTGGAGCGGCGCGAGATGGGCGTCCTCAACATCGGGGAGGCGGGCACAGTGTCGGTCGGCGGCGCCACCTATACGCTGGAGAACGGCGAAGTCCTGTACATCGGGATGGGCGCGGGACCGGTCGCGTTTGGCGGGGCGGGCAGGTTCTACGTGCTGTCCGCACCGGCGCATCAGACCTATCCGACCACGCTGATCAAGCTCTCGGATGCGCGCCGCGTCGAGCTGGGCGCCCGAGAGACCGCGAACGAGCGGGTGATCATCCAGTTCCTGCACCCGGATGTGTGCAAATCCTGCCAGCTTCTGATGGGCTACACGCAATTCGCCGAAGGATCGGTCTGGAACACGATGCCCGCCCATCTGCACGACCGCCGGATGGAGGCCTATCTTTACTTCCAACTACCTGAAAATCAGCGGGTTTTCCATCTGATGGGAGAGCCGTCGCAGACCCGCCACATCGTCATGGCCAATGAAGAGGCGGTGATCTCTCCGCCTTGGTCGATCCATGCGGGGGCGGGCACATCCTCCTACACCTTCTGCTGGGCGATGGCGGGCGACAACGTCGATTTCACCGACATGGACATGGTCGCGATGGAGGATTTGCGGTGAACGCGGCCTTCGATCTGACCGGGCGCCGGGCCCTTGTGACGGGCGCCAATACCGGCATCGGGCAGGCGATTGCCGTCGGGCTGGCGCAAGCCGGGGCCGAGGTGATCTGCGCCGGCAGACGCGCCTGCGACGAGACGGTCGCGCTGATCGCGCAGGCGGGCGGTACGGCCGCGTCGGTGCTGGTGGATTTCGCCGATCCGATGGCGGGGCAGGGCCTGTTTGGCGGCCCTCCCATCGACATTCTGATCAACAACGCGGGCATCATCCGGCGCGACGATGCGGTCGACTTCACCGAAGACGACTGGGACGCGGTGATGGATTTGAACCTCAAGGCGCTGTTTTTCACCACCCAGGCCTTTGCCCGGGTGGTGCTGGAGCGCAAGGGGCAGGGCCGTGTGGTCAACATCGCGTCGCTACTGTCGTTTCAGGGCGGCATTCGGGTGCCAAGCTATACCGCCGCCAAACATGGGGTGGCCGGGCTGACAAAGCTGTTGGCGAACGAATGGGCGGCCAAGGGCATCAATGTGAATGCCGTGGCGCCTGGCTATGTGTTAACCAACAACACCGCGGATCTGCGCGCCGATCCGGACCGCAGCACAGCGATCCTGCAGCGGATCCCGGCGGGGCGCTGGGGGGAAGCCTCGGACATCGCCGGGGCCGCAGTGTATCTGTGCACTCCGGCGGCCAGCTATGTGCACGGCGCGATCCTCAACGTGGATGGAGGCTGGCTTGCCCGTTGATCGCCCCCTCCCACCGCAGGCGCAGGGGCGCGCCGGTACCGGCATCGTCCATCTGGGGCTTGGCGCGTTCTTTCGCGCGTTTGGATGCGTCTACATCGCCGATGCCATGGCGGCGTCAGGCGGCGATTGGGGCATCATAGGCGTGTCGCTGCGCCGCCCCGATGTGCGCGACGCGTTGCGCGACCGGGGCTGGGTCTATACCTCGGCCAGCCTGGCGCCAGAGGGCAATGTGCTGCGCGATATCGCGGTGCTGAACGATGTGCTGGTGGCCCCCGAAGACCCGATGGCGGTGATTGCCGCGATGACCGACCCGGCGGTCCGGATCGTGACCCTGACCGTCACCGAGAAGGGCTATTGCCACAATCCCGCAACCGGGGCGCTGAACCTCGAGCATCCCGATATCCGCCACGATCTGACCCATGCTGCGCCGGTGTCGGCCCCGGGCTATCTGGTCCGGGCGCTGGCGGCGCGCCGTGCCGCCGGTCATCCGCCCTTCACGGTGCTGACCTGCGACAACCTGCCCGAAAACGGCAAGCTGGCGCGCGGGCTGGTGCTGGAACTGGCCGGGCAGATCGACCCGGGCCTGGCCGAGTGGATCGGGGCCGAGGGGCGGTTCCCATCGACCATGGTGGACCGGATCACGCCCGCGACCACCGAGGATGACATCCGCCGCATCGCGGCCCTCACCGGCGTGGCGGATGCCGCCCCCGTCCTGCACGAGCCCTTTTCCCAATGGGCCGTCGAAGACGATTTCGTCGGCGGCGTGCGCCCCGATCTGGCCGCTGCCGGGGCCGAGATGGTCCGCGATGTGAGCGCCCACGAAACCATGAAGCTGCGGATGCTGAACGGCACCCATTCGGCCCTGGCCTATGCGGGCTATCTTGCGGGTCATGAGACCATCGCCGACACAATCGCCGATCCGGTCTTTGCCGCCTATGCCCGCAAGCTTTGGGCAGAGATCATTCCCACGGTGCAACCGCCCGAGGGCGTCAGCCTCGCCGCCTATGCCGACGCCCTGTCAGACCGCTACGCCAACCCCTCCATCCGGCACCGCACCTGGCAGATCGCCATGGACGGCAGTCAGAAACTGCCCCAGCGCCTGCTGGGGACGCTGCGGGACAATCTGGAGGCCGGACGTCCGACCGAGGGGCTGAGTTTTGCCGTGGCCGCCTGGATGCGCTACGTCAGCGGCGTCGATGAGGCGGGCCATCCCATCGACGTGCGCGATCCGATGGCCGATCGGCTGCGCGCGCTGGCGGCGCAGGACAGCCCCGCGGATGCGGTCGCGGCGCTGTTGTCCGTGCAGGAGGTCTTTCCAGAGGATCTTTCCCGCCAGTTGAAAGCTCCGGTGACGGAGGCCGCCGGTGCGATCTGGCAAAAGGGCGTGCGCGTAGCGCTGCAGGGGGGCCGGTCATGAACCGTCAGGCCTCGGCCAAGGACCGGAAAGCCGCCCCTCTCTTCCGCGCGCACGGCTGCGGCCACGCTGGCCCACCCGACAGCGCCCCGGGGAAGACAGGAGCAGTAATGTGACCGGAACGCCGGTAACCATTGCCTATGTCGGCGGCGGATCGCTCAACTGGGCGACCAAGCTGATGGCCGATCTTGCCCATGATACCACGCTGGCCGCGCAGGTCCGGCTGTATGACATCGATCATGCGGCCGCGGCGCGAAACGCCAAGATCGGCGCCCGGTTCGCGGATGTGTCCAAGGGCACGCCCGCGACCTACGAGGCGTTCGGGTCGTTGCCAGAGGCCTTGACCGGCGCGGATGTCGTCGTTGTCTCGATCTTGCCCGGCGACTTTGACGACATGGCCCATGATGTCGACATCCCGGCGCGCTACGGTATCAAACAGGCGGTTGGCGACACGGTCGGGCCAGGCGGGTTTCTGCGGTCGCTGCGCTCGATCCCGATGATGCTGCCGATTGCAACGGCGATCCGCGACCACGCTCCGGCGGCCTGGGTGTGCAACCTGACCAATCCGATGAGCGTGCTGACCGGGGCGATGTATCATGTCTTTCCCGGCATCCGCCTTTGGGGCGAATGTCACGAGGTCACCAAGCTGCGCCATCAGGTGGCGTGGATCGCCAATCAGGACCAGGGCGCCCCCCGTGTCACGCACCGCGATGTGCAGGTCAATGTGTTGGGGATCAACCACTTCACCTTCGTGGACGCCATCGGTTTGAACGGGCGCGACATGATGCCCGCCTACCGCGCCTTTGCGGCGCAGCACGGCAACAGCGGCTGGACCCAGCGGGACCGCGACCCGGATGACGAACACGATGTGTTTTTCCTGGACCGCAGCCGCGTCAAGTTCGACATGTACCGCCGGTTTGGCCTTCCGGCGGCGGCGGGGGATCGGCATCTGGCCGAATTCGTGCCTCAGGCAGAATATCTCGACACCGCCGATGACTGGGATTTCGCGCTGACGCCGGTGTCCTACCGTGTGCGGGACCGCGCGGCGAAACGGGTGGCGGCGGCGGCACTGGCCGCGGGAGAGGGGACGCCCTATGCGGATCGCTCGGACGAAGCCCTGGTCGACCAGATCAAGGGGCTGATGGGGTGCGGCGATTTCGTCAGCAACGTGAACCTGCCCAATCGCGGCCAGATGGACGGGCTGGCGGCGGGCACGATCGTCGAGACCAACGCCCTGTTTTCATCGCTGGGCGTGACGCCGCTTGTGGCGGGGCGCTTGCCCGACGCCTTGCTGGACATCGTCGCGGACCATGCCGCGCGCCAGACGGAACTGCTGGCGGCCGTGGTCGAGACCCGCTGGGACGACCTGTTCGATCTGTTCCGGTCTGACCCGCTGGTCGCCCCGCTTCACGCCGATCCGGCGCGCCGCATGTTCAACGAAATGGTGCAGGCCACGTCGCACCATCTGCCCCGGGCTTTATTGGAGGAGGCTTCATAGTGGGAGGAGACAACAAGTTTTTGGGGATGGCCTATGTGTCACCCTATATCATCGGCTTGTGTATATTCACGGCCTTCCCGTTCCTTGCGTCGCTGTACTTGTCCTTCACGGATTACGACCTTCTGTCGACGCCGGAATGGGTTGGCCTTGACAATTACGAACGGCTTTTCACCCGGGACCGCACGTTCTCGAAATCGCTGAGCGTGACGCTGCTTTACGTGTTCATGACCGTGCCGCTGAAGCTGGCCTTCGCGCTGCTGGTCGCGGTGGTCCTTAACTACAGGCTCAAGGCGATCGGGTTCTTCCGGACCGCCTATTACGTGCCTTCGGTGCTGGGCGGGTCCATCGCGATTGCGGTCCTGTGGCGCTATATCTTTGCCGAGGCCGGGCTGGTGAACATGGGGCTGACAGCCGTCGGGATGGAGCCGGTCAACTGGTTCGGAGACCCGCAGAATGCGCTGTTCACGCTGACGTTGCTGCGCTGCTGGCAGTTCGGATCGGCGATGGTGATCTTTCTTGCGGCTCTGCAATCGGTGGACAGATCGCTCTATGAGGCGTCCAGCATCGACGGCGCGAGCAAGTGGCAGCAGTTCTGCTTCATCACCGTGCCGCTGATCACGCCGGTGATCTTTTTCAACCTGATCATGCAGACCGTGCAGGCGTTTCAGGAATTCAACGGCCCCTACATCATCACCAACGGCGGCCCGCTGAAATCCACCTATCTGCTGCCGCTCTATATCTACGACAAGGCCTTCAAGAGCTTTGACATGGGCTATGCCTCTGCCATCGCGTGGATCCTTTTCGTCATCATCATGGTGCTGACCCTGATCGCCTTCTGGTCGTCAAAGAAATGGGTCTACTACGCCGGCGACAAGAGGAGCTAGAGCCATGGTTTCCATCATTGATCTGCCCCAGCCGCTGTCCAAGCACGGGCGCACCCCGCCCACCGCGCAAGAACTGAAGCTGCGCCGCCAGCACCGCCGCGGAGCGATCCTGCGCTACGTGGTCTTGAGCTTGTTCGGGCTGCTGATGCTCTATCCGCTGGTCTGGCTGATCGGGGCGTCGTTCAAAACCAACGAAGAGATCTTCAGCTCGGCCGCGTTCTGGCCGAAAGAGCCGACGATCCAAGGCTATATCGACGGCTGGCAGACCTCGACTCCCTATACCTTCGGACGGTTCTTCCTGAACTCGCTGTACATCGTGATCCCCAAGATGCTAGGCACGGCGTTTTCGTCGGTCATCGTGGCCTACGGCTTCGCGCGGTTTGAATTTCCGGGCAAGAAGATCCTGTTCGGCATCCTGATCGCGACCCTGCTGCTGCCAGATGTGGTCACGCGCATCCCGCAATATCTGCTGTTTCGCGAGCTGGGCTGGCTGGATACCTACCTGCCGCTGTTCGTGCCGCAGTGGTTCGCGCTCGAAGCGTTCTTCGTCTTCATGCTGATCCAGTTCATGCGCTCCATCCCGCGCGACATGGAAGAGGCCGCGCGGGTGGACGGGGCCAATACGTTCCAGGTGCTGTGGTTCGTGGTGGTGCCGATGCTGATGCCCGCGATCATCTCGGTCTGCCTGTTCCAGTTCATGTGGACGATGAACGACTTTCTGGGGCCGCTGATCTACATCTCGTCGGTGGAAAACTACCCCGTGTCGCTGGCGCTGAAACTCAGCATCGACACGACGGAAGCGTTCAACTGGAACCAGATCCTCGCCATGACCGTGCTGGCCCTGGCGCCGTCGCTGGTCGTTTTCTTCGTGGCGCAAAAATACTTCATCGAAGGCATCTCAACAGGGGGGGTCAAAGGCTGATGGCTGATCTGCAACTCAAATCCGTGGAAAAGGTCTATGGCGGCGCCTTCAAGGCCGTGCACGGGATCGACCTGCATGTGGAGGATGGCGAGTTCATGGTTCTGGTCGGCCCGTCGGGCTGCGCCAAATCCACGACGCTGCGCATGATCGCCGGGCTTGAGACGATCACCGGCGGAGAGATCCGGATCGGAGACACCGTGGTGAACGACCTGGTGCCGGGCAAGCGCGGCATCGCCATGGTGTTTCAGAACTATGCGCTTTACCCGCATATGAAGGTGCGCCGGAACCTGTCCTTCGGGCTGAAGCTGAAACGCGAACCGAAAGAGAAGATCGAGGCCGCGACCCAGGAAGTGTCGGGCATTCTAGAGATCGGCGAATTGCTCGACCGGTTGCCAAAGCAATTGTCCGGCGGGCAGGCGCAGCGGGTGGCCGTGGGGCGGGCGCTGATCAAATCGCCCGATGTCTTTCTGTTCGACGAACCGCTGTCCAACCTGGACGCCAAGCTGCGGGCCTCGATGCGGGTGCGCATCACCGATCTGCACAAGCGCCTGCGCGAAGAGGGGCGGTCCGCCACGGTGGTCTATGTGACCCATGATCAGGTCGAGGCGATGACCATGGGCGACCGGATCTGCGTGATGAAAGATGGCCATATCATGCAGGTTGCCGATCCGGTGACCCTGTTTGAACGGCCCGCAAACGCCTTTGTCGCGGGCTTTATCGGGATGCCCGAGATGAACCTTGCTCCGGCGGTTCTGTCCAACGCGGGCGCGCTGCGGCTGACGATGGCGGGGCAGACGATCACCGTGCCCGACGGGCTCGTCCAGCGGCTGCAATCCCATGAGGGCCCGGTGACCTTCGGTGTCCGCCCGCAACATATCGACATTCTGCCGGCGGGCACGCCCGATGCCTTTACCGGCAAGGTCCACAACATCGAGTTCATGGGACATGAGGTGAACCTTCACGTCCACATCGGCGAGGGCAGCTTTATCGCCGTGGTCCCGAATGAAAAGTTCGAGAGATCGCTCAGGCGCGGGCACGAGGTCGCGATGCGGCCCCACGGCCCGCGCATTCACCTTTTCGACCTGGACAGCGGCAAGAACATCTCGCTGTCCGACCAAGAGCATCAGACTAAGACGACCCATCAAAGCTAACCAACGTCATAGGGAGGAACATATGACACACTTCAAAACCCTTCTCGCGGCCGCTCTGGCGACGACTGCACTGTGCGGAACCGCCTCTGCGGCAGAACTGCGGATGAGCTGGTGGGGCGGTGACAGCCGCCATGCGGCCACGCAAGCCGCTCTCAAGGTCTGTGGTGACGCTTTGGGTCACACGATCAAGCCAGAGTTCACGGGCTGGTCCGGTCATTTCGAGAAGGTCGCCACGCAGCTTGCCGGTGGCACAGAGGCCGACATCATGCAGATCAACTGGCCCTGGCTGCCGATCTTCTCGGAGAATGGCGATGGCTTCGCCGATCTGAACCAGTTCGCCGATACCATCGACCTGTCACAATGGTCCGCCGAGGAACTTGAGGCCTCCACCCGCAATGGCGCGCTGAACGGTCTGCCGGCTTCTGTCTCGGGCCGGATCTTCTTTTTCAACAAGACCACCTATGATGCCGCCGGTCTGGCCATTCCCTCGACCTTCGAAGAGCTGATGGCCGCCGGTCCGGTCTTCGCCGAAACCCTGGGCGAAGACTTCTACCCGCTCGAGGGCATCGGCCTGGACGCGTCCTTGCTGATCCAGATGATCGTGACCCAGAAAACCGGCAAATCCTTGATCAATCCGGAAACCAACGCGGTGCAATGGTCGCAGGACGATCTGCAAGCGGGCATCGACATGTATCAGGCGATGGTCGACAATCATGTGATCAAAGGCTGGAAGGAGCGCGCGGCGCAGGGCAATATCGCGCTGCACGAGAATGCGGATTGGACGTCCGGCAAGATCGGCGGAAGCTACCAGTGGGACACCACCTATTTCAAGATCGCCGACCCTCTGTCTGAGGGCCAGGAACTGGTGCCCGCAGGGTTGCTGCGCATCGAGGGGGCGCAGAACGACGGCGTCTATCGCAAGCCCTCGATGGTCTTTGCGATCTCGGCCAATTCGCCCAATCAGCAGGCCGCCGCAGAGGTACTGAACTGCATGCTCACCCAGCCCGAGGGCATTGCGGCCATGGGCTCTGCCCGCGGTGTGCCGTCGTCGGATGTGGCGGCGGAACAGCTTCTGGCGGATGGCGGTATCCAGCCGATCCAGGTGGCCGCGCAGAACATGGTCATGGGGGCCGTGGCGCCCGCGATCAGCCCGTTCAACGAAGACCCGGACGTGCGCGCCGGGATCGAGGACACGCTGGAGCTGTTCGCCTATGGCGAATTGGACAGCGCGGACGCGGCAGAGGAAATCCTGATGCTGGTGAACGAAGCGCTCGAAGACAAGTAAGCGCCCGAAGACAAGTCGGCGCTTGAAGACCTGCCCAGAAGCGCGGGCGCCGGTGTGATCCGGCGCCCGCATCTCAACGCCTGAAGAAAGCCCCGGTTCGTGCTTAGCGTCCTTGCCCTCACGCCCTATACCGCAACTGTCTTGCTGTGCGCCGACACTGCCCGCTATCATCTTGACGCCCCGATCGCCTGGCGGTTGCAGGGGACACAGATCGCGGGGGTCTCGGGCATCGTTCCGGTCTTTCTTGAAGGATTGGCGCCCGGCACATCCTATTTTTTCGTCACCGATGCCTCAGAGATCCGCTTTGAAACTCCCGCCTGCGCCGGCCTGGTCGATGCCGCCGATTTCGGTGTCTCGGCGGATGTGGACAACAACGCAGAGGCCTTCAACGCCGCCGTGGCGGCCGTGCCCAAAGGCGGCACCCTGCGCGTGCCCAAGGGGCATTTCGCCAGCGGGCCCGTATTCTTGCGGTCGGACATGACCCTTTGGCTGCCCGAAGGGGCGGTTCTTGCGGCCATCGCGGACCGGACGGGCTGGCCGATCTTGCCGGAACATGACGCGCAGGGCCGCGTGATCGGCACATGGGAAGGTCTGCCGGCCGCGAGCTTCGCCGCGCTTGTCACGGCGGCCGGCTGCGCCAATCTTGCGATCACGGGACGCGGCACTCTGGACGGTGGCGGAGACCGGGGGGATTGGTGGACTTGGCCGAAAGAAACCCGGGACGGCGCCCGCCGCCCCCGCACGCTGTTTCTGGCCCATTGTACCGACACGATCCTGTCGGGTGTCGCGGTGCGCAATTCCCCGTCATGGACAGTGCATCCATACCGGTGCGACCGGCTGATCGCGGCGGCGATGCGCATCGAAAACCCCGCCGACAGCCCGAACACCGATGGGTTCGACCCTGAAAGCTGCCTTGATGTGGAGATTCGCGGGCTCCACATCAGCGTTGGCGACGATTGTATCGCGGTCAAGGCGGGCAAACGCGGCACCGGCACGGACACCCGTATTTCTCATATCGCCCCCACGCGCCGCCTGACGATTGCCAATTGCCTCATGCAAAACGGGCACGGCGCCGTTGTCATGGGCTCGGAAATGAGCGGAGAGATCACCGACGTCGACATCACCCGGTGCGAGTTCAAGGGCACGGACCGAGGGTTGCGGATCAAGACGCGGCGCGGGCGTGGCGGGCAGGTGGCCCGCATCGCGATGGAGGATGTCGTGATGGACGGGGTCGGCACGGCGCTAGCGGTCAACGCGTTCTACTTCTGCGATGCCGATGGCAAGTCCGAGGCGGTGCAATCGCGCGCGGCGGCCCCGGTCGACGACACGACGCCGCAGATCGCCGACATCAGCGTCCGCAATGTGTCGCTGCGCGGGGTGCGTCACGCGGCGGGGGCGTTTCTGGGGCTGCCGGAATCGCCGCTGCGCGGCCTGCATCTGTCGGATATCACCGTGCGGTTCGAGGCAACGGCACAGGCGGGGCAAACGCTCATGGCCTGCCATCTGCCGCCATCGCGCCATGCGGGCCTGCTGCACCGTTTCGCGCAGATCGAAACAGACCCGGCACTGACGGGGTTGCTTGAGGATTTGACCGATGTTGGCTGAGTATTTCGACGAATACGCGCGGCGCTACACGCCTTACAAGGGCGGGAAATGGTGCTATGAGGATGGCTGCCTGTATCGGGGGCTCGAATTGTGGCATATCGAGACCGGCGAAGCCCGCTGGCTGGATCATTTGCACCGTCTCGCGGATGCCCAGATCGGGATGGACGGCGGCCTGGCGCATTATGGACTGTCGGACTACAACATCGACAATATCCTGCCTGGGCGCGCGCTGCTGTATCTGTACCAACAGACCGGAGCGGCGCATTACATGCAGGCCGCGGATCTGCTGGCGCGGCAGTTGCAGACCCACCCCCGGACGCACAGCGGCGTCTATTGGCACAAGCTGCGCTATCCTTGGCAGATCTGGCTGGACGGATTGTACATGGGTCAGCCGTTCCGCATTGCCCACGCCCAGGCCCAGGGCGACGCAATGGGTGTGGCCGACAGTCTGGTGCAGCTGTCGACGGCGTTGGACACGCTCATGGATCCGGCCAGCGGGCTTTATTGGCACGCCTATGACGAAGCGCGCGAACAGCCCTGGGCCGATCCGGCGACAGGGTTCAACAAGGCGTTCTGGGCGCGCGCCATCGGCTGGCTGGCGATGGCCCTGGTCGATGTCGCCGATCTTGTGGGAGAGGCAGCCTTTGCTCCGCTGCGCGACCGCACCACCGCGCTGTTGCAACGGGTGTCCGACCTGCGCGTGGCGAACGGCATCTGGCTGCAGGTCATCGACCGTCCCGATCTGGAAGGCAACTACATGGAAACCTCTGCCTCGGCGATGTTCGCCTATGCGCTGTTGCGGGCGGATCGGCTGGGATTGCTGGCGGCGCCGGGCGGGTTGGCCGCTACGGTGATGCAATATGCGCTCCGGCCCAAGCCGGGCGGCGGGCAGGAGATGGTCGAGATCTGCGAGGTCGCGGGGCTTGGCTGGTACGAAAACCGGTTTCGCGACGGCAGCCCGGGCTACTATCTGACCGAGGCGCGGGTGAAAGACGACGTCAAGGGGGTCGGGCCGCTGATGATGGCCGCGGCGCTGATGCCGCGCTGATGCGACCGCTGCTGACGCCCGCCCAAGCCGCCGCCCATACCCGGTCCGAGGTGCTGCGCCATACCGGGCGTGCGGGTGCGGACCGGGCCGATCCATGGCAGCCCCGGCAGATCGACCCGGCAGAGCTGGTTCCCGACTATATCGTCCGGCCCGCCGGCCCCTGTGCCACCGTCCAGGACGCCGTGAACCGCGCCATGGCCGAGCGAAAGACGGGGCGCGTGGTCATCGGCGTCGCGCCCGGAGTCTATAAGGGGCTGGTCTATGTGCCGCGCACGGCCTTTGCCCTGACCCTCGCGGGCCTTGGCCCACAACCCTCGGACGTGGTGCTGACAGAGGCGATCGACGCAGAGATGCCCGGCGCCGAATATGCGGCCCGCTTTGCCACGACCTTTCAGGCCAGCCCCGACAGCGTCGCGGGGCTCTATCGCCGGATCGCGGCGCTGTCCCCGATCAGCACGGCCAATGCATCGGTTCTGCGCGTGGAAAGCGACGGCTTCGAATTGGTGAACCTGACGATCCGCAATACCTATGCCTGTGACCGCGCCCAGGCCGGGTCATCCGAGAAGAACGCGGCGGGGCAGTATCGCACCGGTCAGCATCAGGCCGTTGCCCTGTTGGTGGCGGGCGCGGACCGTGTCGCGGTGCAGGATGTCGGTCTGAAGAGCTTTCAGGACACGCTCTACCTGCAATCCCCGTCCAAGGGCGAGACCGTCCGGTCCTGTTTCACGCGCTGCGACATCGAAGGCGATGTGGATTTCATTTTCGGTCAGTCCACCGCCTGGTTTGACCAATGCACGATCCGCTCGCTTGGCAGCCGTGCGCGCCGGTCCTGGGCGACCGCCCCCAGCACGGACATCCGCACGCGCTATGGCTTTGTGTTTCACGACTGCGCGTTTGTCTCTGACGGAACCGGCGAGGGGCGCCATTTCCTTGGTCGTCAGTGGTTCGAAGGCGTGCGGGCGACACCGTTCGGCACCCCCGACATGGCGGGCTATGCCGTGGTCATGGGAAAGCTCTCTGCCTTCGAACCGCCTGCCGGCACGATCAGCCCCGAGACACTGAACTCGGTCGGGAAATGCGTGATCTTGCACTCGCGCATCGGCTCTCACATAGATCCCGTGGCCCGCTGGGATGAGTGGAGCGGCAACAGCTGGAACCCGCGTCACCGCCCGGTTCTGTATACTGCTGCGGATATGCTGGACCCCCTGCGCGACTGGCTGCGCGCCCAGGGGCAGTGCTACGCGGATATTGCCCCACAGACGCCGTTTCTGGCCGAGTTCGGCAATACCGACGCACCGCGCGATCCAAGGCGCGATCCGGGCAGCTAGGTCCACCCCGAGCCGCATCCGTTGCACCGGAGGATGTGCCGCATTGGTTCGCCCATGGGCTTGCGGGGGGGGCTTGCGGGGACGCCGCCGTTCTCCGTGACCGGGCCCTGTTCGTGTCGGCCGGTGGCGACAGCGCTTCAAGGTGCCAAGTCTTCCATTGCCCAGAGGTGCCGCTCAAGCGCGGCCGACCGGTTTGCATGGGCCATGCCAGGCTCTGACAACCGCGCCACGGCTCTTTCTTGGTGCGCGGGCGTAGACCGCCGCCTCGTCTTCTTGGTCATGTCGGCCTCGCGGGTCCGAGGCGACTTTGGCCCCTGGTCCGGGATCGCGGGG
>CAYGRI010000068.1:12028-17956 GCA_964352155.1 uncultured Maritimibacter sp. | reverse complement strand
CTGCGGAGCGCGGGGGCGGGTCGGCTCTGCTCAGCCGGGGTCCACCGTGGGATGCAGCCTCTCCGACGGATCGCACCCAACAACGCGCCGGCGCCGGGCCAGAAAGACCTTGCCCCAGCCCCGCGTCGTCCCGACAGAGGGGGCCGTCACATCGCAGGGAAACCGCCCGCGCCAGCCCTCTGGCAGCGGCAGAGCGCAGGCCTCGGCCCGCTCCAGCATCCAGACCAGCGGAATGTTCGCCAGCGGGCGCGCCGCATCGAAGCCCACAAGCTGCCCGCCAATGTCGCCATGGGCGCCGCGAAACCAGACCTGCTCCACCACCCCGTCGAACCCGGGCTGGGATCTCCACATCACCGGCTCGAAGGCCACGCGGGTCTCGTCCAGCGCCAGCGCCTGAAACCCGTGGCGGATATGCGCGCCCAGTTCGTGACTGTGAAACAAATGTGCGCGCTCCGTCCAGCGCCAGGCCACTGGCAGGCGCAGGCCCAGGGCCTTGACCGTATCCCAGACCCCGACCATCTCGATCGGCGCCGAGACGTGGCAGAACTTGCGCCGGAACACCCGCGCGATCGGGCTGTCTCCCGCCCGTTCATAGTAGCGATAGGCCAGCTTGATGTTCCGCTCTGTCGCGTGTTCCGACCGCAGCAGCCCGACCTGATCGATCAACCCGGCGAGCGAGCGTACCGCATAGGCCCCACGTGAATAGCCGAACAGAAAGATCCGGTCCCCAGGCCGGTAACGTGAGGCGACGAACCCGTAAACCCGCCGGATTTGCCGGTTGATCCCGCGCCCTTCGATCACATCCATCGACTTGCGCCAACTTTGCCACTGGATCCCGCTTTCATAGCGCAAAGAGATCCGATGCTCCGCCGCCACCTCGCAGAGCAGCCGATAAAGCTGCCCCGCATTGGTCTCATAGCCGTCGTCCAACGACGACAACGTGCCGTCCAGGATCACCACGTGCAGCCGCGCGCCCCGGTGCGGGACGACGGGCGGGGCCGGAACCCGCCTGCGTCGCCGCAACCACCCGGGCAAAGGCAGCCGCATGCGGCTACGCCCGCCGTGTCACCGCGTCGGTCACGCGGCGTTCAGCATCTCCCACACCCGCAGTGGGGTGAAGGGCATGTCCACATGATGGATGCCGCGATCCCAGACCGCGTCCAGCACCGCATTTGTCACCGCCGCCAGCGCGCCAACCGTTCCGGCCTCGCCACAGCCCTTCATCCCCATCGCATTCGCGGTCGAGGGCACGGGTTCGGAATGGAACGTCACCCAGGGCATCGTATCCGCCCGGGGCATCCCGTAATCCATAAAGGTCGCGGTCAAGAGCTGGCCGGTGGAATCATGCACGACGAATTCGTTGATTGCCTGGCCCAGACCCTGCGCCACCCCGCCATGCACCTGGCCCTCGGCCAGCATCGGGTTGATCAGATTGCCAAAATCGTCGACCACGGTGTATTTGACCACCTCGGTCGCGCCGGTGTCGGGATCGATCTCGACCTCGGCCACATGGGCGCCGTTGGGATAGGACCGCCCCGGAATCTGCGCCTTCTCGCGGAACGACAACAGATCCTCGCGCCCCTTGGCCCGCGCCATCTCGGCCGCTTCCAGGAAGCTGGGCGCCACGTTGGTGCCTTTCACCCGGAATTGCTCGTCGTCGAAGGTCACATCTTCGGGCGCTACGCCGTTTTCTTCGGCCAGGAACTTGGAATAGGCGGTGACCATCACCCCGACCGTATGCAGCGTCGCGTTGTTCTGCGTTGTCACCGACCGAGAGCCGCCGGTGCCGCCGCCCGCGGGGATCCGGTCACTGTCACCCTGCACAAAGCTGATCTTGTCCAGCGGGATCCCGGTCTGATCCGACAGGAATTGCGCGAACACCGTCTCGTGCCCCTGCCCGTTCGACTGGGTGCCCACATAGATCGTCGCCGTGCCGTCCTCGTTGAAATCGACCTGCACATGTTCGCTGGGATCGCCGAGGATCGATTCGATGTAGTAGCACAGGCCGATCCCGCGCAGCTTGCCCTTGGCGGCAGAGGCGGCCCGCCGCGCATCAAAGCCCGCGCGGTCGGATTCGGCCTCGGCCCGGGTCAGGACCTTGACGAAATCGCCCACGTCATAGGTCTCGCCCGTGGCCGAGGTGTAGGGGAACTGATCGGCGGGGATGAAGTTCTTTTTGCGCAGCTCCCACGGGTCGACGCCCAGCACACGGGCGGCATTGTCCATTGAGCGTTCCAGCGCATAGATCGCCTCGGGTCGGCCGGCGCCGCGATAGGCGTCCACGGGGGCGGTGTTGGTGTAGACCCCTTTCACCTCCAGCAGCGTGTTCTGCACGTCATAGGTGCCCATCAGCACCCGCGCGAACAGGAAGCTCTGGATCATCTGGGCAAAGTTGGAATTATACGCCCCAAGGTTCGACAGCGACTTGACCTTGTAGCCCAGCAGCTTGTGATCCGCGTCAAAGGCCATCTGCGTGACCGAGGTCAGGTCCCGCCCAGCATTGTCGGTCAGCATCGACTCGGTCCGCTCGCCGATCCACCGCACCGGGCGGCCCGCGATCTTGGCGGCCAACGGCAGGACAAGATATTCCGGATAATGGAAGGCTTTCATCCCGAACCCGCCGCCGACATCGGGGTTGGTCACGCGGATCATGTCCTCTTCGATGCCGTAGTTCTTCGACAGATGCGCCTTCATCCCCCAGACGCCCTGCCCGTTGAAGCAGAAATGCACCCGGTCGCCATCCCATTCCGCATAGCACGCGCGCGGTTCCAGCGAGTTCACGATGATCCGGTTGTCGCCCACATCCAGCGTCACCACATGCGCGGCGTTGGCGAACACCGCCTCGACCTTTTCAGCGTCGCCGTCGCAGAAATCATAGGCCAGGTTGCCCGGCGCCTCGTCGGGGTGAAGCTCTTCGCCGCCTTCGGCCAGGTCGATCTTGGCGGGCAGTTCGTCATAGTCGAAATCGATCAGCTCGGCCGCATCCTTGGCCTGGGCCACCGTCTCGGCGACGATGCAGGCGATCGGCTCGCCCACATGGCGCACCCGTCCCACGGCCAACGCCGGGCGGCGGGGCGCGGCGCCCTTGGTGCCGTCGCGGTTGGGCGCGGTGGCGCCGTCGAGATCCAGTTTGATGCCATGGGCGTCGAAATCCGCGGCCGTGATCACTGCATGGACGCCCGGCGCGGCCTTGGCGTCGGCGGTGTCGACCGAATTGATCGTCGCATGGGCCACGGAAGAGCGGAAGAACACGGCATGCAGTGCATTCGTGGGCGCGATGTCATCCACATAGCGGCCGTGGCCGGTCAACAGGCGCACGTCTTCGACGCGTTTGACGGGCTGGCTCTTTCCGAACTTTTCCATGGGGGCTTCCTCGAATGGCTGATGTGTTGGTTGCGACATTAGCGGGATGCGGCCCGGTGTCCAGCGCTGGCGCCACCGCAACCGCAGCGACATGTAGGACCGCTGCGGACGGGATCAGGCCACCCTGCCCGTCCGGGCGCGCCGCGCAGGCCCGCGCGTTGCGCAGACGGGCCGGTCAGGACCCGGCGACCTCGCGTTTCGGCGGGCCCACGTCGCCTTCCCAAAAGGCGTGGCGGCCGTGGCGGAAGACGACGACCGGTTCGCCGGGGGCATAGCGGCCGCGCAGCCACTCCGCATTGTGCAGCAGGCTTTCCCCGACCTGCCCGTCCTCTTCGCGCCAGACAAGGCGCCCCTGCGGCGCGCCCTTGACGAGCAGCTTCACCTCGCGGATGCCGGTGACGCGGGCATAGCGCTTTTCGCCGTCGCGCCGCACCTTGACCGCCCGATTGGCCCGCGCCCCGAAGCGCCACAGCGCGGCCAGGCCCGCCAGCCCCAACACCAGCCCAAGCCAGCGCAACCAAAGCCCGGTGCGGCGGTAATACCCGATATCCGATTCGACCGTGGTGGGGTCGGACCGCAGATAGCGGATCGGCCGCTCCTCGCCCTCGTCCACCCCGTGAAAGTACGCCGCCGGCACCTCGGTTTCGACCCGCTGGCCGGTGCCTCCGCGCACCTTGAAGGCGAAGACCACGAAGTAATCGCGGGTCACATTGCCCTTGGAATCCGTCGTCTGGGTCATGCGTTTGTCGGACACCACGGCATAGGCCAGCGCGCCATCGCGGTCGAACCGGGCCGCCAGTCCCAGCGCCCCCGCCGAGAACAGCGTGATCACCACGACCAGCGCCCCGATGCCCAATGCGGCCCAGCCCCCGAACGTCACGAACAGGCTGAACCATGTGCGCGGCTGGTGCCTGTCATGCCGGCGTCGGTATCGTGCCATGCTGTGTCCTCCGTCGTTTGGGCGCAAGATAGTGTGTTCCGTGCGGAAATTGAATCGCCATTCGCCCCCCTGGCGCATCGAAATACCTGTGATTGACCCTAAGCTTTGTCCGAGAAGCATAATGGGTCCCTGCCTGGCGTCTTGCCCGAAGCCCTCGCTGGGATCCTGCCCGGGCCACGGATCGCAGAGGCCCGGGACAAGGGAGCGCCACGCGGAACCGCCCTTTCCCTTGGGCGCGTCGCACGGTATGGGAGGCGTCGATTTCGCAGGACGGGACAAGACCGATGCCGATGGAAAAGACGTTCGACGCCGCCGAAGCCGAAGCGCGGATCTATGCCGCCTGGGAAGAGGCCGGCGCCTTCAAGGCGGGCGCCAATGCCAGCCGCCCGGACACGTTCAGCATCATGATCCCGCCGCCGAATGTGACGGGCTCGCTGCACATGGGCCATGCCTTCAACAACACGCTGCAGGACATCCTGATCCGCTGGCACCGTATGCGCGGGTTCGACACGCTCTGGCAGCCGGGCACCGACCATGCGGGCATCGCCACCCAGATGGTGACCGAACGCGAGATGATGCTGAACCAGGAGCCGACGCGCCAGGCGATGGGCCGCGAGGCCTTTGTCCACCGGGTTTGGCAGCAAAAGGTACAGTCACGCGGCACGATCATCGGGCAGCTCAAGCGGCTGGGCGCCTCTTGCGACTGGTCGCGCGAAGCCTTCACCATGGGCGGGGCCGAGGGCGACCCGGACAAGGACAACGGCCCCAACTTCCACGATGCCGTCATCAAGGTCTTTGTCGACATGTACGACAAGGGGCTGATCTATCGCGGCAAGCGGCTGGTCAACTGGGATCCGCATTTCGAAACCGCCATCTCAGATCTTGAGGTCGAGAATATCGAGACCAACGGCTTCATGTGGCATTTCAAATACCCGCTCGCCGGGGGCCAGACCTATGAATATGTCGAGAAGGACGCCGACGGGAACGTCACCCTGCGCGAGACGCGGGATTACATCTCTATCGCCACGACCCGGCCCGAGACGATGCTGGGCGACGGCGCGGTGGCGGTGCATCCCTCGGATGCGCGCTATGCCCCCATCGTCGGCAAGCTGTGCGAGATTCCGGTCGGCCCGAAAGAGCACCGCCGGCTGATCCCGATCATCCCCGATGAATATCCCGATCCCGAGTTCGGCTCTGGCGCGGTCAAGATCACCGGCGCCCATGATTTCAACGACTACGCGGTGGCGCAGCGGGGTAGCATCCCGATGTACCGCCTGATGGACACCAAGGGCCAGCTGCGCGACGACGGCGACGATTACGCCACCTGTGCCAGCCGGGCGCAAGAGATCGCCGACGGCGCCGGTTTCACCGAGGCCGAGGTCGACGCGCTGAACCTTGTCCCCGAGGATCTGCGCGGGCTCGACCGGTTCGAGGCGCGCAAGCAGGTGGTCGCGCAGATCACCGCCGAGGGTCTTGCCGTCATGGTGCCGAACCCGAAATACGAGGCGGCCTTTGAACACGACGGCGACCAGACGGAAGAGCCGGAACAGATCCCGCTGGTCGAGGCCAAGCCGATCATGCAGCCCTACGGCGACCGGTCCAAGGTCGTGATCGAGCCGATGCTG
>CAYGRI010000068.1:0-12018 GCA_964352155.1 uncultured Maritimibacter sp. | reverse complement strand
GGCGGGCGTCGCGTTTGTCTTTGAGGACGGGGACGGGGCGCTGGTCGTTGTGGAAGTGTTGCGCCTGCTGATCGAGCATAAGCTGGTGCGCGGCGACGAACGGCACCATTGCGCCGCCGATTTCGACGGCGTCGTGGCGCAGTTCAACGACGTTCTGAACACGCTGCCCACACCGTTGGACCATGCCCGCGTTGTCGAGGTCGCCGACCGGGACGAGGCGCGCCACGTCATCGCCGCCAGCCTTGCGGAATACAATGTCAGCCAGGACCCGACGCATCTGGTCTATCCGGTCTGGCGCGACCCCGATGTCCTCGACACCTGGTTCTCCTCCGGCCTGTGGCCCATTGGCACGCTGGGCTGGCCCGAGGACACTGAGGCCTACAAGAAATACTTCCCCACCTCGGTCCTGGTCACCGGCTTTGACATCATCTTCTTCTGGGTCGCCCGGATGATGATGATGCAATATGCCGTGGTGGGCGAACGGCCCTTTGACACCGTCTATGTCCACGCTCTGGTGCGCGACGAGAAGGGCAAGAAGATGTCCAAATCACTGGGCAACGTGCTGGACCCGCTGGAACTGATCGACGAATACGGCGCCGATGCGGTGCGGTTCACGCTGACCTCGATGGCGGCCATGGGGCGCGACCTCAAGCTGTCGACCCAGCGCATCGCGGGCTACCGGAACTTTGGTACCAAGCTGTGGAACGCCGTCCGCTTTGCCGAGATGAACGGAGTCTATGACAGCGGCGATTTCACGCCCGGCGGCGCGGCGCCCGCCGCCTCGGCCACGGCGAACCGCTGGATCATCGGAGAAACGGCAAAGATCCGCGAGGCCACGGATACCGCGCTGGATGCCTACCGGTTCAACGACGCGGCGAATGGCCTTTATGCCTATGTCTGGGGCAAGGTCTGCGACTGGTATGTGGAATTCGCCAAACCGCTGCTAACCGGCGACGATGCCGCTTTGGTGGCGGAAACGCGGGCGACGATGGGCTGGGTGTTGGATCAATGCCTGATCCTGCTGCATCCGATCATGCCCTATATCACCGAAGAGCTGTGGCAATCGACCACCGCGCGGGACGGAATGCTCGTCCATGCCGACTGGCCCGCCTATGCCGGCGCCGCTCTGCTGGACGAGGGCGCCGACCGCGAGATGAACTGGGTGATCTCGCTGATCGACGAAGTCCGCTCGGCCCGGGCGCAGATGCATGTTCCGGCGGGGCTACAGATTCCGGTACTGCAGGTCGAACTCGACCCGGCGGGACAGGCGGCCTGGGACCGAAACGCGGCGCTGATCCAACGGCTGGCCCGGATCGACAGCCTGACGGCGGTGGAGACGATGCCCAAAGGCGCGATAACCGTCGCGGTCGAGGGCGGTCTGTTCGGCCTGCCGCTGGCCGACATCATCGACGTGACCGAGGAAAAGGCGCGGCTGGAAAAGACCCTGACCAAGCTGGAAAAAGAGATCGCCGGGCTGGCCGGGCGGCTGAAGAACCCGAAATTCGCCGCCAGCGCGCCGCCCGAGGTGGTGGAGGAAACGCGCGACAATCTAGCCGCCCGCGAGGGCGAGGCGGGCAAGCTGCGCGCGGCGCTGGACCGGTTGGCAGAGGTCGCGTAGCAGCGCCCTCCGCGCCCTCTTCTGCCCGCGTGCGACGATCAGAGTGCGCGGGCCGCGAACCTCGGATCGTCCGCCCGGCCGGGGGGCTGGACAAGGCGGGCGATCTGAGGTTCGTAGCCAGAGCGCCGCACCGGGCGCAAGCTTTTGCGAAAAATCACAAGATGTCAGGAAGCGCATCATGACCGGTCCCCGATACACTGATCTTGCCGCCGGGCTGCCGGCCTCTGTCCCCTTTGTCGGCCCCGAGGCGCAGGAGCGCGCGCGAGGCGCGGTGTTCCGGGCGCGGCTGGGGGCCAACGAATCGGTCTTTGGCCCCTCGCCCCGGGCGGTTGCCGCGATGGCAGAGGCGGCGGCCGCGACCTGGATGTATGGCGACCCCGAGAACCACGATCTGCGGGCGGTCTTGGCCGCGCATGAAGGCGTGGCCCCCGGCAATGTCGTTATCGGCGAGGGGATCGACGGGCTTCTGGGCTATCTGGTGCGGCTGATCGTCGGGCCGGATGCGGCGGTGGTGACCTCGGACGGGGCCTATCCCACGTTCAACTACCATGTGGCGGGGTTTGGCGGGGTGCTGCACAAGGTGCCCTACCGCGGCGATCACGAGGATCCCGAGGCGCTGCTGGACCGCGCGGCGGCGGTGGACGCGCGGCTGATCTATCTGGCGAACCCGGACAATCCGATGGGAAGCTGGCAAGACGGCGCGGTGATCGAGGCGATGCTGGACCGGCTGCCCGACGGCTGCCTGCTGGTCCTGGACGAGGCCTATGCCCAGTTCCTGCCCGACAGCGCCCTGCCCCGGATCGCGGCGGACGATCCCCGGGTGATCCGGTTTCGCACCTTCTCCAAGGCCTATGGGCTGGCGGGGGCGCGGGTGGGCTACGGCATCGCCGGGGCGGGTCTGGTGACGGCGTTCAACAAGGTGCGCAACCATTTCGGGATGAGCCGGATCAGCCAGGCCGGCGCGCTGGCCGCGCTGGCGGATCAGGACCATCTGGCGCAGGTGCTGCGCCGGGTGGCGATGGCGCGCGACCGGATCGGCGCGATCGCGGCCGAGAACGGGCTGACGGCGCTGCCATCAGCGACGAATTTCGTCGCGGTCGATTGCGGCGGCGACGGCGACCTGGCGCGCCGGGTGCTGGCAGAGCTGATCGCGCGGGGGCTGTTCGTGCGGATGCCCTTTGTCGCGCCGCAGGATCGCTGCATCCGGATTTCCGCCGGAACCGGGGCCGATCTGGACTGCCTGGCCGACCTGTTGCCGCAGGCTTTGCAGGCCGCGCGCCAGAAAGTGACCTGACCGCCCGCAAAGTTGACTCGCCAGTAACCTTATCGGTGCTAGGATTCCGGCACTGGAATAGGGCTGCGGGGGCAGAGCATGACATCCAAACGGGACACGGCCCGGCGCACGGACTTGCCTGGAACAGGACAGATGGAAGATTATACGCTGCCGTTTCTGGTCTGTGCCGGTGTCTTGTGCTTTGTCGGGTTGGTGGCCTTGTGGGCCTTGGCCGGGATGCCTGTAGTGATCCTGTGCACCCTTCTCGCCGACAGGCTGCTGCGCCGGTAGCGCACAGCGCCCTGATGGCGGCCTTGCGGCGGTCAATCACCCTGCCTGCGCCCGGCAGAGGCGACCCGATGCCCCCGATAGCAAACCGCCGGAACCGGACCGCGCCTTGAACTGCATGCTCTGACGTCAACCCTGTCCCGCCCGAACGCGACATGGCGCGCAACGCAGGCCCCGCCGGGGCGCCGGTTGAATGACGCAGTCGGTGGCGCAACCCGCGCGATGCGGCCACCAGGCGGAGGCGCCGCTTGGACAGGGCGGTCGCTCAGGCGGTGCGCCGCATGGGCGGGGCGGTCGCTCACGCGGTGGCGCAGATCCGCGCCGCGGCGTCCAACGCGCCGGAGCCGTGGGGGATATCCAGCGCGGTCATCCCCGCCTCGATCACGCCCAGCGCGCCCAGCACCATATGCGCGTTCACATGCCCCATATGGGCCAGGCGGAAATAGCCGTGCCAGGCCGGGTCGTCCGGCTCTGCCATGCCAAGGCCGATGCCAAGCGTCACCCCCGTCTTGGCCGCCGTCCATTCGCGCAGCGCCGTGCCCTTCGGGGCGTCGACCCGCAGGGCCGTCACCGCCGTCGAGCGCAGCGCCGGGTCCGCGATGTTCATCGCCAGCGGCCCCTCGGCGGCCCAGGCGTCGCAGGCGGACCAGACCGCGCGGGCAAGGGTTTCGTGGCGGGCGTGGACCGCCTCCTGCCCCTCTTCGGCGATCATGTCCAAGGCTTCGCGCAGACCGAACAGGTGGTGGCTGGGGGCCGTCCCGCCGAAATACTGATAGAAGATATCGGGCCGCGCGCGCGGGCGCCAATCCCAATAGCTGCTGACGCAATCGGCCCGGTCGCGGGCGGCATCGGCCCGGGCGTTGAAAAAGACAAAGGACAGCCCAGGCGGCGTCATCAGCCCCTTCTGGCAGGCCGCCACCATCAGATCGACGCCCCAGGCATCCATCTCGAACCGGTCGCAGACCAGCGAGGCGATGCAATCCACCATCAGCAGCGCCGGGTGCCCGGTCTCGTCCAGCACACGTCGCAGGCCGGGAATGTCGTTCTTGACCGAACTGGCGGTATCCACGTGGCAGACCAGAACCGACTTAATGCGGTGCTCCGTGTCGGCGGCCAGACGCGCGGCCACCTGCGCCAAATCGACCGTGGCCGATTTGCCGAAATCGAGGATGTCCAGCGCCAGCCCCAACCCCTTGGCATGGCTTGACCAGCCCAGCGCAAAACGGCCCGTGGCCAGTACCAGGCAGATGTCGCCCCGGCTGTGGGTATTGGCCAGCGCCGCTTCCCAGGCGCCATGGCCGTTGGCAATGTAGATCGCCACATCGCCCTTGGTCCGCGCCACTTTCTTGAGATCCGCCGAAATCCCGGCAGTCATCTCCACGATCTCGCCCTCGTAGATATTCGGCGCGGCACGGTGCATCGCGCGCAGCACCCGGTCGGGGATCACCGAGGGACCGGGGATCGCCAGATATTCGCGGCCATTGGCAAGGGACATCGCATGCTCCGTTTGTCGGTATGGGGCCGGGGTAATCCGCCCAGCCCGCCGGGTCAATCGGCGGCGTCGCTTGTCTGCCCGGTCCATTGCGGCTACAGGGGGCGCCTTAGGTCGGATCAGGCCATTGGAACCATGCTGAGCCAGCTTTTCACACGCATCCATCAGGCCGAACGCCGTCTCATGCGGTCATTTGGCACGGACATCTCCACCCCGCGCGGGCGCCTGGGGGCCTGGGTGCATTTCCAACTGTTCGACCACGGGCTGCTGCGGATCCTCTGGACCAACCAAGAGCAGATCGCGCCGGGGGTCTGGCGGTCGAACCAGCCGTCGCCGCGCCGGTTGCGGCGGCTCAAGGCAAAGGGCATCCGCACCATCCTGAACCTGCGCGGCGAGGATCGGTTCTCTTTCTACCTGTTCGAGCGCGAGGCATGCGCCGCCCTGGGGATCGAGATGATCGACCTCAAGATCTACGCCCGGACCCTGGTCTCGCGCGATCAGTTCCTGACGCTGTTCGCGATCTTCGACCGGATCGAAAAACCGTTCCTGCTGCATTGCAAATCGGGTGCGGACCGGGCGGGGCTGGTCTCGGCCCTGTGGCTGCTGGATCAGGAAGGCGCCAGCCTGGCCGAGGCGCGGCGGATGCTGTCGCTGCGCTATATGCATCTGAAACATACGCGCACCGGGCTGATGGATCAGGTGCTGGATGCCTATGAGGCCGACACCGCCGCGGCACCGATGCCGGTGCGCGCATGGTTCGCGACCCGCTACGATCCGCTGGACCTCACCGCGGCCTTCGAGGCCAGGATGAGCCGCGACCGGACCGATGCCTCGTGACCGCGGGCGCCGGATGAGCGAGGTCGACGGATGAGCGAGAGCGGGGCCCTGACGCGCTGGCTGTGGCGCGACTACCTGCGGCGTTATCTGTGGGTGATTGTGCTGGCGGTGCTGCTGATGGCGATCGAGGGCGGGATGCTGGGCGCCCTGTCCTGGCTGATCCGGCCGATGTTCGATCAGGTGTTCATCGCTGGCGACCGGGGCGCTGTCATGGTGGTGGCGGGGGCCGTCTTTGGCGTCTTTGTGCTGCGGGCGGTGGCCGGGTTCGGCCAGCGTGTGCTGATGATGGGCGTGGGGCAAAAGGTCTCTGCCGCGCTGCAGGCCGACATGGTGGCGCATATCCTGCGGCTGGACGGCGCCTGGTTCCAGCTCCATTCCCCCGGAGTGCTGATCGAACGGGTGCGCGGCGACACGCTGGCCGCCGCCTCGGTCTGGGCGGTGGTGTTTTCGGCCATTGGGCGCGACACCGTGGCGCTGGTGTCGCTGTTCGCGGTGGCGCTGAGCATTGACTGGCTTTGGACCCTGATCGCGGTGGCGGGCGCGCCGGTGCTGCTGGGGCCGGTGATTCTGCTGCAACGGCTGGTTCGGCGGGCCACGCGCACCGCCCGGGCCACGGCGGCCGATCTGGCGACCCGGCTGGACGAGACCTTTCACGGCATCGACACGATCAAGCTGAACACCATCGAGACCCGCGAGGCGCGGCGCTTTTCCGGCGCGCTGACGGGCTTTGTCTCGGCCCAGATCCGGTCCGAGGCGGGACAGGCCGGGATCCCCGCAATGATGGATCTGGTGGCCGGGATCGGGTTCTTCGGCGTGCTGACCTATGGCGGCTATCAGATCATCGAGGGCGACAAGTCGGTGGGCGAGTTCATGTCGTTCTTCACCGCCATGGCGCTGGTGTTCGAACCCCTGCGGCGGCTGGGCAATGTCAGCGGGGCCTGGCAGGCGGCGCTGGCCAGTCTGGAACGGCTGCGCGCGGTGTTCGATGCGCAACCCACCATTGCCTCGCCCGCCAGGCCCGCCGCCTTGCCGATGCCCCCCGAGGCGGCGGATGTGGTGTTCGAGGATGTGCACCTGGCCTATGACGACACCCCGGTGCTGCGCGGCGCGGGCTTCACCGCCCGGGCGGGCAAGACCACGGCCTTTGTGGGGCCATCGGGCGCGGGCAAGTCCACGCTGTTTCGCATACTGGCCCGTCTGGTCGAGCCGCAGGCGGGCAAGGCCATGGTCGGCGGGGTGAATGTGGCCGATATGGCGCTGACGGATCTGCGTGGGCTGTTTTCCGTCGTCACCCAGGACGCCCAGGTCTTTGACGAGAGTATCCGCGACAACATCCTGTTGGGGCGCGCGGCGGACCGGCTGGAGCCAGTATTGCAGGCGGCCCATGTGGCGGATTTTCTGCACAAGCTGGCGCTGGGGGTGGACACGCCCGCGGGCCCGCGCGGCTCTGCCCTGTCGGGCGGGCAGCGCCAGCGCGTGGCCATCGCCCGCGCCCTGCTGCGCGATGCGCCGATCCTGCTGCTGGACGAGGCGACATCAGCGCTCGATTCCGCCAGCGAGGCGGCGGTCCAGGCGGCGCTGGAGGAATTGTCGGCCGGGCGGACGACGCTGGTGATCGCGCATCGTCTGGCCACGATCCGCAAGGCCGACAGGATCGTGGTGATGGATCAGGGGCGGGTTGTCGATTCCGGCACCCACGCGGAGCTGATCGCGCGCGGCGGGCTTTATGCCGATCTGTATCGGTTGCAGTTCTCCGAATAGGCCCCGGCGGGAGGTTGCGGGCTGTCCCGGGGCGGCAGTCCTCCGGCACGCGGCGCTGCCCTATCGGGTATCGTCGCGGACCAGCTTGGCGGGGTCCGCGCCCAGCAGATAGCGGGTCAGCGACGTGAGGTTGCGCGCCCCGCCCCGCAGCCAGCCCTGCCGATGGTATTGATCTGCGCTGGTCCAGGCCGTGGCGCGCATCGGCGACAGGCGCCCCCACAGCGCACGGGCGATGGCCACATCCTCCATCGCCGCGATATCGGGATAGCCCCCGACCCGGTCATACAGGCGGCGCGAGATCAGCAGACCCTGATCGCCAGAGGGCAGCCCAAAAGCGCGGGCCCGCAGGTTGGCCCAGCGCGACACGACACCCGGCGCGGCCCCCTCGGCCCGGAACCGCAGCCGGAAATGCCCGGCCCTTTCGGGATGGTCGCGCAGGTGATCCAGCAGTGCCCTGGCCCAGCCCTGGCCCAGTTGCGTGTCCGGGCGCAGGAACAGCAGCCACTCGCCGCGCGCCTCCTGCGCGCCGCGCCGAAGCTGGCCGCCCCGCCCCGCCGTGCCGGTGACAAAGATCGCGCCCGCCTCGCCCGCGATGCTGGCGGTGGCGTCGCCCGATCCGCCGTCGGACAGGATCAGCTCTCGGATCACGCCAGCCTCCAGCCCTTCGGTCAGACTGCCCAAAGTGGCGGGCAAGGTCTTGTCCGCGTCGAGTGTCGGAATGATGATGGACACCGGGGCGCGCATGGTTCTTCCGATTGGCTGCTTCGCGCCTATATTACCCCGGAAGCCGACAGGGGAAATGGAAAATGCAGGCAGACAGATGCGAAGATCGGCGGCTCATTGCCGTGGGCGGGCCAGACCGGCTCGACTTCTTGCAAGGATTGGTCAGCAACGATGTGGCCCGGCTGGCGGACGGGCTGGTCTATGCCGCGCTCTTGACGCCCCAGGGCAAGTATCTGGCGGATTTCTTTCTGGTGCCGGGGGACGACGCGGTGCGGATCGACGTCAAGGCCGACCTGGCGCCCGGCCTGACGCAGCGGCTGAGCATGTACAAGCTGCGCTCCAAGGTGACGCTGGATGCGGCCGAGCTGCCGGTGTGGCGCGGTCAGGGCACGCCGCCAGAGGGGGGCTATGCCGACCCGCGCGATCCCTCGCTGGGCTGGCGGTTCTACGGCGATCTGACGGCAGAGCCTGCGGGCATCGACTGGGATGCGCTGCGGGTGGCGGCCTGCGTGCCGGAAAGCGGGATAGAGCTTGTGCCCAACGACAGCTACCTTCTAGAAAGCGGGTTCGAGCGGCTGAGCGGCGTCGACTTTCGCAAGGGTTGCTATGTGGGGCAGGAAGTGACCGCCCGGATGAAGCACAAGACCGATCTGCGCAAGGGGCTGGCCCGGGTCTCTATCGAGGGCGACGCGCCGGTGGGGGCAGAGATCACCGCCGACGGCAAACCGGCGGGGCATCTGTACACCCGGGCGGGGGACCGGGCGATTGCCTATCTGCGCTTTGACCGCGCGGGCGGGGCCATGCAGGCGGCAGAGGCGACGCTGCGGCTGGCCGATCCCGGCTAGGGCCTTCGCCCCCCTTGCCGGACCAAGGCTGGAGCTTGCTTTTCACCGCCTGCTTTGGTCCGGCGGGGGCTGCGCGCCTCTGATCCGGCACGCACCGGAGGGCACGGGGCTCGAAGGCCATCAGACCCGGGCGAAGGCTTTCCAGAACGCCGCTGTGCGGGCATCCAGGGTCTTGCCCTGGGCGGGCTGCAACCGGGCGGCGTCTTTCCAGCCGGTCGTCATGCCGGTGCAATCGTAGTAATGCGCGCCGGGCAGCTTCTGGAACCGGTCGAGGATGTTGTGTTCCAGGTTGTGGCACCGCCATTGAAAGCGGCCCAGCGGCCCGCGCGGGTTCAGGCACCAGTTCCCGCCGCCCAGCTTGTCCGGATCGTCGCGCCAGACATGATCGGAGTAGCGGAAGGGCGCGGCGCGGTCCGCGCCGGGATAGCGCGCCGCGCCGTTGAAGATGACAAAGCCCGTCCGCGCCGCCACCGCCCGATCAAAGACGCTGCCGTCCATCAGCACCTCGTCGATATCCATCCGCAGGACGGCGCGTGCGGCCTGAAGGTACTTCACCCGGGCCAGGTTGTAGGCAGAGGTTTGCAGGAACAATTCCCGGTGCATCGGGCGCAGGTTCACCGGCCCCCATTTGAACGGCATCGACAGCAGCACCACCCGCGCCAGCCCCACGCGCTCCAGCACCTCGCGCAACGCCTCCAGACTGTAATCGGTGGAGCCATTGTCGATGAACAGCACCGATTGCAGACCGCATCCGCGCACATGCCAGCGCAGCTTCTGCTCTATCCACTCCAGCGGGTTGTTGCGCGAGATCAGCATCTCGCAGGTCAGACCCGTCAGAAAATCAAGTCGCTCGGGCTGCACAATGGCCGTGATCTCTGCCCCGTCCGGCAGCAGGATGCGCAGGTCGTCCCCAGCCTCCTCGGGCCGCCGCAGGGTGACCAGGCTATGGCGGTAGTACGTGCGGATGCGGCCCAGCCGGGCCGGCCGCCCCCCCACAAAGACCCGTGCGCGGCGGAGCAGCTTGGCGAAGTTCAACAGCCTGGGACAGATCAGGGTGATCCGGTCGCCCTGGGCCACGGCTTCGTAGAACAGGGTGTCGGTGTCATACAGCGCATCGGATCCGGGCGCCTGCCCCGCGCGGGGCACATAACGCCTGCGCGCATAGCCGTCTGGCAGTTGCGCGCGAACGACCCGGTGAACCAGCGTTTCGGTCATCCCGGCGCCGCGGCGTCAGGCACGTTCGGCGTATTCCATCGTCTCTGTGTTGACGATGATCGCTTCGTCCTGCCCCACGAAGGGCGGAACCATCACCCGCACCCCATTGTCCAGCACCGCCGGCTTGAAAGAATTCGCCGCCGTCTGGCCTTTGACCACAGGCTCCGTCTCGACGATCTTGCAGGTCACTTTCTGAGGCAGCGTGGCGTTCAGCGCCTCTTGATCGTAATACTCGATCTTGACCATCATACCGTCCTGCAGGAACGGCCGCCGCTCGCCCAGGATCTCGGCGGGCAGTTCGATCTGCTCGTAGGTCTCGCTGTCCATGAACACCAGCATCCCGTCGGATTCATACAGGAATTGCTGGTCCTTCTGTTCCAGGCGCACCCGCTCGACCTTGTCGGCAGAGCGGAAGCGTTCGTTCAGCTTGGACCCGTTGCGCAGGTTGCGCAATTCTACCTGGGCAAAGGCCCCGCCCTTGCCGGGCTTTACATGGTCGACCTTGACCGCAGCCCACAGGCCGCCGTTGTGTTCCAGCACATTGCCGGGGCGAATCTCGTTTCCATTGATCTTGGGCATGCGGCGAAACCATGGCAAAAGGTTGATTGGATCTGGCCGCATGCTATATCTTTGTATGTGACCGGGAGCAAGGCGACTAAATACGGTATCCCCAATATGCCAGCCATGCACGAAATGCATAGCTGGCATTCCAAATGGGAAATACCGAATCGGGCAGAAGTAGCCATAGTGGCCGTCACGCCAGAAAGACAAGAGCAATAACTCGAAGGACGACGAATGACCGATTTCGTTGACGGTACCGCTTTCAATTACGAGCAAGGCCAGCGTGCGCGCAAGCTGTTCGCTGCTGTGGTGCTTGCCGCGTTGGACGATGCGATTGCCGACGACAAGAAATATGGCAATGGACCTGATCAGATCGCCCGCTGGGCCCGCTCTCGCGATGGACGCGAAGTTCTGAGCTGTGCGGGGATCGACCCGAACGAACGGGTGGTCGAAGGTTTGATGGCGTTTGTTGCCAAAGGCGTCCGGACTTCGGTGGCCCTGAGCCGCGAAGAATCCGAACGTCGAAATGCTGCGCTTTTGGCGGAGCAGGCAGAAGCCGCTTAAGCTTTTTCTTGAAGACCGGAAGAAACGCGCCTTGGAACTGGGGCGCGTTTCTTCGTTTCAGGGGCGGGTTTTCTCGCAGCCGGCGCCTGCCCTGACGGGACCGCCCGCGACGGCAGCCAGACGGAAGGACGCGCATGACCAAGGCGATCATGATCCAGGGGGCGGGTTCGAACGTTGGAAAGTCGACCTTCGTTGCCGGACTGGCACGGGCACTAACGGCCCGGGGGCTGCGGGTGGCTCCGTTCAAGCCGCAGAACATGTCCAACAACGCCGCCGTCACCCGCGATGGCGGCGAGATCGGGCGCGCGCAGGCCCTGCAGGCGCGGGCCGCCCGGCGCGACCCGCTGATCGACATGAACCCGGTTCTGCTGAAACCCGAAAGCGACACCGGCGCCCAGGTCATCGTGCAGGGCCGCCGCTTTGCAAGCCTGCGCGCTCGCGACTATGCCCGCGCCAAGGCCGAGCTAATGCCACGCGTGCTGGAAAGCTATCACCGGCTGGCCGCCAGCGCCGATCTGGTGTTGATCGAGGGTGCCGGCAGCCCGGCAGAGATCAATCTACGCGCCGGTGACATCGCCAACATGGGCTTTGCCGAGGCGGCGGAGGTGCCCGTGGTGCTGGTGGGCGACATCGACCGTGGCGGCGTGATCGCCCAGATGGTCGGCACGCATGCCGTCCTGCCATCGGGTGACCGCGACCGCATCGTGGGCTTTGCAATCAACAAGTTCCGGGGCGACCCGACCCTGTTCGACGACGGGCTGACGGCCATCGCCACGCGCACCGGCTGGCGCTCGCTGGGCGTGCTGCCCCGGTTCAGCCGGGGGACAGCCACCTTGACCGC
>CAYGRI010000067.1:18090-18343 GCA_964352155.1 uncultured Maritimibacter sp. | reverse complement strand
GCTTGGCCTTGCGATAATCGACAGAGGCGCCGATCCCCTCGACCCGGACCTGCGTGCGCGGCACACCGCCCGCCGCCACATGCGCCGCCCCGCTGACGTCAAACGGCGAGCCCAGCGCGGCCGTCAGCGCGGCAATCCCATCGGAGGGGCTTAGCCCCTCGGCGATCACCGAGGATTCCGCCTCGGGGCGGGCGAGAAACTTCAGCGAGACCTCTGACAGCACGCCCAGTGTGCCCCAACTGACCGCCATCAG
>CAYGRI010000067.1:0-18080 GCA_964352155.1 uncultured Maritimibacter sp. | reverse complement strand
GGTTGGAGCCCCCTCTGTCCCCAGCAGGGCGCGATGGTCCATCGGCTCGAACGCCAGCCGCTGGTTTTCCGCTGCCAGCGCCGCGTTCAGCTCGGCCAGCGGGGTGCCCGCCGCGACAACAACCGTCAGCGCGCCCGGCGCATACAGCGAGATGCCGGACAGACCGGCGACCGACAGCGCTTCGCCCGTCACCGGGCGCCCGATGGGCCGGGTTCCGCCGCCAATGATCCGCAACGGACCGGCAGCCGTGCGCACCGCCTCGGCCAGCTCAGTTTCAGTGGTCGGAGTGATCACGCCGGCGGCTCCCTTTTGCACGATGGCTCTGCGAGGCTAATCGTCTATCCCCGACTTGAAAAGCGCAAAGGCCGCCGATGCGGAACGCATCGGCGGCGGTGTTGAGCAGGTCGCCGCCCCAAGACAGGTGCGGCGGGGCGACACGCGGCCACCCGGCCGGACGCGTCCCCGACCTATAGTTTCTTTGCCGTGCAGGGGGTACCGGCGGGAAGGCCGCCGGGCACCGCGTTCGACACATGAAACGCCTGACCCGGGGCCAGCGCTGGCAGAGTGGCGATACCGGCGCCCCCAAACGGTGTCGAATAGAGAACTTTGACCCCAGCCGGGATGGCAAAATTGTTGGTGTTGAAGATGCCGATGTCATTCGGGAACTCGATCGGTGTCCCAGAGACAGCACAGCCGAACACCATCTTGATACGGACCACGTCGGGGCCTTTCAACGGGGCGCCTGGCGTGGCGGTAGTGCCTTTGAGAAACGGCGCAGCAAGCACGGGCGCCGCGGCAGCGCCTATGACCGCCGCAAGAACAGCGGCGGCCACAGCGGGTTTGGCAAGAGTGAAGGTCATCGAAAAATCCTATCTGAAAAAGGTGTGGCAGCCGGAAAAACAATGGGCGCACATCCTTTCGTCGCGACAGGATCGCAGAGGGTTCAATGAAAAAACAGATCGACCGTCCCGGAGTGCAGGACGCCCGGTGCAAGCCGCTTGTCGCGGGTCAGGCGGCGCGGCGCGTGGCGCTGACTGTCAGCGGAAAGACCTTGGCGGGGTTCAGCAGCCAGCCCGGATCGAAGACATCCTTGACCCGCATCTGCGCCTCCAGATCTGCGGGGGCGTATTGGTCGGTCATCAAATCGCGCTTTTCGATCCCGACGCCATGTTCGCCGGTCAGGCAACCGCCCACCTCGACGCAAAGCCGCAGGATATCGGCCCCGAATGCCTCGCAAATTTCAAGATCGCCGGGCTTGTTGGCATCGAACAGGATCAGCGGGTGCATGTTGCCATCGCCCGCATGGAACACATTCGCCACCTTCAGACCGTACTGCGCCGACATCTCGCCGATGCGCCCCAACACGAAGGGGAGCTGATCCACCGGGATCGTCCCGTCGAGGCACATGTAATCGCCCATTTGCCCCATCGCGCCGAAGGCCGACTTGCGCCCGGCCCAGATCCGCGCGCTTTCGTCGGCCGACGCGCTTTCGCGCAGTTCCACCGGATTGTGGGTGCGGGCGATCTGCAGGATCACGCCAAGCTGGGCGTCGATCTCTTCAGGAGACCCCTCGACCTCGACAATCAACAGCGCCTCGCAATCGGGGTAACCGGCGCCGGAAAAGGCCTCGGTCGCAAGGATGCAGGGGCGGTCCATGAATTCGATTGCCACGGGCAGGATCCCCGCGCGGATGATGTCGCTTACCACACGGCCCGCCACCTCGGAGCTGTCATAGCCCATCAGCACCGGTCGCGCGCCCTCCGGCTTGCGCAGGATCCGCAGCGTCGCCTCTGTCACCACGGCAAGCTGTCCTTCGGACCCGCAGATCAGCCCCAGCAGATCCAGCCCGCCCGCATCCAGATGCGCTCCGCCGATCTCGACCACGGTGCCATCCATCATGACCGCCGTGACCCCCATCAGATTGTTCGTCGTAACCCCGTACTTCAGGCAATGCGCGCCGCCGGAATTCATCGCTATATTCCCCGCGATGGCGCAGGCGAGTTGCGAGGACGGGTCGGGCGCGTAAAAGAAATCCTCCTCCTCCACCGCGCCGGTGACGCTCAGATTGGTGCGGCCGGTCTGCACCCGGATGAACCGGTTGCCATAATCCGTTTCCAGCACATCGTTTAGCCGCGCAACGCCCAGGATCACGCTGTCGGCGGTGGGCAAGGCGCCCCCGGCCAGCGAAGTGCCGGACCCGCGCGGCACCACCGGCACGCCTTCGTCATGGCAGATCTTCAGCACAGCAGAGACCTCTGCCGTCGACGCGGGCAGGACAGCGGCCAGGGGCGGACAGCGATAGGCGGTCAGCGCATCGCATTCATAGGCGCGGACCTCGTTTTCCTCGTCGATCACGGCGTCCTCGGGCAACACCTTGCGCAAACGCGCCACCAGATGCGCCTTTTTGGCGAGCACCTCGGCCCTGGGCTGCGGCATCTCCATTCGCGATCCTCCCTGTTGCATCAAAATATAGCGCCCGCCCCTGACAGCGCAAGGAAGACCGCGCCCCGTTCCCCTCGCCGCCCCGGCGGTCTAGACTGGCGCGCATGACTCTGTTGGACCGCTTGCAATTCTTTACCGTGCTGGATCTTGTCGCTGTTGGCGCGATTGCGGTGGCGTGGCTGGGCATCGGCTATGCGGTCGAACATGCCCGGGGGCGCAGGCCATCGGTGTCGATCCTGATGGAACGCTATCGGCAAGAATGGCTGCGGGCCTTCATCACCCGCAATCCCCGGGTGTTCGACACGATCACGTTGGGCAATCTGCGGCAGGGCACGGCATTTTTCGCCTCGACCTGCCTCATCGCCATCGGCGGCGGCCTGGCGCTGATCGGCAATACAGAGCAATTGCTGGGCGTGGCCGAGGATCTGTCGCTGGAGGCGCCCGAAGTGGTGTGGGAGGTCAAGATCCTGCTGGTGCTGCTGTTTCTTGCCAATGCGCTGTTCAAGTTCATCTGGGCGCACCGGCTGTTCGGCTATTCCGCCGTCGTCATGGCCGCCGCCCCCAATGACGAGACCGACATCGCCTATCACCGCGCGGCGCAATCCGCCGACATCACCAATTCCGCCGCCCGCAGCTTCAATCGTGGCCTGCGCGCGCTGTATTTCGCCCTGGGCGCCGCCGCCTGGCTGTTGGGGCCGGTGGCCTTGCTGGCGGCCACACTCGTCACCACCTACACGATATGGAGCCGGGAGTTCCGCTCTCACTCCCGCGAGGTTCTGCTCCGGAAAGGCTCGGAATGAGACATCTGTTCGCACTGTTGCTGATGGCGGCCCCCGCGCTTGCCGCCGACCCGGTGATCGAGGACGCCACGGCCACCCGCGTTGGGGAAAACTGGCGACTCTCTGTCACCGTATCGCACCCGGATACCGGCTGGGATCACTATGCCGACGGGTGGGAGGTGCTGGGCCCCGACGGCGCCCGCCTGGGGTTCCGAGAGCTTCTGCATCCGCATGTAACAGAGCAACCCTTTACCCGCTCCCTCTCCGGTGTCGTCATCCCGGACGGCATCACCGAAATCCGGATTCGCCCGCGCTGCTCGGTCGATGGTTGGGCGGCAGAGAGCTTTGTTCTGACGCTGCCCTGACCGGCACTATCGCGTTTCGGTATAGGTGGCGTCTTCGACGGTGAATTCGAACAAGTTCCCGGCGATCTCGGTCTGCCCTTCGCGGCGCATCATCAGCAGGAACCGGTCCAGGAACTCGGCCCAGCCCGTGACCTCGTCATAGCGGATCGCGTCGGGGCTGAGGCTCCAGCCAAAGACATTCTCGTCCTTGTCCACGTAGACCGTGATGGCATTGGCGCCAAAGCGCGTCTTGGTCCGGTTGAGGAAGTTCAGCCAGCTCTCGGCGGTGTAATCGTCCACATCCAGCCGTACCTGCCGCAGGGTGCAATCGGCATTCACATTGTCGCGGAACGTGTCCCGGACGGTGTAGACGCCATCCTGGATGGCCAGCACCTCCTGTTCCCACACCTTGACGTAGTCGCAAAGGGGCGCGCCGTTCATGGTCAAGGTGCCGGTGCGGGTGGCGGTGTAGGTCACCCCGATCTCGTATTTGCCCAGCACCGTGGTCAGCAGGTCGCGCGCAGTCTCGTCATAGATCGGCACCGGTTCATAGGCCAGTTCCGCCGCCGTGGCAGAGAGCGGCAGAACCAGGGCCAGCGCGGTCAGAAGTCTTGAACATATCATTCGGAACACCCCTTGCAACACAGGCGCAAAGCCCCGGCGGGCGGCTTGTGCAGCATGGCAAAGAGTTCCTTACCGGCGTCCGGCGAGCAACCGGAACCAAACGTTTGCGCGGCCAAAAGTGAACAAAGGGTTAACGCGCGCTCAGGGCGCGTTGGGGCGACCAGCCCAAGGAACACGCCAGCGAAAGGGCCACAGCCCCAACCCACAGGTTGCAGCCCGGAACCTAGGGGTCAGGAGATATCGCGACGATACAGCAGACAACTAATGCGGTCGGCGTCGGGCGGTCAGTAAAGGCAATGCCGCGCGCGGGCGCCCGTGAAGCCCCTAGTTTCGGCCCTCGCGCAGCCAGGCGCCCAGCATCAGCATCGATGCCAGCAAAAGGAACAACCACGAAGAGACCATCGGAACGATGGTCACATCGGCGGTCAGATAGGCCTCGCGCGGGGTGATCCCCAGCCAGCCGCGCCCGGCCGCCGGACGTCCTTCGCGCACCCGCCGCAGATCGGGCAGGCCATCGGCCACCCGCACAATCCCGCCCCGGGTCGGCGACACGACGGGCTCCAGCAAAGCGGCGCTGGCAATCGTCGCCTCGAATTCCTTCGGAGCCGCAGGGCCGAGGGCGATCACACTGCTGCGGTCCCCCTCGGACAGACGATACAGGCCGATCTCCGGGCCCTCGAACACCGCTTCGAACCGGCCCGGGCGAATCTCTTGCAAGGGCACCACCACGATCGACCCGTCCGGCGCGATTACCTCCACCCCGCCGACGCTGTCGTTCAGGGTCCGCCGCGTGATGGTCATCGTCTGACCCTCTGCCGTGGCGCTGAGCGCTTCTTCCTCCAGCTCGGGCTCTTTCATCATCCAATGCGCCAGGCGGCGCAGCAGTTCAAGCTGCGGGCCGCCACCCTCATATCCCCGATTCCACAGCCAGGCATGGTCAGATCCCAGCAGGGCGATCCGCCCTTCGCCCACCCGGTCGAGCACCAGCAAGGGGCGCCCGTCGATGGCGGACAGAACGGTTTGCCCGGATTGCTCCTCCAGTTCGATCAGCCGGAACCACCTGCCCCAGCCCGGCCCATCCTCGCCATCCACAGCGGGCAAGGCGAAGGCCTCCAGGCCGGCGGTCACGGGGTGCTTTGCGCCAAGGTCGGTGATCTCGGGGCGGAACCCCTCTTCGATCACGCGAGAGGTCGGGGCGGCGGGAATGATCTCTGCCAGCGGCGAACGGTACAGGGACGAGGCCGTTGCGAAATCCGGCCCGGCCGCGATCAGAACGGCCCCGCCATCCACGACATACTGGCGCACATTGTCCAGATAGAGCGCGGGCAGGATGCCGCGCCGCTTGTAGCGGTCGAAAATGATCAGGTCGAACTCGTCAATCTTCTCGATGAACAGCTCGCGCGTGGGAAAGGCGATCAGTGACAATTCATTGACCGGAACACCATCCTGCTTTTCCGGCGGACGCAGAATGGTGAAATGCACCAGATCCACCGAAGAATCCGATTTCAGAAGGTTGCGCCAGGTCCGCTCGCCGGGATGCGGCTCTCCGGACACCAGCAGCACGCGCAGCCGGTCGCGGACGCCGTTGATCTGCACCACCGCCGCGTTGTTGCGGTCTGTCAATTCGCCGTCCGCCTCGGGCACGGTGAACTGGATCACGTTCATCCCGCCGTGGGGCAGCACCACCGGCAGTTCCAGATTGCGCCCGATGGGAACCCGCACGCTTTGATAGGCCTCGCCGTCCACAGCGATCTGCAATTCCGCCGTTTCACCGGCGGAGGCCGGGACGGCGCCCTGATCCTCGACCCGCAGCGTCAGCGTCACCGGCTCCCCGAGGATCGCAAAGCTGGGCGCATTGGTCACCAAAAGGCGCCGGTCCCAATCGTCTTCCTGCCCGGTCAGCAGAACATGCAGCGGGGCGGGCAGGTCAGGGGCGCGTTCCACATCGTGCAACTGCCCGTCGGTCAGCAGAATGGCCCCGGCCAGACGCGCGCGCGGCTCCTCGGCCATCGCCTCTGCCAGGGCCGTCATCAGCAGGGTGCCCTGATCGCCTTCGGCATCGCCCAGCGGCACGATGCGCAATTCGGTGTTGCCCAGCGCGGCCACCTCGGCTTCCAGCGTGGCGATGGCCGCCGCTGTCTGATCGGGGCGATCCGCGATCCGCTGGCTGGCGCTTTCATCCACCACCAGGATGACGATGTCGGTCAGTTGCGCCCGGTCTTCCTGCTGCAGCGACGGGTTGAACAGCGCCACCAGAAGCACCAACGCGGCAAGCCCGCGCAGCCACCAGCCGGACAGACCCCGCCAGATCGCAGCGCCCACAAAGAGCGCGGCCACAACGACGCAGGCCCATACGAGCGGCCAGGCCAGCAGGGGGTCAAAGATGATGGAGCCGGTCAAAATGCTGCCTCTGTCCTTCGTATCGTTCCAGTTTCCTCGGGCGGCCGGGGACCACGCCCCCGCAACACGCCCCGCCTATTGTCCCAGACGGTCCAGCAACGCAGGCACATGCACCTGATCGCTTTTGTAGTTGCCGGTCAGGACATGCATGATCAGGTTCACCCCGAACCGCAGCGCCATTTCCCGCTGCCGCTCGCCAGCGAAACCGCGGCCGACGGGAAACATCCGGTTCCCCGAATCGTCTACCGCCCAAGCGGCGGCCCAGTCGTTGCCGCCGATCACCACCGGGGTCACATTGTCATTCAGGTTCCGGAACGGCATTCCGTCGATCTGCTCGGCATTCGGTGGCGCCGCCTCGACCCAGACATCGCGACCGGCGAAGCGCCCCGGAAAGTCCTGCAACAGATAGAAGGTCCGGGTCAGCACGTGATCTTCGGGAATCGGCTCCAGCGGCGGAATGTCCAGCGGCTCGGCCAGACGCTGCAATTTGCGCCCGTTCGGGCTGGAGGCGCCGAAACTGGCGATATTCGCATCCCGCGTGTCGAACAGGATCATCCCGCCATGGCGCAGATAACGGTTCAGCTTGGCATAGGCCACGTCAGAGGGGATTGGCTGCGCCTCGCTCACCGGCCAGTAGAGGAACGGAAAGAACGCCAGTTCGTCCATCTCCAGATCCACGGCCAGAGGATCGGCGGGCTCAATCGACGTGCGGCTCCACAGCACTTGGCTGAGGCCGCGCAGACCGGCCTCGGCGGTGGCGTCAAGCTGCGCATCCCCGGTGACGACATAACCGAGCACGACCTCCGTGGTGGCCGCCAGCGCCAGCGGATCCAGATTGTCCTGGGCTTCTGCCCCTTGCGGCATCAGCAGCCCAAGCGCCAGCAGAGTTGCCACCCCACCCCGCACCAGCCGCCCCGAGATCCACAGAGAGGCGAGAATATCGGCACAGAGCAATGCGAGCGCGCCCGCCAGAAGCCATCCCATGAGCCGTACCTCCTCCAGAATCTCAAGACCAGTTACCACAACGCTCGACGGCCAGGATGTGGGCGCGAGCATCGTCTCCGGTCCTACCACATTCACGGCGATTCGCCTGTCTTCACCCGCATAGAGCCCCGGCGGCATGTCGGCACCCGGCACACCGCCCGCCATCCGCTCCCCCGGGACGCCGGCCAGCGTGCCCGCATCCTGCACCACCCCGTAGGCGTCCAGAACAGCGTCGGGCACCCAAACCGTCCCGGCCAGATCCTCCGCCGAGGGTTGCGCGGGCCGGGTCGAGACAGCCAGACGTTCCAGCATATCGACGAACAACCCAGACAGTGGCAGGGTCGACCATTCCGCATTGGCGGTCACATGGAACAGGATCACCTGCCCCTGTCCGATCCGCTTGCGCGTCACCAGCGGCGTGCCATCTGACAGGGACGCGATCACCCGCGACGACAATTCCGGATCGGGCTGCGCCATCACCTGGCTGGACACGGTCACATCGTCGGGCACCTCAAGCCCATAGAAGGGCGAGGTTTCGGCGAACATGCGCAGCTTTTTGGGTTCCCCCCAGCTCATGGCACCGCCGATGTTGCGGCCGCCCGCGCGCAGCCGCACGGGCATCAGCGGGTCTTCCTCGCCCCGGCTGACATCGGATCCGGCCAGACGCGGTCCGGCAAAGCGCAACAGCATCCCGCCCTTTTCGATCCAAGCCAGCAAAGGCGCCGATTCTGCCTCGCTGATGGTGGCCACATCGGCCATCACCACAACATCCGGGCTTGCCAGCAGGACATCCAGCAGGTCGCCGTCGATCAGATCCGCCGTCGGCTCCAGCGCCTTGTGCAGAAAGTGCAGTGGCGACAAGAGTTGCAGCCCCTCGCGGTCGTCACGCCCCGCCAGCAGCGCCACCTCGCGGCGGCGCAGGGCATCGTCAGTCAAGGTCACCGCACCGGCAGAGCGGACGCCCGCAATCTCGAACCGAGTGACACGGTTGCGCAATTCCGACGGCAGGTCAAAGGTCAGCGAAGTCTCTGTGGCGCCTTCCTCGAACGTCGCCTCAAGGCGGGCCAGTTCCCGCTCGATCCCGGTCGGGTCGAGACCGCGCGCCGCGACGCTGATCGTGGCCGGCCCTGCCGCACGGTCGCGCACGGCGGTGACTTCCACACCGCCCTCGGCAAACCCGGCGGGGCGCAGGGCGATGACGGTGCGCGGCGATTCAAACACCGTGACATCGCCCCGATCTTCCAACGCGGCCAGCAGGCCGTCGCGGCTGTCACGGGCAAGACCGTCGGACATCCAGAACGTATCGAAATCGCCCTCGCCCAGGCCTGCTGTCCACTCCGCCAGCGCATCCGCATCTGGCAGCCAGGGAGCGGGCGTCATGCTGGGCAGGCGTGTTTTCCAGCTTTCGGCGGATTGAAACGGCAGATCCCCCGGCGGCAGATCGGTGAGCATGGCCACGGCGACAGGGCGGCCCAGCCGTCCCGCCTCGTCCAGCGCGGCGTCGATCCGGTCCACGCGGCGGGTCCAGTCACGGGCATCGGCCCAGGTGCCGTCCACCAGGATCAGCAGCGGCCCACGGCCCGCGGCCTCGTCGCGCGGGTTCAGGATCGGGCCAGAGAATGCCAGAATGACCAAAGCCACGGCCAGAGTCCGCAACACCAGCAGCCACCAGGGGGTGCGGTCGGTCTGGGTCTCGTCATCCATCAACCCCAGCAACAGTGCCACGCCGGGGAACAGGCGGCGGATCGGCGCGGGCGGCACCGCGCGCAGCAACAGCCACAGGACCGGCAAGGCGATCAGACCAATCAGAAGCCAGGGGGTCGTGAACCCTATCGCGCCGATGGTAAACATTCAGCCCTTCCGTTCCAGCGCATTGTAGAGCCACAGCAGTGCCGATTGGGTGCTATCGCCGGTATGGTGGCACTGATATTGCCAGCCTGTGATATGCGCGAGCTCATCCAGCCGCGCCTTGCGCGCGGCCAGTCGTTCCAGGTACCGGTCGCGCAGATCGCCGGCCTTCAGCGTCTCATGCCGCAGTGATTTGCCCATGCTCTCAAATATGGTGCGCCCATCGAAGGGAAATGCCTCCTCGGTGGGATCGAGGATCTGGTACAGCACCCCCCGCACCCCCCGGTCGGCGGCCTTGGCGAGCTGTCCTTCCAGCGCCTCCAGATCGCCCAGAAAGTCGGAAATGAACACGGCGCGAGATTGAGGCAGCAGGTTGCGCACCTGCGGAATGCCGTAATCGTCCTGTTCCTTGTCCATCGCGAAGCTCTGCGCGATCCGCAGCAATTGCAGCTCTGACGAGCGGGGCGGCGTGCCCAGCGAGGCCAGCGCCACCCGCTCTCCGCCCCGGATCAGCAGGATCGACAGCGCCAGCGACAACAGCTTGCCCGCCTCGCCCTTGGGGATGCGGTTTTTGTCGCCGGAGAACTGCATCGACTGCGACTCATCCAACCAGATGAAGACCGATTGCGCTGCCTGCCATTCCTTTTCCTGCACGAAATGCACATCGGTCCGGGCAGAGCGGCGCCAGTCGATCATCCGCGCCGCATCGCCATCCCGCGCCGGGCGGTATTGCCAGAACTCGTCGCCCATCCCACCCCGCCGGCGCCCGTGAAAGCCCAGAAGCACGGATTGCGCCAGATGCTCCGCCTCCGCCAGAAGGGGCGGAAGCGGGCCTGCAAGCTCTTCGGCGCGCTGACGATACTGGGCCGGCGTATCGGTCACGCAGCCGCCTCGACCCGGGAGACCTGCTCGGCCACGGTGTCGATTACGTGGCCCAGGCTTTCGCCCCGCGCCCGGGCCGCAAAGGTCAGCGCCATGCGGTGGGTCAGTACCGGCCGCGCCATCGCGACCACGTCTTCGGCAGACGGCACAAGCCGGCCATCCAGCAAGGCACGCGCCCGCACCGTCAGCATCAGCGCCTGCGCCGCACGGGGGCCGGGCCCCCAGCCAACGGATTTGTTCACGATCTCCGGCGCCTCGGGCTCTCCGGGACGGCAGGCGCGCACCAGATCGAGGATCAGCTCCACCACCGCATCCCCCACCGGCATCCGTCGCACCAGGGTCTGGGCGGCCATCAGCTCCTCGACCGTGAACACATTGTGCGACTGGTCGTCGGTCGTACCGGTGGTGGCGATCAGGATGTCGCGCTCAAAATCGCGGGTCGGGTAATCCACGTCGATCTGCAGCAGGAACCGGTCCAACTGCGCCTCGGGCAGCGGATAGGTGCCTTCCTGTTCGATCGGGTTCTGCGTCGCTAGCACGGCAAAGGGCTTGGGCAGCTCGTGCGGCTGACCGGCGATGGTCACCGACTTTTCCTGCATCGCCTGAAGCAGCGCCGACTGGGTCCGCGGGCTGGCGCGGTTGATCTCGTCCGCCATCAATAGCTGGCAGAACACCGGCCCCTTGATAAACTTGAACGCCCGGCTGCCATCGCTGCCGGTCTCCAGCACTTCAGACCCCAGAATATCCGCCGGCATAAGGTCTGGCGTGAACTGAACCCGCGCATCCTCCAGGCCCATCACCGTGCCCAGCGTGTCGATCAGGCGGGTCTTGCCCAGCCCCGGCAGACCGATCAACAGCCCGTGGCCGCCGCAGACCAAAGTCGACAACACCAGGTCCACCACCTTCTTCTGCCCGATGAACCGCTTGGCGATACTCGCCTCGGCCTCCTGCATCTTGGCGCCCAGCGCCTCGATTTCGGCCACGAGGGTCTCGCTATCGGCCATGACATTCTCCTGCTCGTGCTATATCCGGGGTCAGTATCGGGACCTATTGCAAAAAGCACAAATGGCAAAACAGCGCGACACACAAATGATCGTGAACCCTTCGGCGGAATCGCTGGCAGCCTCGGCGCGCGCCGCCGCACAGAAGGGGGCGCCGCCCGTACACCTCTGGAATCCCCCATTTTGCGGCGATCTCGACATGCGGATCGCACGAGATGGGACATGGTTCTATCAGGGGTCGCCCATCGGCAGAAAAGGGCTGGTCAAGCTGTTCTCGTCAATTCTGCGCAAGGATGGCGACGATTACTTTCTGGTCACTCCTGTCGAGAAAGTGGGCATTCAGGTAGAGGACGCGCCCTTTGTGGCGATTGATTTCGAGGCGTCGGGCATGGGGGCCGACCAGTTCCTGACCTTTCTGACCCATGTGGACGACGAAGTCGCCGCCGGGCCAGAGCATCCGATCCGGGTGGTGCGGGACCTCGAAAGCGGCGAGCCGTCGCCCTATGTCCTGATCCGCGCCAATCTCGAGGCGCTGATCGACCGCAAAAGCTTTTACCGCCTCGTCGACCTTGGCACGACCGAAACGGTCGACGGCACCGACTGGTTCGGGCTGTGGTCCGGCGGGCAGTTCTTTGGCATCATCCCCGCGGCGGAGCTGCCCTGATGCCGAAGTTCAGCGCCAACCTGACCTTCCTGTTCAAGGAATTCCCCTTCTTGGAACGGTTTCAGGCGGCCGCCGAGGCGGGGTTCGAGGGGGTCGAGATCCTGTTTCCCTATGACGACCCGGCCCCGGACATCCTGCGCAGGTTGCTGGCCAACGGCTTGCCGCTGGTGCTGATCAACGCGCCGCCTCCGAACTACACCGGCGGCGTGCGCGGCTATGCGGCGCTTCCTGGTGGCACGGATCGGTTCCAGCGCGATTTCCGACGGGTCCTGCGCTATGCTGAGCGGCTGCGCCCGCAGCACATTCACATCATGTCGGGAATCACGCAGGACGCCGCCGCGCGGGACACTTTCGTCGCGAATCTAGCCTGGGCCGCCGCGCAGGCGCCCAAGCAGAGCCTGACCATCGAACCGTTGTGCCCACATGCGATGCCTGATTACTTTCTCGGCAGCTACGATCTGGCCGTTGAGGTGATAGAGGCGGTAGGGGCGCCCAACCTTGGCCTGCAATTCGACAGCTTCCATGCGCAGATGCTGACCGGCGACGCCGTTGCGACCTGGCACCAATACCAACCGCATGTGCGCCACGTTCAGGTCGGTGACACGCCCGACCGCAGCGCGCCGGGCACTGGAACCGTAGATTTCGACAGCCTGTTCGCGGCGATCGAAGCGTCGGGCTATGACGGCTGGATCAGCGGCGAATACAATCCCGGCAAGCTGACAGAGCCCAGCCTGGGCTGGATCCGCAAGACCGCCTGAGCGGGCGAAACCGATTGCGGAGATCCTAGGCGCTGGCGCAATCGCCACCGCGCCCTCCCGCGCGCGTTGTCCTTCAAGGGCATCCCAGGAGCCTGACCCATCGGCATCCGCAGACACCGATTCGACACGATGGACCGAAGCGAGGGACATCCGACCGGTCAGCACCGCTCTGCCGGGGCCAAAGACGAATTGCGGCGCCCCCGGGTCGCACGGTTCTGGTGCGCCAGCGGGTGAAAAAATCGGGCACCCCCTGACAGATGCTGACAGAACGCTGTCAGGGGGGCTATGCCATACCCGTCTCATCGCAACAGAGGAGACGCAAGTCATGACCTACAAACCCGAACACCCCGTCGTCTGGACAGAGATACCGGTTACCGACATGGACGCCGCGACCGAATTTTATCGCAAGGCGATGGATTACGAGATCACCGTCGACACCGCCGGCCCGAACCCGGTGGGCATGATCGCCGCCTCCGGGCAGCAGGGCGTGTCGGGCCATCTGTACCCCGGCAAGCCCGGCAAGGGAGCGGGGCCGACGCTGCATCTGGCCGTGCCCGGCACGCTGGAGGAGGCGATGGACAAATGGGTCGCGGCTGGGGGCACCCGGGTGTCGGACCCGATCCGTATCCCGCCGGGGCGCTTTGCCTATGCCGAAGATCCCGACGGCAATTCCATCGGCCTGTTCGAACCGGCGGGGGCCTAGAAGATGCGCCGCGCCGACCGTTTGTTCCGCATCGTGCAGGCTCTGCGCGGCGGACGGCTGCGGACGGCGCGGCAACTGGCCGAGGCGCTGGAGGTCTCCGAGCGGACGATCTACCGCGATATCGTGGATCTTCAGGGCTCCGGCGTCCCGGTCGAGGGGGCGTCGGGGCTCGGCTATGTCATGGCCGACGGCTACGACCTGCCGCCGCTGATGTTCACCCGCGGCGAGATCATCGCCTTGGTGGCGGGCGCGCGGCTGGCGCAGGCCTGGGGCGGCCTTGCCATGGCCCAGGCCGCCGAGGAAGCGCTGGTCAAGATCGCCGCCATCCTGCCGGAACAGGATCGCGCCCGCGCCAATGCGGTGCATGTCCAGGCGATGCTGTACGGCGCGCCGGATCTGGCGACCCGGGCGCTGATCGACCGGCTGGAATCCGCCGCCAACACCCGCGAGCGGATGCTGCTGGCCTACCGGGACGGCGACGGCCAGACCACAGACCGCATCGTCCGCCCCCTGTCGCTAGGCTTTTGGGGCAAGGTATGGACGCTAGTGGCCTGGTGCGAGCTGCGCGCGGATTTTCGCATGTTCCGCCTGGACCGCATCAGCGTAGCCACCCCCCAGGGCCGGTTCCGCGACGAACGCGACAAGTCTCTGGCGGCCTATATGGCCCGCTGGCCGGGGCATGTCCCCCGTCCGGCCGGCTCGGCGGATACACCGGGGCGCGGTTAACGCCGCCGCCCCCCAAACCCGCAAGACCGTAGGTCTCGGCCCGCCGCCCGCGCCGCCGTCATCACGATCAGACGCAGATCCATCGTCAGCGAGCGGCGCCGGGCGTAGATCAGATCCAGCCGCGCCTTCGCCGGGACACAGCGGCGGGTGTAGATGTCATCCGTTTCCTGCGCCGAGCGGCATTTCGCCAATAGGCTCTCTTCGTGCCGGTGATAATACAGAGTCGCAAGGCCGGTGATGCCCGGCCGGCTGCGCAGAACCTCGCGATAGACACCTGGAAACCGCTCGACATAGTCGCGGACCGGCGGGCGCGGGCCGACAAAGCTGATGTCTCCCCGGAACACGTTCCAAAGCTGCGGCAGTTCATCCATGCGCGTGCGCCGCAGGACACGGCCCATGGGCGTGATCCGTTCCGCCTTGTGCCCGCCCGACGCCCGGCCATCATCGGAATTCGGGCGCATCGTTCTGAATTTCCACAGCATAAATCCCTGATCCACCGACCGCATCCGCTCTGACACATAGAACACCGGACGCCCGTCGCGCAGCAGGATCAGAACCGCGACGCCCAGGCCAACAGGCAGCAGCACGACGGACAGGATCAGGGCCAGTCCCAAATCCATCGAGCGTTTGCCTGGGGTCATCGCTTGCTCTCCGTCCCTCGTTGAAAGTGCATGGCCCGGCGGGGTTCGTCATTCAAGGCCCAGCCCGCCAAAATGGCGCCACTTTAGCAACATTTTCCGGGATAACCTCGGCCCGGCTTGACGAACCCGGACCGCCCCGGCAGGAAAGATCGGGGGGACGACCGGACATACGACCGTGGCAGGATCTGCTCGCCTGACATGACTCTCCCCCGAACTGGAGGGACGACATGACGTGCTGCCTGCCACGCACACTCTGCCATTGGACGGCGCCCCGCGCGACAGGGCCTGTTCAATGAGCGCACGAGTGTTTGACAACCGTCGGTGCGAGCTTGGCGAGGGTCCGTTGTGGCACCCTGAACGCGGGCAGTTGTTCTGGTTCGATATTCTGGGCAGCCAGTTGATGACCCGTGTGGACGACACGCCGCGCCGCTGGCTGTTTGACGAACTCGCCTCGGCGGCGGGTTGGATCGACCACGACCACCTGCTGATCGCCAGTGAAACGCAATTGTTTCAGCTCAACCTTGACACTGGGCGCGAGGACTGGATCTGCGACGTTCAATCCGATCAGCCCGACACCCGCTCGAACGACGGGCGGGCCGACCGGCAGGGCGGCTTCTGGATCGGCACCATGGGCAAGCAGGCCGAAGCGGGACGCGGCGCGATCCACCGCTATTACAAAGGCGAGCTGCGCACGGTGGTGCAGGGCATCACCATCCCCAATGCGATCTGCTTTTCGCCCGATGGCACGCTGGCCTATTACAGCTGTTCGCGCGCCCGCAAGGTCTTTACCCTGCCGCTGGACAGCGATGGCTGGCCCAAGGGCGAGGCCAAGGTATTTCTTGACCTCGCGCCCGAGGGGTTGGCCCCCGACGGCGCCGTGACCGATGCTGCGGGCAATTTCTGGAACGCCCAATGGGGGGCCTTTCGCGTCGCCTGCTACGCGCCGGACGGCAGCTTCCTGAAGGCCTATGACGTGCCGGCCAAACACGCGTCCTGCCCGGCCTTCGGCGGGCCAGAGCTTCGGACCCTGTATTGTACATCGGCGCTGGAAAACCTGGACCCGGAAGAGGCCGCGCGGTCCGAAAACGGCATGACCTTCGAGATCGACACCGATGCTACGGGGCTGCCGGAACCCCGGGTGATTCTGTGACCGGACCCGAGCTGTTCGGCACCACCGCGACCGGAGAGGCCGTGCACCGAATCGTCCTGTCCGGCGGGGATCTGTCGGTCGCGCTGCTGACGCGCGGGGCGATCTTGCAGGATGTACGCCTGACCGGCGTTGCGCATTCGCTGACACTCGGCAGCCCGGACCTGGCGGCGTATGAGGGGGCGATGGCCTCTTGCGGTGGCATCATGGGACCGGTCGCCAACCGCATCACGGGAGCGGTGGCGGAGATCGCCGGGACGCCTTTCTCCTTTGATTGCAGCGAGGAGACGTCGATCCTGCTGCATGGTGGCCCGGTGGCCACCCACCGCCGCACCTGGACCCTTGCGGAGTCCGGCCCCGACGCGGCGACCTTCCAGCTGGCCTTGCCCGACGGGGACGGAGGCTTTCCCGGCACCCGCCTGCTGACCGCCCAGTTCGAGATTGCACCGCCCGCCACCCTGCGCCTGACGCTGAGCGCCACAAGCGATGCGCCCACCCTCTTGAACCTCGCCAACCACAGCTATTGGCGGCTGGACGCGGCGCCGACGGTAGAGGGGCACAACCTGCGAATCGCCGCGGACCGCTATCTGCCGATCACCGATGACGTGCTGCCAACCGGAGACATCGCACCCGTGGCCGGTACCCGCTTTGACTACCGCGAGGGGCGGCCATTGCGGGCCGGGGCAGAGGGGCTGATCGATACGAATTTCTGCCTGTCGGATCACCGGACAACGCTGCGCCCGGTGGCCTGGCTGACCGGTCCATCCGGCCTGTCCCTGGAAATGGCCACGACAGAGCCTGGGCTCCAGGTGTTCGACGGGCACAGCCTGCACCTGCCGGCCCTGCGGACCTGCGACGGGACGGCCCCCGTGGCCTATGGCGCCGTTGCGCTGGAGGCGCAGTTCTGGCCCGACGCCCCGACGCACCCCACCTTTCCGTCGATCCTCCTGTCCCCCGACGCGGATTGGACGCAGGTGACGGAATGGCGATTCTCTCACCCCTGATCCGCGGCGCCCGCGATCAGCGGCCCGTGGCTTGCGCGCGCGCCCCTGGCGCCAGTAGCGCCGCGATCAGCACGGACAGACCGGCGGCCACGCCGATCCAACCAAAGTACCAATATTGCCCGGCCACCACGTCTTCGGCATAGCTCGCCGCGAATCGGGTCTTGCCGGTCCAGGCCAGGAACCCCGAGCCTGTCAGCCCGACCAGCCCCAGACAGCCGCGCCACAGCAAGGGCACCCGCAGCAGGACAAGCGATACGACCGCCCCGGCGATGCCGCCGATCACTGCCGTGCGCACATCCCACCAGGGATGCGCCCCCAGCCGCAGCGAAACTCCGGCCAGCGCCAGCCCGACGGGAATGGCAATCGCAACAACCAGCGCGCCGATGAAGCGCAGCCCCCTGTGATTCAACATCATACGATCCCCCGAAACGTCGTTTCGCCGACAATGGGGTGGCCGCGCCCGCCGGAAAAGCCCTTGTTTCAGCCGCTGACCGGCTCGTGACGAGCCGAGAGCGGATTGCCCGCGCGCCTACTGGATATTGCTTTGCCGGGCCTTCATGGTCTGCGGCGTCTGTTCGCACAAGTTCATCAGCCTGCGCGCCATCACGTCGAGCAGCAGGAACAGGGCGCCCTCGTACAGCGCGCCGGGCGGAACGGCGGCATCGTCGTCCGCGACGAGTGTCCGGGATGGAAGGATCAGCGTCAGGTTCGACAATCCGGCGGGCATGCGGGGCGGATCGGCCGTGAGGTACACCACCTCTGCCCCGCCCGCGCGGGCCGCCCGGCACAGGGTCGACACGCTGGGCGCCGCTCCTGCCCCGGCCGAGGTCAGGAACAGGTCGCGCTGCCCCAGCCGCGGCGCCGCCATGTCACCCTGCACAGAGACCGGCAGCCCCAGTTGCGCCAGCCGCATCGCAAAGCCTTGCAGCAGCAACCCCTCGCGCCCGCAACCATAGACCATGACATGATGCGCCTGGGCGATGGCCAGACAGGCGGCATTGATGTCTTCTTCATCCAATGCATCCCCAAAGGATGCGAGCTCCGCCGTGGCCTGGCGGTATTGGTCGGCGATCGTCATATGGCCCGATCCTATCCTCTCCGATACGCCACAATTACACCACACAGGTTAATAA
>CAYGRI010000066.1:0-18591 GCA_964352155.1 uncultured Maritimibacter sp. | reverse complement strand
GGCCGGGCAGTTGCTGGACCGGATGCTGGGCGCGGTAGGCCTGGCGCGCCAGAACCCCGATGCGCAATCCAGTGTCTATATCACCAACATTCTGCCCTGGCGCCCACCGCAGAACCGCGACCCAAAGCCCGACGAGATCGCGATGATGATGCCCTTCGTGCAAAAGCATGTGGAGCTGGTGGGGCCGGATCTGATCGTGCCGATGGGCAATATCTCTTGCCTGGCCTTGCTGGGGCGCAAGGGCATCACCCGTCTGCGCGGAAACTGGGTCGAGGTGCTGGGCCGCCCCGCCTTGCCGATGTTTCATCCCGCGTATCTGCTGCGCTCTCCCCATGCCAAGCGCGAGGCCTGGCACGATCTGCTGATGCTGCAGGCGCGGATGCGAGAAGGGGTCGGGGCGTGACCTGTTTGCGGCGATTCTCCCCCCCGCGACGGCGCCGCTTGTGCCCAACCCGCCGTGCCATAGGATTGAGGACCTGAGATGAGCCGCATTGACGAATCCAAAGACTTTGTGCCGATCCGCATCGCGGTACTGACGGTATCCGATACCCGCTCGCTTGCCGATGACCGGTCCGGCCAGGTGCTGGTGGACCGGATCGAGGGCGCGGGCCACACTCTGGCCGACCGCAAGATCCTGCCAGACGATCGCCCCGATATCGCGACGCAGCTGCGCGCCTGGTGTGCCGACCCTGAGATCGACGTGGTGATCTCGACCGGCGGCACGGGGCTGACCGGGCGCGATGTGACCGTCGAGGCGCATCGCGATGTCTACGAGAAGGAGATCGACGCGTTTGGAACGGTCTTCACGATCGTTTCGATGCAGAAGATCGGCACCTCTGCGGTGCAAAGCCGTGCCACCGGCGGGGTGGCGAACGGGACGTATCTGTTCGCGCTGCCCGGCTCTCCCGGTGCGTGCAAGGATGCCTGGGACGAGATCCTGGCCCGCCAGCTGGATTTCCGCCACCGGCCCTGCAATTTCGTCGAGATCCTGCCAAGGCTGGACGAGCATCTGCGGCGCAAGTAGCCCGCTTTTCTACTGGCGGAAGGTTCCAAGCTCTTCGATGCGGTAGCCTTTCGGATAGGTCGGCCGCCGCACCCGGGTTTGCAGATGCGGCCGCCGTCGTTTCGGCAGAACCTGCAAGACCCACGCCCGCAACCGCAGCGCCGCCGGGACGGCGCGCGCCAGCCAGCGGGGCGGCGCCGGAAAGCCCATGGCGTTGCGCAGCGGCGGATCCATCATCGCATGGGTGACAGGGCGGCCCAGTGGGATCAGCCAGCGCGGCAAGTAGATCCCCAGCAACAAATCGCGGGTCGCGCGGCCGATCCGGGCATTGCTGTCGGCATAGGCGAAATGTTCCGCCTCGTAACGCCGGTTGAACGCCTCGAATATCTCCAGATCGTCAGGGATGTTGCGGATGCCCATGCGGCGCCCCAGATCGCGGTAATAGGCAAATCCGGCGGTGCGTTCCTGCGGGGTCAGCGGGCGCCAGCCGAATCGGTCGAGCCAGCGCATGGGCTCGAACACGAAGGTCGACAGGACATAGAGGAAATCCTCGTTAGAGATCCGGAATCGCCCGTGCATCTCGTTCATCCGGGCCAGCGCCGCCGCGCCCCGGGCGTGATCGGCGCCGTGTTCGACAATCTCCGACAGGATCAGCTCGGTGTCGTCATAGCGCTTGCGGGGCCGCTTCTCAAACTCGCCGGTTCGGACCAGCAGGCCAGAGATCGAGGGGATTGCATAGGTGCGGAACAGCGCGAATTCCAAAGCCTTTTCAACGTCCCACGGGAAATCCCAGGCGCCAAGCGCAAACACGATCTCGCGCGCGTCCGCGACAGGGTCAAGATGATCGGTCCGGGGCCGGCCAGGGGACATTCGCGTGTTTCGCCTATCGTTGATGGGGTCTTGATGGATTATTATGCGCGGGTCCGCTATTTTTTTCGACGGAAACCGTCATATCTCCCGTAACACCATGGTGCGTTGGCGGCTTCGCGAACGCGGACTATGTGTGTTCATGTATATCAATGTGAGACGAAGAACCGAATGCGATTCCTCCGCCGCTCCCTCGTCGGTCTGTTTCTGACCGCTGTCACCTTTGGCCTTCTCGCCTATGCAGGTCAAAGTGTCTATGGCGCGCTGCAGACCGTCTGGAACAAGGAAGAACGGTCTCGTCCGGCGCGAGAGCGGGTGTTCGCGGTGAATGTCGTCGAATACCGGCCGGAAACCTTGGTGCCAGAGCTGACCACCTTCGGTGAGATGCGCAGCCGCCGCACGTTGGAGGTGCGGGCGACCGCGTCTGGCACGGTGATAGAACTCGGCGATAATTTCGAGGATGGCGGCGTCGTGAAGGCGGGCGACCTGCTGCTGCGCATCGACCCGACCGATGCCGAGGCAGCGCTGGAAGTCGCGGGCACCGATCTGGCCGAGGCAGAGGCGGAGCTGCGCGACGCGGGCCGCGCGTTGGCTTTGGCGCAGGATGATCTCGTGTCGGCCGAGGATCAGGCGCGTCTGCGCACCCAGGCCCTGGCGCGGCAGCGAGATCTGGCAACGCGGGGACTGGGCACCGAGGCGGCGGTGGAAACGGCGCAACTTGCTGAATCCTCGGCCAAGCAGGCGGTTCTGTCCCGCCGTCAGGCCTTGGCGCAGGCCGAGGCGCGGGTGGATCAGGCGCGCAACGCGCTGGCCCGCCAACGACTGGCGCTGGCCGAAGCCGAACGCGCCCTTGCCGATACCAGCATCTTTGCTGAATTCGACGGCACGCTCAGCGATGTGACCGTGGTCGAGGGGCGGTTGGTGCAGAACAACGAACAGATCGCCAGCCTTGTGGACCCGTCGATGCTGGAGGTGGCGTTCCGGATCTCGACCTCGGAATATGCGCGTCTGCTGGATGCCTCGGGCGACCTGCTCAAGGCCGAGGTGCGGGTGTCGCTGGATGTGACGGGCAGCGACCTGGACACGCGCGGCGTGATCAGCCGGGAAAGCGCGGCGGTCGGTGCGGGGCAGACGGGGCGCCAGATCTTTGCGCGGATCGAGCGTCCGCGCGGCTTTCGCCCCGGCGATTTCGTGACCGTCCGGATTGACGAGCCTGCGCTGCGGGGGGTGGCGACCTTGCCCGCCACGGCGCTGGACGCCGCCGGCACCGTGCTGGTCGTGAACGACGAAGAACGGCTGGAGGTTGTCGCGGTCGAGCTGATGCGCCGGCAGGGCGACAATGTAATCGTGCGCGGCGCGGGTCTGACGGATCGGCTCGTGGTCGGCGAACGCTCGCCGCTGCTGGGCGAGGGGATCAAGGTGCGTCCGATCACGCCCGCGGATGCCTCCGCGCCCCCGGAAGCGCCCGCGATGGTCGAACTCAGCGAAGAGCGGCGCGCGCGCATCGTGGCCTTTATCGAAGGCAATGCCTTCATGCCGCAGGACGCCAAGGCCCGGGTCTTGTCGCAACTGGCGCAGCCTATGGTGCCCGCCAGCATGGTCGAACGGATCGAAGCCAGGATGGGCGGCTAACCAATGCAGGAACGGTTCCCACAGGTCGGCGGCATTCTGTCGTATTTCACCCGTCACCGGACGGCGGCCAATCTTTTGCTGGTCGTTCTGTTGGCGGCGGGCCTCTTTGCTTTTCCCAACATGCGGGCGCAGTTCTTTCCCGATGTGATTGTCGACGAAGTTTCGGTCAGCGTCTCGTGGGACGGGGCGGGGGCCGAGGATGTGGACCGTGCCATCGTTCAGGTGATCGAGCCGGTGCTGCTGGCGGTCGAGGGGGTGGAATCCACCGCCGCTGTCAGCCGCGAGGGGCGGGCGAGCATCGAGGTGGAGTTCGAGCCGGGCTGGGACATGGCCCGTGCCTCTGACGACATTCAGGCCGCAGTGGACACGATCAACAACCTGCCCGACGATTCGGACGACCCCCAAGTGCGCCGCGGCGGATGGAGCGACCGGGTCACCGATGTGGTGATAACCGGGCCCGTCGGGGTGGATCAGCTTGGCCGTTTCGCCGATGAGTTCATCGCGCGTCTTTTCGCGGTGGGGGTGACGCGCACCACCATACGCGGCGTTGCGGCGCCGGAAACGGTGGTCGAGGTGCCGTCGATCTCGCTGATCGAGCATGACATGACGATGCGCGAGATCTCGCAGGTGATCGCCGAAGAGGCAGAGGCCGATCCCGCCGGAGATGTGGACGGAGCCAACGCCCGGGTCCGCACCGGGATTGCCAAGACCAGCGCCGATCAGATCGCCGCCATCGTGCTGCGGTCGAATCCGGACGGGTCCAAGCTGACCATCGGCGACGTGGCCACGGTGTCGGTCGGCGGGGTGGACCGGGACCGCGCCTATTTCGTGGGCGAGAATCCGGCGATCTCGATCCGGGTCGACCGGTCCGACCGGGGCGACGCCATCGAGATTCAGCGCCAGGTCGAAGAGGTCGCGGCCGAGCTGGAACTGACCTTGCCCGCCGGGGTGCGGGTCGATCTGATCCGCACGCGGGCAGAGTACATCACGGGGCGCCTGAACATTCTGCTCGACAACGGGCTGACGGGGCTGGGCCTCGTGGTGCTGCTGCTGTTCCTGTTCCTGAACGCGCGCACCGCCTTTTGGGTCGCTGCCGGGATTCCGGTGGCGATGACCGCGGCCATCGCGCTGATGTATGCCGCCGGGCTGACGATCAACATGATCTCGCTGTTCGCGCTGATCATCACCCTGGGGATCGTGGTCGATGACGCCATCGTGGTCGGCGAACATGCCGACCACCGCGCCCGCGTGAACAAGGAACCGCCCATGGAGGCGGCCGAGAATGCGGCGCGCAAGATGTTCCCGCCGGTGTTCTCTGCCACCATAACCACCGTGATCGCCTTTTTCGGGCTGGTGGCGATTGGCGGGCGCTTCGGCGATCTGATCGCAGACATCCCCTTTACCGTGATCGTGGTGCTGCTGGCCTCGCTGGTGGAATGCTTCCTGATCCTGCCGCATCACATGGCCCATTCCATCGCCCATTCGGCCAAGGAACATTGGTACGACGTGCCCAGCCGGGTCGTGAACAAGGGCTTTTTGTGGTTCCGCGAAACCATCTTTCGCCGGATGATGCGCCTCGTCGTCTGGGCGCGCTATCCAGTGATGGCGGGAGCAATCGTGCTGCTGGCGGTCCAGATATCGTCCTTCATCGTCGGGGATCTGCAATGGCGCTTTTTCAACTCGCCGGAACAGGGGTCGGTGTCGGGCAACTTTGCGATGGCCCCCGGAGCCACCCGCGAGGACACGATGGAGATGATGCGCGAAATGCAGCGCGCGACAGAGGCCGTGGCCGCCAAACTGGAAGAGGAACACGGCGCCAACCCTATTGACTATGTCATGGCCGAGGTCGGCGGGAACACCGGGCGCGGCCTGTCGGGGGTGGAAACCAAGGAGAGCTATCAGCTCGGGTCCATCGCCATCGAGCTGATCGACGCCGATCTGCGGCCCTATTCCAGTTTTCAGTTCGTCAGTCAGTTGCAGGAAGAGGTGCGCCAGCATCCGCTGGCCGAGGTGATCAGTTTCCGTGGCTGGCGGGGCGGACCCGGGGGCGATGCGCTGGATGTGCAGATCTTCGGCGCCTCCAGCGAGGTGCTGAAGGAGGCGGCAGAGGCGTTGAAGGCCCGCATGGCCCAGTTCGCCGAGGTCTCTGCCCTCGAAGATTCGCTGGCCTATGACAAGGAAGAACTGGTGCTAGAGCTGACGCCCCAGGGTCAGGCGCTGGGCTTTACCATCGACGAGCTGGGACGGGTTCTGCGCGATCGTCTGAACGGGATAGAGGCGGCGACCTATCCCGTCGGCCCGCGCACCGCGTCGATCCGTGTCGAACTGCCGTCCGGAGAGTTGACGGCGGATTTCCTCGACCGGACCCGGATGCGCACCCAAAGCGGCGAGTATGTGGCTCTGGCCGATATCGTCGTGGTCGACCGGACGGCCGGATTCTCCACCGTCCGGCGCGAGAACAGCCTGCGGCTTGTGTCTGTGACCGGCGACATCTCCGAAGACGACCCGGCGCGGGCGACCGAGATCATGACCCAGCTCGAAGAGGTCATCCTGCCCGACCTTGAAGAGACCTTTGGCATCTCGTGGCGGCTGTCCGGCCTGGCGGAGCAGGAAGGCGAGTTCGTCAACGACGCGCGCACCGGCTTCCTGCTTTGCCTGCTGGGGATCTATCTGGTGTTGGCCTGGATCTTTGGCAGCTGGACCCGGCCTTTCGTGGTCATGGCAATCATTCCCTTTGGGCTGATCGGGGCGTTTTGGGGGCATCTCCAATGGGGCGTTCCGCTGTCGATGTTCTCTATCGTCGGGCTGATCGGGATGACGGGGATCATCATCAACGATTCCATCGTGCTGGTGACCACGATCGACGAATACGCCGAAGAGAGGGGGCTGTTTCCGGCGATCATCGACGGGGCCTGCGACCGTCTGCGCGCGGTGATGCTGACGACGGCCACCACGGTGCTGGGGCTGGCGCCGCTGCTGTACGAAGGCTCGCAACAGGCGCAATTTCTGAAGCCGACGGTGATCACGCTGGTCTATGGGCTGGGCTTTGGCATGGTGCTGGTGCTGCTGGTCGTGCCTGCGCTGATGGCAATGCAGATGGACGTGTCGCGCCAGATCGGCGCCATGAAACATGCGCTGCGCCTGCCCCGTCAGGGCCGCGCGGTGTCGGTGGCGGTCTTGGTCACCGGGCTTGCGCTGGCCGGCCTGTTCGCGGCGACGCTTGGGTCGGTCATGGCGACGGGCGGGTTGTCCGGCATCGCGATGGCTGTACTGCCGCCGCTGGGGGACGGTGCACCGCTGATGTCCATAGCCTTGGCGATGTTCCTTGCTGGAACGGCGCTGGTCGTGCTGGTGGCGTTCTTTGTCGGGGCGTTGCTCGTCTCACTTCTTGGCGGGGGCCGCACATTTGCCGGTCCGGCCGAATAGCCGTACGGGCGTAACACACCGAAAAGTTGCAAGGAGCCTAGCCGGTGCAGCCGATGATGTCGACAGCCCGGCCATTGCCCAGAACCGTGATCCGGATCTGCGACCGGTCAAGAGAAAAGGGTTTGTTTGTCGGCGCCACCATATCGGTGACGGCCGTCAGGGTGCCGCCCTGGCGCCGGGTGCTGGCCTCGGCCACCCAGATCCGCTGATTGCTGTGCTCAAAGATCGCGATCTCGCCCGGTCCAAGCGAGGGCAGTGCCAGCGAGGCGGTCACCCGCATGCCGTCGCGAATCGGTTCGACGGCGCAGCGGGCTTTGGCGACGCCGGCCTCTGCCTCGGTGAAGGGGCGGTCGTTTATCGCGGCGTGGATCCGCGGGTCCGACTGGCCCACGCGCCCCAGATTGGCCGCAACCTGAACCTGCATCGGGACGCAGACGTCATAGCAGACGCCAATGGCCACATCGGCGCGAAGCGCGATCGCTCCGCCAGCATCCTCGGGAGTCAGTTCGATCGGCAGGACCAGCTCTCCGGAATAGCCGATGGTGCGCATCCCGTTCTGGTCGAAGACGGTGGGCACGGGCCAGTGAAAGGTCACGCCATGCAGGTTGCGCGACCCGGTCCAGTCGAACTGCGGCGGGATGCCGGCGTCGCCGGGGGCGCGCCAATAGGTCTTCCATCCCGGTGCCAGCTGGATCCGAAGCGCGGTCATATGCGTGCCGCTTTCCGTCCGCCAGCCCGGCAGGATCGAGATATCGGCGATGGCATCGGTGGACGGGACATCGCCCGCGGCACGGGCCGGACCGATTGTGCTGGCACAGAAAGCCGCGGCAAGAAGAAGATGTTTGATCATGGGCGCCAATCTATGCATCGGGCGGCAAAGCGGAAATCACTTTCCGGCGATGCGGTCTGGGGTGTGTTAAAACACCCACTTGCGAGCCGGTGGCGAATCCGGGGATGATACCGCATGGTTCCGGATACCGATTTTGCAGACATGACCGGCAAGCTTCTGGTTGCCATGCCCGGAATGGGCGATCCGCGCTTTGACAAAAGTGTGGTGTACATGTGCGCGCATTCCGAGGACGGGTCGATGGGGCTGATCGTCAACAAGCCCGCGCCGGGCCTGAAAATGGACGATCTGTTGGATCAGCTGGAGATTCCCAAGGGCGCGGGCAGCCGGGGTGTCGGCGTGCATTTCGGCGGCCCGGTGGAGCATGGTCGCGGGTTCGTCTTGCACAGCGGTGAATATGAGACCGGATCCTCGACGCTGCGGGTGGACGACAGGTTTGGCATGACGGCGACGCTGGATATCCTGCAGGATATGGCGGCGGGGGAGGGGCCGGTGCGCCGCATCCTGGCGCTTGGCTATGCCGGATGGGGCCCGGGTCAGTTGGAGGATGAGGTGCAGCGCAACGGTTGGCTGACCTGCGAGGCCTCGCCGGACATCGTTTTCGATACGGATGATTCGGGGAAATGGGCGGCGGCGCTGGCCTCTTTGGGGATTGATCCGCTGTTGCTGTCCGCCGAGGCGGGGCGCGCCTGAGCCGCGCTGCGCGCGGTGCCTCCGGCGGGAGTATTTTTGGCCAGAAGAAGGGGGGCGTCAGGCTCTTGGGGCCGCGGCGCGGCGCAGGCGGTCGTTGATGGCGCGGCCCAGGCCATGATCTGGGATGGGGGCGACGGCGATGGGCGCACCGCTTGCATCGAGGCGGTGGAGATGGCCGAACAGATTTGCGGCGGCCTCTGTCAGGTCGCCGGATCCGGAAAGGTTCAGGTCGCCATCGCGTGGACCGAAGCCGAGGTAGCGCTCGTTTGGGCGGGGGGCTTCTGCGTTGAGGCGCAGCGCGGCGTTTGGGGCGTAATGGGAGGCGAGCTGGCCGGGCGCCGTGATGGCGCCGTGATGCATGGACAGGGGGGTGCCCAGGCAAGCCTCGATCGCTTCGATGGGCAGGCCGCCGGGGCGGAGCAAGGTCGGGGTGGGCCCTGTGCTGACGATGGTGGATTCGACGCCGACCTTGCAGGGGCCGCCATCCAGCACCGCAGCGATTCTGCCCGACAGCCCGGCGAGCACGTGGTCGGCCGTGGTCGGGCTGATCCGGCCCGAGGGGTTGGCGGAGGGCGCGGCGATGGGGCGCCCGGCCCCGTGCAGCAGGGCCTGGGCCAGCGAGTGATCGGGCACGCGCAAGGCAATCGTGGGCAGGCCGGCGGTGACGAGGGGGGCGATCCTGGCCTCTGGCCGCAGCGGTAGCACCAGTGTCAGCGCGCCGGGCCAGAAGGTGGCGGCCAGACGCTCTGCTGCGGCGTCGAAGACCGCGAGTGCCCGGGCCATTGCGACGTCGGGGACATGGGCGATCAGGGGATTGAGCTTTGGGCGGCCCTTGGCCTCGAAGATCCGGGCGGTGGCCAGGCTATCGGTCGCATCGCCGCCCAGCCCGTAGACGGTTTCCGTGGGGAAGGCGACCAAGCCCCCGGCGCGCAGCAGCTCTGCCGCGCGGGCGATGCCCGCCGGGTCGGGTTGCAGGCGAAGTGTCTCTGGCATAGGCGTGACGTAGCGTCCTTGCTGCCGCGGCGCGGTGCACCATGTTAGGCGGATGTAGCGGGCCGCCGTCCCGCGGACAAGTCAAGTCAGGAGGGGACCATGCCCTATCGCGCTCCGGTCGAGGAATACCGGTTTTTGTTCGACCATGTTGTCGGGTTCGACCGGATCGCCGCGACGGACCGGTTTTCCGAAGCGACGGGGGATATGGTCGAGGCGATCCTGACCGAGGCGGCGCGGATGTGCGAAGAGGTGCTGGCCCCGCTGCAGCGGCCCGGCGATCTGACGCCGGCGCGGCTGGAGAATGGGGTGGTGCGGACCTCTCCGGGCTTTGCCAAGGGGTACCGGGCTGTCGCCGAGGGGGGCTGGATCTCGATCAGCGCGGATCCGGCCTATGGCGGGATGGGTCTGCCGATGAGTGTGACGGCGGCGGTGAATGAGATGATGGGCTCGGCCTGTTTGGCCCTGCAGCTCAACCCGTTGATGACTCAGGGCCAGATCGAAGCGCTGGAGCATCATGCCAGCGACGAGGTTAAGGCGCTGTATCTGCCCAAGCTTGTGGCGGGGGAATGGTGCGGCACGATGAACCTGACGGAGCCGCAGGCGGGGTCCGATGTGGGGGCGCTGCGGTCCAAGGCGGAGCCGAAGGGCGACGGGACCTATGCGATCACCGGGCAGAAGATCTACATCTCCTGGGGCGACAATGATTTTTCCGCGAATGTCTGCCATCTCGTGTTGGCGCGGTTGCCTGATGGGGTGCCGGGGACCAAGGGGATCAGCCTGTTCCTGGTGCCCAAGTGGATCCCCGATGCCGAGGGGGCGCCGGGCGTGGCCAACAGCCTCAAGGTTGTCAGCCTGGAGCATAAGACCGGCCTGCACGGCTCGCCCACCGCGGTGATGCAATATGAAGACGCCACTGGCTGGCTGATCGGGCCGGAGCATGGCGGCATGGCCGCGATGTTCACGATGATGAACAATGCGCGGCTGGGTGTCGGGGTGCAGGGGATCTCTGTCGCGGAGGCGGCAACGCAGAAGGCGTTGGGCTACGCGTTGGAGCGTCAGCAGGGCCGTGTCCCGGTCGAAGGGGGCACGGGCACGATTGCCGACCACGCCGATGTGCGCCGGATGCTGATGACGATGAAGGCGGAAACGGCGGCGGCGCGGGCGATTGCGCTGTCCACGGCGGTGGCGACGGATCTGGCGAAGGCGACCGGCGCGGCGGAGTGGCAGGCGCGCGCGGCGTTGCTGACGCCGATCTGCAAAGCCTATGGCACCGAGACCGGCATCGCCGTGGCCGATCTGGGCGTGCAGGTGCATGGCGGCATGGGCTATATTGAGGAGACCGGTGCCGCGCAATATGTCCGCGACGTTCGGGTCTCGGCGATTTACGAAGGCACCAACGGCATTCAGGCGATGGATCTGGTTGGGCGCAAGATGATGGATGGCGGCGAGGCGGCCGGGCGTTTGCTGGACGAGATCCAGGCCGGGGCCGAAGCCGCCCGGGTCGCGCTGCCGGATCTGGCGCAACCGGTCTGGGAGGCGGCAGAGACTCTGCGCGAGACCACCGAATGGCTGGTGGCGCAGGCCGTCAACGACAGGTTTGCGGGCGCCGTGCCCTATCTGCGCGCCTTTGCCCGCATTCTGGGGGCGCATTACCTGCTGCAAGGCGCGGTGCGCGGCGATGAGATCCGCAAGGGGCTGGCCAGGTTCCACATTCGTCGGCTGTTGCCAGAGCATCTGGGCCTTTGCGTTCAGGCGCGGGCGGGGGCCGAGGATCTGTATGCCGTGCCCGCCCAGGCGCTGGCGGTGTGATGGACGGAGCTCTCTCTCCCCTTCGGTTCCCGTTCGAGGCGCCGCCCGACGAAGGCACCGCCATCGAGGTGGCGCCTGGCATCCTGTGGGTCCGGTTGCCGCTGCCCATGGTGCTGGATCACGTCAACATCTTCGTACTGGATGACGGAGACTCTTGGACGGTCGTCGACACCGGCATGGCGTCGAAGAGATCCAAGGCGATCTGGGAGCGTGTTTTGGCCGGGCCGCTGGCGGGCAAACCGGTGGGCCGCCTGTTGGTGACGCATCACCATCCCGACCATATCGGCCTGGCGGGCTGGTTCCAGAATGCCCATGGGGCAGACCTGATGACCACGCGCACCGCCTGGCTGATGGCGCGGATGCTGACGCTGGATGAGCAGGCCGTGCCCGACACCAAGACCCTGGCCTTTTGGCGCAGTGCCGGGATGGATCCGGCGGTGCTCGCCAAGCGGCAGGCCGAGCGCCCGATGAACTTTGCCGATATCGTGGAGCCTTTGCCGCTGGGGTATCGGCGCATCAAGGAAGGCGACTCGATCGAGATCGGCGGGCGGCTTTGGGATGTGCGGATGGGCTTTGGCCACGCGCCGGAACATGCGACACTGTGGAGCCGGGATGGCGCGCTGGTGCTCGGGGGCGATCAGCTCTTGGCCTCGATCTCGCCGATCCTGGGGGTCTATGCCAGCGAACCAGAGGCGGATCCCGTCGAGGAATGGCTGGAAAGCTGTGAACGGCTGCGCCCCTTCGCGCGGGACAGTCAACTGGTCCTGCCGGGGCACAAGCTGCCCTTCACCGGCCTGCCGATGCGCATGAGCCAGCTGATCGGCAATCACCATGAGGCGCTGGACCGGCTGGAGGACTTTCTGGTACAGCCCAGGGTCGCGCCCGAGTGCTTTTCGGTTCTGTTCCGGTCGCGGATCACCGAGTCCAACTATGGCATGGCGCTGGTAGAGGCGATGGCGCATCTGAACCATCTGCTGTTTCTGGGCCGGATCACGCGGACACGCCGCGAGGACGGAGCATGGCTGTGGCAGGAGGGGGGCGCGTGACGACTAAGATCTTCACAACCGCCGAAGCGCATGAAAACGATGCTCTGCCTCGGGCGCATGTGGTTCACACCGACCCGGCGCGACAGGCCGAATGCGGCGATCTGTGTCCTCCGCCAGGCGTTGCCGAAAAGCCACTGGCGCAGAAAAGCCCGGCGCGCTGGGCCTATGAACGGGTGATCCTGTACATTCGCAACTTTGAGGAGCAGCTGGACAATCAGCACGAGGTTGCGATGGGGTTTGCCGGGACCGAGGCCGGGGTGATCCGGATTGAAGGGGTGGGCTATTACGACCCTGATATCGTGACCTTTTATGGCTCGGATCCCGATGGTGGCCGGACCCAGCTGATCCAGCATGTCAGCCAGTTGAACGTGTTGTTGCGGGCGATGCCCAAGCCCCTGTCCAAGGACCCGCCGCGCCGGATCGGCTTTCGCCTGGTGGCGGATCTGGAACAGGATGGCAATCTTGGCTGACCTGCGCGGATATGTGGCGGTCGCGCGGTCGTGACAGGCGGCGCGGAATCGTCTATTCCCAGTCGCATCGCGACCCGAGTTTCAAGGATTTTTGATATGGCCGAGTACAAGCATGGGGAAATGGACATCGAGGTTCAGGAAAAGACCTTCGATGGCTTTGTGAAGATCGTCACCCGGATGACCATCGGTATCCTTGTGGCGCTGGTGCTTCTGGCGATGATCAACGGATAATCACAGGGTTTTTGCGGGGGGCATCGCCATGCGTCGGATCCTTCTTGTTCTGCTGTTGCCTCTGGCGCTGGCCGCCTGCGGTGCAGAACCTGTCTGGGCGCCGGACGATCAGGTGCAGCGCGCCTTGTACCGCGACGACGGCCCTCCCACGCTCACCCTTTTCACGGTTGTGTCCAATCAGAACGGGTCGGGCGGGCATACGGCCTTGATGGTCAGCGGCTCGCACCGGGCGATCTTTGATCCGGCCGGTACGTTCCAGCATCCGGCCCTGCCAGAGCGGAACGACGTTATTTTCGGGATGACCGACAAGGCGGTGGATTTTTACAACGCCTATCATGCACGGGTGACTTGGCGTGTGGTGCGGCAGGACGTGCAGGTCTCGCCCGAGGTGGCCGAGATGGCCCTGCAGCGGATCCAGGCCCACGGCGCGGTTCCGAAGGCGATGTGCGCCGTTGCGACCAGCGAGGTGCTGCGGTCTTTGCCGGGCTTTGGAAATGTGCCGGGCGGGTTCAGTCCGCTGGCGCTTATGCGGGCATTCGACCAGATCCCGGGGGTTCGAAAAAGCGTGTTCCGGGACAACTCGCCCGCCAATAACGATACGATTGAGGCGCCCGCGGTTCTGTAGGCTTCCTGGTTCGGCAGGGTCGGGACTGTTTGCCTGGGCGGGAGCCTCCGGCGGGAGTATTTTTGGCCAGAAGAAGCCAGGCTCAGCCCAGGATGTAGAGGCCTGCGTAGAGTGTGCCCGCGCCTGCAACAAAGGCGAAGATGAAGCCTTTTGAGAGGTAGCCGACGCCCAGTGCGGCGGCGGCGGCGGCAAGGCGCGCGGGGTCGGGGGATCCGTCCGTGGCGGCGGGCCAAAGGACCAGCGGTGCGACGAGACCCGGCAGGACGGCCACCGAGGTATAGCGCAGGTGGCGCAGGAGCCAGTCGGGCATCTTTCGGTTGCCGATGAGCCCCAGGAAGGAAAACCGGATCAGGTAGGTTCCCAGGCCCAGCAGGGCGATGAGCAGCCAGATTTCGGTGGGGCTTGCGGTCATCTGCTTTTGATCATCCAGGTTTCGACGCGGGCGCCCACATGCATGGCAGCGATGCCGGCGAGAATCAGGCCGGTGCCGGCTGGTAAACCTGCGAGGGCGAGGGCCATGACGATCGAGGTCAGGGCCGCTGCCACATGGGCCAGCGTGCGCAGGGCGGGCGCGATGATCGCCAGGAAGGCGATGGGCACTGCGAAATCCAGCGCCAGTTCCGGAGGGATCCGGGTGCCGAACTCCGCGCCGAGCCAGGTGAACAGGTACCAGGGCGGGCAGACTGGGGTGGCGACGCCGAGGAAGAAGGCTGCCTTGGCGGACAGCGGCATGCCGGGCCGTTTGTCATATTCGGTTTGCGCCATGACATAGGTCTGGTCGACGTTGAAATAGGCGATCAGGGCGCGCTGCAGCAGGGGTGCATCCCCCAGATGCGGGGTCAGCGCGGCGGAATACATCGCCATCCGCAGGTTCACCGCCAGCGATGTCGCCAGCACGATCAGGACCGGCGCGTTGTCTTGCAGGAGTTGCAGGGCGGTGAATTGCGCGGCTCCGGCGATGACAAGAACGGAGAAGCCCATCGTCTGGGCGATGGACAGACCGGCCTCTGTCGCGACCACGCCGAACAGGGTGGCGAAGGGCACAAGGATCAGCAGGAACGGCAGCGCTGTCGTCAGGCCGCGCCAATAGGCGGCTTTGGGCGTGTCGGCTGTCACGGACCTAGGCGAATGTGCCGGTCACGCGGCCCAGCAGCATGAAGGCGCGGGCGGTGCGTGTGTCGGACATTTGCGCCATTTCGGCATCGGTGGCTTTGGGTTCGAAGGCCAGCAGCATCTCGTCGAAGCGGCGCAGGAACTGGTGCACCGCGGCGCGGAATGCCGGGTCGTGGCGCATGCGCCCGGCGGACAGCGCCAGGGACGAGCGGTCGCGAATGCCGCCAAGACCGGCCACGGCACGCCCGCGCTCGCCCGCGGCGAACCTGCGCCAGATCTCTGGCCGGGCACGGTCCGGTGTCAGGTCATCCATGTAGATGTTCTCTTCCGCCAGAAGCCGCAGCACTTCTTGCGCGGCAGAGATCAACTGTGCGGTTTGCCGGTCGCGTAGGGCACGGCGCAGGGCGCGGAAGCCTTCCTTGTCGTCGCCATTCTCGGGAAAGTTCAGCGCGCGCAGGAAGTCGGCGACCGACACCGGTTCGGCCAGCGCTTCGGCCGGGGTGCCAAGGGCGAGCGAGCCCTGATCCTCTGGTGTGCGCGCCGTGCCCGAGGACGGCGGGGAAATGGCGGCCGCGCCGGGCTGGGTCGTTTCGCGGATCGAGGTAAAGATGGCCAGCGCGGTTTCGGTCTTGCGTGCGGCGCGGGCGATCTCGTCCAGCTTGTGTTCGACCGTCGGCTTGAGGGCATGGCTCTGCTGGCCCTCGATATAGGAGGTCCGAATCGCGTCGATGGCGGCCTGCAGGCGCGCCGATTCCTCGCGCATGATCCGGTTGGAGCGGGCCGCGAGGGCGCCCAGCCAGATCATCGCCACGGGCAGAAAAATCGCCATCAAGGTGAAGACAAAGCCGTTCGGGTCGAGGGTCGGGCCCTGGTCGTCCGCCAGCAGGAACCAGAGGCCCACGCCCACGACCCATGCTGTCGACAGCCCCGCCGCCGCGATTTCGGCAGAGGTTACGGTTTTACGCCCGCCTCGGCCAGGGTCGGAGCGCGGCGGTGTGTCGGGGTCTGGCTGTGCCATCGTCATGCCGTGGCCGGGAACATCACGCTATTTGTAGGTGATGGAGAGGATCTCGTAGGCTTTCTCTCCACCGGGGGTGCGCACCTCTATGCTGTCGCCTTCATCTTTGCCGATCAGGGCGCGGGCTAGCGGCGAGGCGATGTTGAGCTTGCCGTTTGCAATGTCCGCCTCTGCCTCGCCCACGATCTGATAGACTTTTTCCTCGTCGGTATCCTCGTCGACCAGCTTGACCGTGGCGCCGAACTTGATAGTGCCCGACAGCTTTTCGGGGTCGAAGACTTCGGCGCGGCCGATGATCGCTTCAAGTTCTTTCACGCGCGCCTCGATAAAGCCCTGCTTTTCGCGGGCGGCGTGGTATTCGGCGTTCTCGCTGAGGTCACCATGCTCTCGCGCTTCGGCAATCGCGCGGATCACGGCCGGGCGTTCCACCGACTTCAGCTGCTTGAGTTCCTCGTTCAGCGCGGTGTAGCCCGCGCGGGTCAGGGGAATCTTGTCCATGGGGCGTCAAACCTGCGCTCGGGTTGGGTTGGCAGTCTACCTCATCGTCTGGCGCGCGAAAGTCAAGCGCTGCGCACAGCCCGGCGGCTTCACGCTTGATAAGTGTCGGGTATGGCGCCAAAGTTATGACCAATTGAAATGATTTTTTACATGAGAGGTATGGAAATGCGGAAACTTCTTGTAGCGGCCGCGATTTTAGTGACGGCCAGCGCTGCGGTGGCGCAGCAGATGCCTGCGGTGGCGGTTAGCCCTGATGGTGCGACGGTTCTGGCGGCCGGGGACAACCGGGTTCTTTATACGCTGGATGCAGAGACGTTGTCGGTGACCGCGCGCCGGTATATTCCCGGGCTGGTGCGCTGGATGGACTACAGCGCCGATGGCCGGAATGTCTTCATTCGCACCGACGATCGCACCTTCACGGCGCGGGCGGCCAACAGTTTCAAGACGCGGTACCGGTTCGAGGATATCTTTGCCGTGTCCTATGCCCCAGCGGCGGATCGGATCGCATTGCTGGAGAATGGCTACAAGGCCGGGGTCTTGCATATCCTGGTGGCGTCGACCGGCGAAGTGCTGCGGCGGCTTGAGTTTCCGGACATCGACACCGAGATCGTGGCGCTGTCCGAGGACGGGGAGCGGGTGCTGATCCTGACCGGATCCGAGCGCAGTGATGACGAGCCGAACGAAAGCCCGTCCAGCGATCTGAAGGGATACGATCGCTACCTGTTCCGGCAAAAGAACGACGGCTATGTCTCGACCGTGGTGTCTGTCAATGTGGGGGATGGCAGCTGGGCGACGGCGCCAACCTATTACCGTGTCAGCTTTCCCAGCCAGGTCCGGATGATCGGCGACAAGATGATGATCCTGAAGGGGACATCGGATTCGGCCTTTGTGTCGGCGGACGGGACGACCGAGCTGATGGATCTTGGTTCCGGCTATATGGCGGAGGGGCGGGTCAACGACGATGGCGCGACGCTGACGCTGACCGGCGGCACCGAGATCAAGTTGCACCCCCTCGCGGGCACCGCCGCCGGGGAGATGACATTTGAGGTCGATGCCGGGCGGATCGACGGCCCCGGAGAGCGGGTGACCGCGATGGACGAGGCGGCGGATGGGGCTGTTTACATGGTCACCAGCGCCTACCGGATCTGGAAGCTCGTGCCCGGTGCCGATGCGGTGAAGGGCGGCCCCGTGTTCTGAAGCGGGTGCGCGCATCGGGGGCCAGGTGGTCGGCCTGCGCCCCTGGGCGGCTTTTGCGGAATGCATCGTGCCTGGGGGGCTGGCCTTCATTGAGGGCAACACGCTCTGACCGCCGGCGGGGTCGAATCGGTTTCTCTCGTCATGTGTTTGGATCGGTGCCGTGATGCCGGTGCCGTGATGGCCCGCCCCACCCGCGGTCGCCTCGGGCCATCACGGCACTGTGAGCGGCAGGCCAGGCCGCCAGAACAAGGCTTTGCGGCGACGCGTCGCGATTGACCCAGGGCGGCAGGCTCATTACCTGTTTGGCGAGTTTGACGACAAGGACGCTGACAGCAGGAAGGGCGTAAGGAATGGCCGACGTGGCGCGTGAGACGATGGAATACGACGTGGTGATCGTGGGCGCGGGGCCTGCGGGCCTGTCTGCGGCGATCCGTCTGAAACAGCTCGACCCTGATCTTGATGTCGTTGTGCTGGAAAAGGGCTCGGAAGTGGGCGCGCATATCCTGTCCGGCGCGGTGCTGGACCCCTGCGGCCTCGACGCGCTGATCCCGGACTGGAAGGACAAGGGCGCTCCGATCAACGTGCCGGTCGCAGAGGACAATTTTTTCCTGCTGGGGGCGGCCGGACGGATCCGGGTGCCGAACTGGCCGATGCCCAAGCTGATGTCGAACCACGGCAACTACATCGTTTCCATGGGAAATGTCTGCCGCTGGATGGCGGAGCAGGCCGAGGCGCTGGGGGTCGAGATCTTTCCGGGCATGTCCTGTTCGGAGGTGGTTTACGGCGCGGACGGCACGGTGCGCGGCGTTGTCGCCGGTGAGTTCGGCCGGACCTCTGACGGGACGCCGGGACCGAATTACGAGCCGGGGATGGAGCTGCTTGGTAAGTATGTCTTCCTTGGGGAAGGGGTGCGCGGATCCCTTTCCAAGCAGGTGATCGCCAAGTTCGAACTGGACAAGGACAGCGACGCGCCGAAATTCGGCCTCGGGATGAAGGAGATCTGGGAGGTCGACCCCGCCAAGCATCGCCCCGGCAGCGTCACCCATACGATGGGCTGGCCGCTGGACAGCAATGCCGGCGGGGGGTCTTTCATCTATCACCTTGATAACAATCAGGTCTATGT
>CAYGRI010000065.1:0-18750 GCA_964352155.1 uncultured Maritimibacter sp. | reverse complement strand
CCGGGCCCGGGAAGTCCCCCGCGCAATTGACCGCGCGCAAGATCCGGTTATGTCCTTCCAAAATCACGGGGTGAGCTGCGATGCCAAAGGATACACGAATGAAAGACGAACTCGCGCCTTTGGCGCATGCCCCGACCGAGCATCCGCCCGTCCTGAAGGAAAAGGTCGGTGTCCTTCTGGCAAACCTCGGCACGCCGGATGGCTATGATTATTGGTCGATGCGCCGGTACCTGAACGAATTCCTGTCAGACCGCCGCGTGATCGACTTCCCCGCTTGGAAATGGCAGCCGATCCTGCAATTGCTTGTGCTGACAAAGCGGCCCTTTTCCAGTGGCGCCGCCTACAAGTCGATCTGGAACGAAGAGGCCGGTGAAAGCCCGCTGATGACGATCACCAAGGCGCAAACCGCAAAAATCAAGGATCGCATTCAAGCGCATTACGGCGAGTCTGTCGTGGTCGATTTCTGCATGCGCTACGGCAACCCGTCGACCGAAACGGTGCTGAAGCGGCTGATCGACCAGGGTTGCCGAAAGATCGTGTTCTTTCCGCTGTATCCGCAGTATGCGGGGGCGACTTCTGCCACCGCGAACGACCAGCTGTTTCGCGCCTTGATGAAGGCGCCCTGGCAGCCGGCTGTCCGGACCGTGCCCGCCTATTTCGATCATCCCGCCTATATCGATGCCCTCGCCCAATCGGTCGAGCGTGGCGTCGCCGCGATGGATCACGAGCCGGATGTCGTGCTCGCGTCCTATCACGGGCTGCCGAAGCGTTATCTGGTCGAGATCGGGGATCCCTATCATTGCCAATGCCAGAAAACGACGCGCCTGCTGCGCGAGCGGTTGGGCTGGCCGAAAGAACGCCTGATCACGGCCTTTCAGTCCCGGTTCGGACCCGAGGAATGGCTGAAGCCCTATACGGTGGATGAGGTGGCCCGGCTGGCCGAATCCGGCAAGAAGCGGATCGCGGTCATTGCGCCTGCCTTCTCTGCGGATTGCATCGAAACGTTGGAAGAGATCAACGAAGAGATCCGGGAAAGCTTCGAAGAGGCGGGCGGCGAGAGCTTTACCTATATTCCCTGCCTCAACGATGACGATGCCCATATAGAGGCTTTGGGCCAGGTCATCGACGCCAATCTGTCGGGGTGGCGCTGAAACGACAAAGGCGATGGGTACGCCCCATCGCCTTTATTATCGTGCGTAGCTTGCGTCCAGCTTAGTTGCTGGCAAATGCCGCTGCAACCAGGATGAGGAAGAACAGCGGAACGAGCAGACCTGCGTTCGAGGAAGAAGCAGCTTCTTCCACGACGATTGTCGGTTCGATCACAACCACCTTCTCATAGTTGCCGGCGCTTGCGGTCGACGCTACAGCCGCGAGCGCGGCAGCGAGTGCGACTTTTTTCATTTTATCCTCCAGGATTCGAAGTCTGGTACCGATGGATACATGCGGAACGTTTTCATGTACCCCGCATTCTCCACTAACCAAGTTTGAGTTGTAAAGGCAAACTATCGCAGCGGGGCCCGCTACGAACCCCGGCGGATTCGTCAAATAAGCAACACCTGTGTGCCCACACGCGTCAGGCTAAACAACTCGGCGATATGTTCATTATACAGGCCAATACAGCCGTTGGAGGACCGACGGCCGATCTTGCGCGTGTCGTGGGTACCATGAATACGGTAATAGGTCCACGACAGATACAGGGCATGGGTCCCCAGCGGATTGTCCGGACCAGGACCCACATAATCGGGCCATTCGGGATTCCGCTTCTTCATCGACGGGGTCGGACGCCAGGACGGTCCGACGACCTTTTGCGTCACTCTGGTACGACCACGACGGGTCAGCTCTTCGGTCAGCGGCACAGAGGTAGGATAGACCTTGTATACCTGCTGGTCCGCCGACCAGAAGTGCAGGGACCGCGAATGGGTATCGACCAGCACCGCGCCGTTCCGGGTATTGCTGAAATAGGGCCGCCAGTCATGCACCCGGAAACCAGATGTGTTGCGCTTGGCAACGGAAACCTCGCCCTCGTAATTCGTGCTGTTCACGGTTTGGGCAATGGCGGGGGCCGCCAGTCCGCCAATCGCTGCGGCACTGACACCCAGGAATAGGCGGCGGTTGATGGTACGATCCGTATCCGAGGTCATTCCAGTCTCCAAAGCTTGTGTGGTGTTGCTGCGGGTGCATCCTATGGTTACAATGTCGCAATCGCAAATCAAACAGGCGCGAGTTGATGGCGGCGCTGGGAAACTTGTTTGACGCCGGGCCAGCCCCTTTGTACGCGCTGGTGTGGTTTCTGTACCAAATCTAGGGTGGCTTGCAATGATGCGTCATGTTTTTTTGCTCATTATTGGCATGTTTGCGTTGGCCAGTTGTGGGCCCACTGTCACCGCTGACCCCGACGGCGGTCCGCAGGTTTACCGTTTGAACAATGCCTCGCAGGGGCGGGTACAGATTCGCATGCTGGATGGGGTCAACGCCTTACGACGCGCCCAGGGCCTGTCGGAGCTACAGCTTGACTCGTCCCTGAACGCGGCAGCCGAAGCACATTCTCGTGATATGTCAACTCAACAGCGCCCCTGGCACTTCAGCTCGGACGGGTCCTCGCCGGTGGAGCGGGTGCAGCGCGTCGGCTACACCAGAACCCTTCTGGGTCAGAACATCTCGGAGACCTACGAAACCGAATTGCAGACGCTGGCTGCCTGGATGCAGGAACAGGCGGAACGCGACGCGATTCTGGACCCGCAGGCCGCCGATCTTGGCTTTGCCTATTACCAGGAAAGCGACGGCAAGATCTGGTACACGATGATGATTGGCGGAGGCGGGCCAGCCTTGCCGATTTCGCCCTCGCCACCGGCCCGGACAACGCCGCCACCGCCAGTGCAAGTCGTTCCCGAGGAACCTCCCGCTGACACCGTAAGCTAACGGATCTGCGCCAATCGGCGCAGATCAAGCGCTTGAAACCTAAGGGTGAATGTCGATCACAGTGCCATCTTTCACCATGGCATAGATCCATTCCATCTCTTTGTTGGTCACAGAGATACAGCCCGCCGTCCAATCCGGACCCTGCCGGTCAAACGGTCGCGCAGCCCCGTGGATAAAGATGTCGCCCCCCGGGCTCACCCCAGCTTCGCGCGCCGCTTCGATGTCCGCCTCGTTCGGGTAGGAAATGCCGATCGAGAGATGGAAGTTTGAATTCGGATTGCGCCGGTCAATCGTATAGCGACCCTCGGGCGTGCGACCGTCGCCTTCCCGCGCCTTGTGACCACGCGGCGCGAAGCCCAGGTCGATATCGTAGGATTCCAGCACCTTGTCATAATGCAGAAGGTACATTCTGCGGTTGGCCTTTTCGACAACGACGCGCGTCACCTCCGGCCCGTTGTAGCGCTTAAACTTCGACGAGCAGGCGCCCAACGCCAGTACGACCGAAAACAGAAGGATGATCCGTGTAAATCTCATTGTTCCTGCCCTTATCCGTTTTTTTGGTAAACATAACCTGAATCGCGCATCGGTGAAATAGGCCGGACGATCACGTGTACGTAGCCTATCGGCGCTTGCGATCCTGGCGGTCCCGCTCTTCCAGCCTGCGTTCTATCGCAATCAGTCTTTGCAGCACCTGATCCCGGTAAGTGTCTGTCGCTTCGTTGCTTTCTGTCTGATGCGCGTCCTGCATGGAATTCACGATCAGACCGACAATCAGGTTCACGACAGCAAAGGTCGTGACCATGATGAAGGGCACGAAGAACAGCCAGGCAAAGGGATAGGTTTCCATCACCGGACGAACGATTCCCATCGACCAGCTTTCCAGCGTCATGATCTGAAACAGCGTGTAGGCGGATTGCCCCAGGGTGCCGAACCAATCCGGGAACGCCGCCCCGAACAACTTGGTCGCCATCACCGCTCCGATGTAAAAGATCAGCGCCATCAGGAAGAAGACCGACGCCATTCCGGGCAAGGCAGACACGAACCCCTCCACCACCCGGCGCAATCGTGGCGCCACGGAAATGACGCGCAACAGCCGCAGGATCCGCAGCGCGCGCAGAACGGACAGCGATTGGGCGCCGGGCACCAGCGAGACCCCGATTACCACCGAATCAAACAGATTCCACCCATCGCGGAAAAAGCGGCCCCCCTGTGCATATAGCTTGGCGCAAAGCTCTGCGACGAAGATGAACAGGCAGAACTTGTCGAGAATGCGGATCAGGGTCCCGGCGCGGTCCATCGCGATTTGCGACGTCTCCAGCCCCAGGATGATGGCGTTGAAGATGATGACCGCGACGATGCCGTTCACGACCACCGGCCGCTCCAGCCAATGCAAAAGCTCTGTCCTGAAGTGCATATGTCCCCCGCCTGGCTGTGGCCGTCAGTTATTGGCTGTCACAAACAGGGCCGCAAGTTCCACATGCGGCGACCAGCGAAATTGATCGACCACATCGATCCACTCCAGCCGATACCCCGCCCGGGTCAGAACCGCGGCATCCCGGGCAAAGGTCACAGGATTACAGGATACGGCAGCGATTCTCGGGATCTTTGCCTGAGCCAGCGCCTTAAACTGCGCCTCTCCCCCCGCCCGCGGGGGGTCGATGACAGCGGCACCGAATCGCATCAGGTCCTCTGGCAGCAGCGGCCTGCGGAACAGATCGCGCACTTCAGTCGTCACCTTGCGCAAACCTTCTGCAAACCGCCAGGCGCGGTCCAACGCGCGAAGGGAGTCCGAATCAGCCTCCGCCGCGTGAACCTCTGCCTGACGTGCCAAAGGCAGGGCGAAGGTGCCGCAACCGGCAAAGAGATCGACGATCCGATCCGCATCCCCCACCGCCTCATGGACCGAGCGGCGCAGGGCCGCCTCACCTTCGGCCGTGGCCTGAAGGAAAGCACCGGCGGGCGGCGCCATTTCTATCCCGTCGAAGGACTGAATGGGGGCATGCGCCTCGGCAATAATGTCTCCGTCCCAGGACAGCCGGGCGAGGCCCGATGTCCCGGCGAACAGGGCAAGCTGCGCCCGCAAAGGCCCGTCCAGCGGCAGGCCCCCCCGGACGGCAAGATCCGCGCCAGAGCGGGACCATGTCACCAGCATCGACAGCTCTGCCCGGCGGGACGCGCCAAAGCGCACCAGTGATTCGAGAACCGGCAGACGCACCGCAATCTCAGGCAGGACAAGCTGGCAATCCGGCGTTTCGACGATGGTATCCGAAGCGCGGGCGTGAAAGCCGACCAGAGCGCCCTTCTTTGTGCGTCTGCCCGAAAACGTGGCCCTCCGCCGGGAACGCGGCGGCGAGACAGAGATATCGCGAATCGGCGCGGGCAGATCATGCGCCGCCAGGGCCGACCGCACGAGATCCGCCTTCCATTCGGTGACAAACCCGTTAGAGGCATGTTGCAACGCACAGCCGCCGCAGCCCCCATAGTGCCGACACGGCGCCTTTGCCCTTTCCGGCGACGGAAGCAGGATTCGCGGCGCAGCGACGCGGTCGCCCTCAAGCTCTCCGTCGATCTCTTCCCCCGGCAGGGTGCGCGCCGCAAAGACCGGCCCTTCGGCAATGCCGTCCCCGCGATGCCCTAGCCGCTGGATCGTCCAGGTCACTCCGCCGCCTCGGAAAAGCTGACAAACCGACCGGATTGACGCTTCCAATAGCGGGCATACAGACCGTCCAGCGCAAGAAGCTCGTCGTGGGTGCCCTGTTCGGCAATCTGACCCGCGTCAAGCACCACGATCCGATCCATCTGGGCAATGGTGGACAGCCGGTGTGCAATGGCGACGACGGTCTTGCCCTTCATCACCTCGTCCAGCGCCTCCTGGATCTCGGCCTCAACCTCGCTGTCGAGGGCGCTTGTCGCCTCATCCAGCACGAGGATCGGCGCATCCTTCAGGATCGCGCGGGCAAGCGCAATGCGTTGCCGTTGCCCGCCAGACAGCTTGACCCCACGCTCGCCCAGATGCGCCTCGTACCCTTCACGGTCCTTGAAGTCCTTCAGACCCAGGATGAAATCATGCGCCCGGGCCCGCTCTGCGGCAGAGATCACCTCTGCCTCCGTCGCTTCCGGCCGACCGTACAGGATGTTGTCGCGGGCCGACCGATTGAACATCGCCGTTTCCTGGGTGACCATCCCGATACGCCGCCGCAAGCTTTCCTGAGACACCGCGCGCACGTCCTGCCCACCGATCCGGATCGCGCCACCTTCAGTGTCATAGAGACGCATGAGCAAAGCGACGAGTGTGGATTTCCCCGCGCCAGAGGCCCCGACGATGGCCAGTTTCTCACCCTCCCGCACGGTCAGGTCGATCCCGGTCACACCGCCGTTGCGCCGACCATAGGCAAAGTTCACACCGTCAAACTCGATCTTGGCGGGGCCGTCCGCCTCGACCGCATCGGGCGCGTCGACCAGATCATGAGCGGGCGTCAGGGTGCGCATCCCATCCTCGACCTCGCCGATATGAGCGTACATCATCAACAGCGCATTGCTGATCCAGCCGGTCATCTGCGCCAGCCGGATGGAAACGGCGCCCGCCGCGACGATATCCCCGGTGGTCGCGCCGCCATTCGTCCACAGCACGAGTGTCACGCCCACCAGCACCACCGGCAGCGCACCGGCCAAAGTCATCAGCAGGAACCGGAAGCTCGCCGATGCCTTGCCGAAATGGAACGCGGTCTCGCGAAAACGGCGCATCTCGTTCAACGCGGCGCGATCTTCGTGGTCGTGATGGGCGAACAGCTTGACCGTCTTGATGTTGGTCACCGTATCGACGACCTGCCCCGTGACCATCGCCCGCGCCGCCGCCCGCGCCCCGGACCGGGTGCGGATAATCGGCAGAAAATAGCGAAGCAAGGCGAAATAGAGCACCATCCAAAGAGCCAGCACCAAGGCCGTCTGATAGCCGATCGCCGCCATCAATATGACCGACCCCAGAACAGAGGCGAGGCCGAACAGCACCGCGCCAATCATATCGACCACGATATCCGTCATGGCGCGGGCGGATTGCATCTGCTTTTGCGCCAACCGTCCGGCAAAGTCATTGTCAAAGAAGGTCACGGACTGGCCCATCGTCCAGCGATGCAGCCGGGACAGGACCAGATTGTTGATGTTCGGCCCGATGGTCAGCGATTGCATCGCCGAGGAAAAGCCCAGCGTCGCCGGCCGCAAGATCATGAAAAACGCCACCACCAAAAGAAGCAGCACGACATTTGACGAAAAGAACGAGTCAGGCGATGTGCCCAGTGCCGCATCCACGACCTGTCCCAGGATCAGCGCGGTCAGCACTTCGAACACGCCCGCGAGCATCGTCACGCCGGCCGCCAGACCGATGGCGAACCACGACCCGTCCAGCAGCCAGCGCATATAGGCCAGCAAGGAGCGGGGCGGCGGACCGCTGGCCGGGCGTTCCGGGTCGATCAGGGTAGAAAACCATGCTGCCAATGCGTTCAACATCACTCTGTCGCCTGTTCTGTGCCGATGAACCCGCCCGATTGCCGATCCCAAAAACGGGCATATAGACCGTCCCGCGCCAAAAGCTCGGAATGGGTGCCGTCTTCGGCGATATGGCCGTCGTCCAATACGATGATCCGATCCAGCTGTGCGATGGTCGACAGCCTGTGCGCAATGGCGATGACCGTCTTGCCTTCCATCATGCCATACAAGGCTGTCTGAATCGTCGCCTCGACTTCACTGTCCAGCGCGCTCGTCGCCTCGTCCAGGACAAGGATCGGCGCGTCTTTCAGGATCACCCGCGCCAGCGCCACGCGCTGCCGCTGCCCGCCCGACAGCTTGACGCCGCGCTCGCCCACCTGAGCCTCGTAGCCCTGATTGCCCTCGGGGTCTGCCAGATCAAGAATAAATTCATGCGCCTCGGCGCGACCTGCGGCGGCGAACATCTCTTCCTCGCTAGCGTCCGGGCGGCCATAAAGAATGTTTTCCCGCACAGACCGATGCAGCAAGGAACTGTCCTGCTGAACCATCCCGATGGCAGAGCGCAAGGAATCCTGCGTCACATGGGTGACATCCTGCCCATCGATCAGGATCTGCCCGGCCTCCGGGTCATAAAACCGCAACAGCAACTTCACCAAGGTCGACTTTCCGGCGCCGGAGCGGCCGACGAGGCCGACGCGTTCGCCGGGCCGGATCGTCAGGTTGATCTGATCCAGGCCACCCGCCCCGCGACCATAGTGATGCGAAACGCCGTCGAACCGGATCTCTCCCCGCTCGACCACCATGTCGGGCGCATTGCTGGAATCGGTCAGGCGGATCGGCTGGGCAATCGTCTCCATCCCTTCGGCAACGACGCCGAGAGATCGTGAGAAGTTCGACAGGGCCCACATGATCCACCCCGTCATCGCATTCAGACGCAACGTGAGCGCGGTGGCGGCGGCGACAACACCAACACTCGCCGCGCCGTTCATCCAAAGCCACAACGCCCAGCCCACAACACCCACGATCAGCACGCCGTTCAGCGTCACCAACGTCACGTCCATGATGGTGTAAAGACGCATTTCCGCGCCAAAGGTCTCTCGCGTCTCCTCGATCGCCTCTTTCGCATAGGCAAGCTCACGGTCGTGATGTGCAAAGAGCTTCACCGAATGGATGTTGGTATAGCTGTCGACCACGCGCCCGGTGACCTTGCTGCGCGCGTTCGACGCCGCCTGCGAGGCGGGACCGACGCGCCGCAACGTCCAGCGCACTAGACAGGCATACAGGATGAACCAGCCGATCAGCGGCAGCACCAGCCGGGCATCCGCATCCCACAACAGAATGGCGGCCCCGATCAGATAGGCGAGCGAGAAGGCAATCGCATCAAAGACCTGAAACATCGCATCGCCGGCAGAAGTCGGCGTCTGCATGATCCGGTTGGCGATGCGTCCGGCAAAATCATTCTCGAACCAACCGACGGATTGCCGCATCACCTGCGAATGAGCGCGCCACCGCACCAGCGCCCCAAATTGCGGCAGGATCGCATTGTTCAACACCAACACATCCAACCCCTGAAGGAAGGGGCGCAGCACAAGGATGAACACGGCCATCAGGATCAGCTCTGTCCCGTGCAACTGCCAGACATCCGCCGGGGACGTCGCGCCAAGCAGATCCACGACCCGACCCATGTAGTAGATCAGACCAACCTCAACCGAGGCGACAATGATCGCCAGCACCGCAGCGGCCCAAAGAACCGCTTTGAACGGGCGCGCATAGTCCAACATGAAGGGCAGCAGCCGGGTGGGCGGCTGGTTGCTGGGCGGATAGGGTTGAAACGGATCGACCAGATTTTCAAAAAAGCGGAACATAGGGCCAAAGCCTTGCGCGGAGGGATCGTGCGGAAAAAGAGGGTTCCTATAGCGCGGGACTTTGCAGAAAGGAACCTGTCTCAACCCCCGGCTGTGTGAAACTATTCTGACAGCAGATCATCCCGCGACAGGCGAAACCCCGACGCGATCCAGCGTTTCTCCAGCTCTCGCAGGCGGTTTCCGATACCCGCGCCCCGATAGTCGGGCCCAAGATCCTGCGCCGCGACCGGGAACCGCGCCGCAGCCCCCAGCGCGATGGCATCGAGGCCGTCTTTGGCGACGGGGGATTCGGTAAAGGTGGCGCGCAGCAGCAGCGCGTCCTTGGCATCGACCTCTCCCAACCGATAGCCGAGTTCGGGGGCCGGAGTCATTTCGGTCGCGGCACCCACCAAACGCTCCAGCCGCGCCGCGTCTTTGCGGGACAAACGCAGCAACTTGGCCTGATCCGCACCGCCGAGACTCGCCAGCCGACGGATCGGGTCGGGTTTTGCCAAGGCCTCCGCCTCCAGCGCGACCAAAAGCGGCAGCGCGCGGGTATCTGCCCCGGGCAGAATCCGCATCAAACCGCCCGAGATCTGGAACGCCGCCGCAGCCGGGGCCGGGTCGGGCGCGGTCAGCAATTTCAGCAGTTCCGTACCGATACGTTCCTTGGATAGGGTCTCTAGCCCGTGGGAAAGCGCAGCACAGGCGGCCAGGCCATCCGGGTCCAGGCCATCCTCGGGGTCACCGTACCAGGCGAAGAAGCGGAAGAACCGAAGGATCCGCAGATAATCCTCTCGGATCCGCTGTTCGGGATCCTCTATGAACCGCACCCGCCGCGCCAAAAGATCCGCGAGCCCGCCCAAAGGGTCGACCACCATGCCATCGGGCCGCGCATAAAGCGCATTCATTGTAAGATCGCGGCGCAGCGCGTCCTCTTCGATCCGATCGGTGAAAGCGACCACGGCGCGCCGTCCGTCCGTCTCGACATCGCGGCGAAAGGTGGTGATCTCATGCGGCAGGTGATCGGCCACGACGGTGACGGTGCCGTGTTCTATGCCCGTGGGAACGACCTTCAGCCCCGCCTTTTTCGCCAGAACAGAGACGGTTTCGGGAAGCGCATCGGTGGAGATGTCAATATCCGCCACCGACAGGCGAAACAGCGCATTGCGCACACAGCCACCGACGAACAGGGCCTGGTATCCGGCCTCTGTCAACACGCGGCACACCGCCTGCGTCCGCGGATCGCTGATCCAATCGTCCGAGATCCGCATCACATGAGCCTGTCCGCCAGCGCGCGCAGGATTCGCGCCGTGGCGCCCCATATATAATAGGGACCATAGGGCACGGTGTAAAAGTAACGGCGGCGCCCCTGCCAGCGGCGCGACTGGACCGAGAAATGGTCTGGGTTGGCGATATGAGCGAAGGGCACGCGGAACACTTCGTCGACTTCGCCCGGCTCTGCCACAGGGGTGAAATCCGACCGGATCCGCGCAAGAACCGGGGTCACGTCAAATCCGGTGACCGTACGATGACTGGGCAGGGTTCCGATAATGTCCACATGGGCCGGGTCCAGCCCGACCTCTTCTTTCGCCTCGCGGATGGCGGCAGCGATGACATCGGCATCCCGCGCATCGACCTTCCCGCCCGGAAAGGCGATCTGCCCGGGATGGTGTTTGAGGGCGGAGGACCGCTTTGTCAGGATCAACTCCGCCCCGCCGGGCAGATCGACAAAACCGACCAGAACGCCAGCCGGGCGCAACTTGGCGGGCGCGGGCGGACCATCGGGGTTCAGATCGAAATCCGAGGAACTCTGTCCCGGACGGCCCGCCGCCTCTGCCAGACGGACAAAGGGATCAGCTTCGGTCACCGCTGGCCTCCTCGGCCTCGAAACCGAGTGTTTTCGGGTCGAACTCGTAGTGTGCGCCGCAGAACTGGCAATCCGCCGTGACGATTCCATCCTCGGTCGTCATATGCCCGATGTCCTTGGCCGAATAGATCGACAGGCTCTCGCGCACCTTGTCGGCAGAGCAACTGCACCCGAACTTGATCGGCTGCGGATCGAAGACGCGCGGCGTCTCCTCGTGGAAAAGCCGGACGAGCAGGTCGGTCGGCTGAACTGTTGGCCCCACCAGTTCCATCACCTCAACGGTGTCGAGCAGCAGGTTGGCGCGGTTCCAGTTCTCTTCCTCTTCGCCGTCCAGAATATCGGTTGGCTGCAAAAGACCATCGTCGCCAGTCCCGCCGTCCGCCGCGAAGGGCGAGGCCTTGGGCATATGCTGCAGCATCACGCCGCCTGCGCGCCAGCCGTGCTTGCCACCGGGCACGCGGGTTTCGCCGAACGCCAGCGCAAAGCGGGTCGGCAATTGCTCGGACTGGGCAAAATACGTCTCTGCACAGGACGAAAGCGATCTCCCGGCGATGGGCGTGATGCCCTGATAGGGAACCATCCCGCTACCCTGGTCGATCAGAATGGCGAAATAGCCCTTGCCGATCTGCGGGAACGGATCGCCCTTCGGGTCAAGCCGGTCCTTATCATAGCTTGCATAGGCCCTGATGCGCGCCGGCTCGCCCTCTTTCGTCGGGCCATAATAATCCGTCGCAATCAGCCGCGCCGGGCCGTCGCCGCGCACTTGCAGCGACAGCTTCCACCGCAGCTTGATGGTCTGGCCGATCAGAGCCGTCAGAACGGCCATCTCTGCCACCAGCGCCTCGATCGCGCGGGGATAACTATGCTGCGCCAGGATCTGATCCAAGACGCCATCCAGACGCGCGACCCGCCCGCGGATATCCGAACGGTCGAGTTGAAACGGCAGGATGGTGTCATCCCAGGCGATCTGTGATCCGAGTGTCATGGGGTTTCCTTGCGGCTTTCTTTCGCATACCGCGTCCATATATGCATCACAACCAAGCATGAAAGGCAGAGGCGCAATGATCCGACGGTATGGCGAAGCCGTAAAGCCAGACATCCGCTATACCCGCCGGCCGGGCGTCTATGCCGTTCTTCTCGGCGACGGAGGCCTGCTCGTCACCCACCAAGAAGCGCCCACGCCAGAATTTCAGCTTCCTGGCGGCGGCATCGATCCGGGCGAATCTCCGATCACGGCGCTGCACCGCGAGGTGTTCGAGGAAACCGGCTGGCGCATTGCCGCGCCCTTGCGTCTGGGGGCGTTCCGTCGCTTTACCTATATGCCGGAGTACGATCTCTGGGCGGAAAAGCTCTGCCACATCTATGTCGCGCGTCCCGTCCGCCGCCATGGCCCGCCGCGCGAGCCCGGCCATACGGCGCATTGGCTGGATCCCGTCAGCGCGATGAACATGCTTGCGAATGAAGGCGACCGCGCCTTCGTGCGTCAGATCTTTCTTGGACCATAGTCGATCACCGCGGCAGATACGTCGTCCGTGAACTCCTTTGTGCCGCTGAAATGTTCCAGTTCCGCGATCAGCGTGTTGAACAGGTCCGCCCCCGCCATGTTCGCATGCTTTTCCAAGAGCCGTGCAAGGCCTGCATCCTCCAGCAATGCGCCGCTTGGATCCATGCATTCGGTGAGTCCGTCAGAGCTGATGAACAAGCGGTCACCGGGCGTCAGGGTCAGATCCACATCCTGATAGGTGGCCCCCGGAAGCAGCCCGATCGGAAGGCCCCCATTGCCAACGAACGCTACATTACCAGAGGCATCCATAAGCGCGGGATGAGGATGCCCGGCCTGCGTCAGCGTCACATGTCCGGTTGAACGGCGGATGCGGGCCAACACCATCGTGAGGTACTGATCGGTCTCAATCTCTGACAGGACCAGATCGTTGAGACGCGCAGCGGCATCGGACGGCTGGCGCATCACCGGATTGCCATCGTGGCCGCTGCGAACCGCAATGTTCTGGTTGGGCCGATCCCCATGAAAGCAGGACGCAAGCCGCGCCGTCATTAACGCCGAAGCGATGCCGTGACCCGACACATCCAAAGCGAAAACGCCAATCTCGTCGGCATTCACTTCGAACATGCCGATCAGATCCCCGCCAACCCGGCCCGCTGGGCTGAGCAACAGGGACACATCCACCTCGCCAAAGGTTCGGAATCGGTCGCGCACCAGCGATTGCTGTAGTTTCTGTGCCTCTTGCAGGTCATGGTCGATTCGCGCGTGCAACCGCTTCATCTCGTGCAGGGCAGAGGTGATCACCCCGTTCTTGTCGGTCAACTCGCGTTCCATCTGGACGACGCGTTGACCCGCGCGGATTCGGGCACGCAGTTCGCCCGCATTGACCGGCTTTGTCAGAAAATCGTCGGCCCCCGCATCAAGACCCGTCGCAATCTCGCTTTTCTCGTCCTTGGAGGTCAGCAGGATGAAATAGCCGTAGCGGTCGCCCATCGTCTCGCGGAACACGCGACAGAATTCCAGCCCATCCATTCCGGGCATCACCCAGTCGCTGATAATCAGATCAGGGGAGTCGGACTGGCACACAGCCAAAGCCGATTCGCCGGAATCGGCGGTCAAAACGCGCAATCCCATCTTTGTCAGAATCCTGGACAGCAGCATGCGCTGACCACGGCTGTCATCCACGACCAACACCGTATTCGCAGTCACGCCGCCAGCGTCACTGGCGACAATCAATCTGTTTAATTCGTTCAAGGACCCGACTTTGACCATCTTGTGATGAGGCCTCGGTATCGCATCAGCATTAATGCATAGATAATCGTTAGCTTTTTTCGTAGCCGCTTTGCGACCTTGTCACTCCTTTAACCCCACTACCCTAGAGGTTGAATTCGGGGCGATGCGTTTGGAGAAACGAATGCTGGATTGGGAGCGAATCGAGGAATTGCGCACCGAGATTGGCGAGGAAGATTTTGCCGAAGTGGCAGAGGTCTTCCTGGATGAACTTGATGATGTGATCGGACAACTCCGCGAGGGCGGGTCCGACAAGGAGGTACGGGAGCGTCTGCACTTCCTGAAAGGCTGCGCCCTGAACCTCGGGTTCGCGGAAATGGCCGCACTTGCGACGGATGGGCACGGGCTTGCCCAGCAAGACGTGGCGCCCGACGTCAATCTGGCGACTCTGTTCAAGGTATACACCGCATCGCGGGCCGAGTTCGAAGCCCGGATGCAGGATGCGGATGCCGCCTAGGACGATTCGACCAGATAGGCAGACAGGCTGGCCCGCACGTCATCCGGGATCGGCGCCGAGGAACGGGTCTTTGGATCGAAGAACACTTCGACCAAGTCATAGGTGGCGTGCAGCGCGCCGGTATCCGCGTGAAACATCCGCAGATGGAACGTCGCGCTTTTGCCGCCGATCCGCGTCACGGCTCCGTCGATGCGAACAAGATCGCCGGCCACCAGCTCTTTGATGAATGACGTGGTGGCACTCGCAGACACGGTATGAACCCCGTGGTCCTTGATCATTTCGGAATAGGGAAGACCCAGCAAAGTCCACATGTGATAGGTGGCATCGTCAAAGAACGGCGCGTAGTGGCGCACGTTCATATGGCCGAAATGGTCGTGGTGCCATGGATGCACCACTCCGCGAAACAGGTCGATCCGGTCGGTCATTGCACGCGCTCCTCTTTCCCGTAAGCCAACCATCCCGCCGCTTCCTGTGCAACCCCGGCTTGCTCAGCGCCCCCGCCCGCGATACACGGCGCCGGACCAACAAAAGCGGAGCCTTCAGATGACCGACGCACCCAAGAAAGTCGTTCTTGCCTATTCCGGGGGGCTCGACACTTCCATCATCCTGAAATGGCTGCAGACGGAGTATGACTGCGAGGTCGTGACCTTCACCGCCGACCTCGGTCAGGGCGAAGAGTTGGAGCCGGCGCGCGCCAAGGCAGAGATGATGGGCGCCAGCGCCATCTATGTCGAGGATCTGCGCGAGGAATTCGTCCGCGATTTCGTCTTTCCGATGTTCCGGGCGAATGCGTTGTATGAAGGGCTGTATCTGCTGGGCACCTCGATTGCGCGGCCGCTGATTTCCAAGCGCCTGGTCGAGATTGCTGCAGAAACCGGCGCCGATGCCGTGGCGCATGGGGCGACCGGCAAGGGGAACGATCAGGTGCGGTTCGAATTGTCGGCCTATGCGCTGAACCCGACGATCAAGGTCATCGCCCCGTGGCGCGAATGGGATCTGACCAGCCGGACGAAGCTGATCGACTTCGCGGAAAAGAACCAGATCCCGATTGCCAAGGACAAGCGCGGCGAAGCGCCGTTCTCGGTCGATGCGAACCTGTTGCACACCTCGTCCGAAGGGAAAGTGCTGGAAGACCCCGCGCAGGAAGCGCCCGACTATGTCTATCAGCGCACCGTCGATCCCGAAAAGGCGCCCGATACGCCGGAATACGTCGAAATCGGGTTTGAGAAGGGCGATGCCGTGTCCCTCAACGGAGAGGCGCTGTCTCCGGCCACCATGCTGACCCGGCTGAACGAACTGGGCGGCAAGCATGGCATCGGGCGGCTTGATCTGGTCGAAGGGCGCTTTGTCGGCATGAAGTCGCGCGGGATCTACGAAACGCCGGGTGGCACTCTGTTGCTGGAGGCGCATCGCGGGATCGAGCAAATCACCCTTGATCGCGGCGCGGCGCATCTGAAAGACGAGCTGATGCCCCGCTATGCAGAGCTGATCTATAACGGCTTCTGGTTCTCGCCCGAACGGGAAATGCTGCAAGCGCTCATCGATCACAGCCAGGAACATGTCACAGGCACGGTCCGGCTGAAGCTGTACAAAGGCCTCGCCCGCACAGTTGGCCGCTGGTCGGACCACTCGCTGTATTCCGAGGCGCATGTGACCTTCGAAGAAGATGCCGGCGCATATGACCAGACCGATGCGGCCGGGTTCATCCAGCTCAATGCGCTGCGCTTGAAGCTGATCGCGGCTCGCAAAAAGCGGTTGGCGGGCTGACTTCAGACCCGAGCTGACCTGCGGCTGTGCGTCCGGGACGGCGACCCAGACAAGAAACGGCCCCGCTCCTTTCATGAGGAACAGGGCTGAATCGCACGCCCGCTGGATCAGCGGGCGCACTGGAGAAGGGACTACTTGGCAGTGACCACCTTCATCACAAGCGCGCCATCCACCCGGATCGGCCCGTCTTCCTTGGCGCCCAGCGAGTATTCGAAAGCGCCCGTGGTCATGCCACCATCTTCGCCATGGACCATCAGCATCAGCATCTCGCCCGGGGACACGACTTCGGTCAGGATCGCGGCGACATCGGCGTTCTCTCCGGCTTTCAAAGGCGCATAGCCGACAACCGTGCCGGGCTTCATATCCGCCCCGGTCCGGTGCACCACCATCCAGCCGTTCGCCGGGGCGATCACTATGGAAGCCGTCACTGTTCCACCGGAAATGTCCTGATCCATACTCTCCACCATGGGCGCGGCGTGCCCGGCGGCGAAGGCCGCGCCGCTGGCCAGGACGAGGCTGATGGCGGATGCAATTGCGAGTTTCATAACGTGTCTCCCTGATTGACAAGCGTCATTGCTTGATCGGTGCAGGAACCACGGACGGCCGGGCAGGGTAGTTTCAGCAGGCGTTCGGTTTTCTCGCTGTCAGTCTTTCGAAAGGCCCGCGTGTCTAGATCGTCAAGCGACGCTCGCGAAGCGCGAGGTAATAGGGCATCGCCGCGTCACACAATGCCTGCTCTTTCGGGCCAAGCTCTGGCAATGGGCCTTCGGCAGCGGCGAATCCGGTCGAGTTATGCACCGCGCCATACCAATGCGGCGCCCAGACGCCATCGCTCGGGTGTCCACCCATGGGCCAGTGCAGCATCCCGGTTTCGAACGGCAGGCCAAGCACCTCGCATAACGCGCTGAGCATCTGCGGCGGGTCGGTTCGGATATCGGCGCTGTCTACGACAATCGGCGTCTGTCCCAGGGCCTTGGCATGGTCGAACAACTCGAACTGCTGACGAAACCCGATCTCGTCCAAGGTCGGAGATTCGCGCTTGGCCACATAGCTGGCGATGACCCGGGCGGGGTGGCGGATCAGAAAAACATTCGCCGTCTCGGCCATCCAACCCCGGTCAATGGCGGGCAACATATGCTGCGTCATGTGCTTTTGGTAGACATGCGGCGCCTCGGCGGTGCCCCCCGCGCGGCATTGCGCGATCACCTCTGCCAGATCCGTGGGGCCAGCGGCCAGGATCTCTTCCCGCATCGGATGTGTATCACCAGTCAGCGCCAGAAAAGCGGCGTAGAACGGCTCATCCATTACGGTGCAGTCGCTGCGTTGCGCAAATGCGTACATCATCGCCGTCGACAGGTTTCGCGGGCCGGACCACATGGCTATGCGCATATCGCTGGGGTTCCCTATCTTGACAGGTGGATGCTTTGCGCAGGCACCGTATCGCCAGCGCAAGAGGGTGCAAGCCAGAACCCATGCGGCGCACCCGTTTCCAGCAACAAAGGATGGATCGCCTGACACCAGACACCGCGCCCTGGCCCAACCCAAATGCGGCCTTTTTTCCCTTTGTCGGAGTGGGTAGTCTCTGCCAAGCCACCATCCTGGAGAACAACGTGACAGCCGCCATGACGCCGATGATGGCGCAGTATTTCGAGATCAAGACCCAATATCCCGACGCGCTGCTATTCTATCGGATGGGCGATTTCTACGAGATGTTCTTTGACGACGCCGTCGCCGCCGCCGCTGCGCTGGACATTGCTCTGACGAAACGCGGCAAGCATCAGGACTCCGACATCCCGATGTGCGGCGTGCCCGCGCATTCCGCCGAAGGCTATCTGCTGACCCTGATCCGCAAAGGGTTTCGCGTGGCCGTCTGCGAACAGCTCGAAGACCCGGCAGAGGCGAAGAAACGCGGCGCCAAATCGGTTGTGAAACGCGACGTGGTCCGGCTGGTGACCCCCGGAACGCTGACGGAGGAATCTCTGCTGGATGCCCGGCGGCACAACTTCCTGGCCGCCTTTGCCGAAGTGCGCGAGGACGGGGCGCTGGCATGGGTCGATATCTCCACCGGGGCGTTCCGGGTGATGCCTTGTTCGCGCCTGCGGCTGTCGCCCGAACTCGCCCGGATCGCCCCGCGTGAAGTGCTGTTGGCGGACGCGCTAGAGCCGGATTTGAGGGAACTGGTGACGGATCTTGGCGGGGTGGCAACGCCCCTGTCGCGGTCGAGCTTTGACAGCTCCGCAGCGGAACGGCGGCTGTGCGAGGTGTTCGGAATCGCATCTCTGGACGCTTTCGGCACGTTCGGACGCGCGGAACTGGCGGCGATGGGCGCGGTGGTCGACTATCTCGACATCACGCAGAAGGGCAACCTGCCGCTGCTGCGTCCCCCCGTCGGTGAGGCCGCGGGACTGACGATGCAGATAGACGCGGCAACCCGCCGAAATCTTGAACTGACCCATACCCTGGGCGGCGGGCGTGACGGCACCCTGCTGTCCGCCATCGACCGCACCGCCACCGCCGCCGGCGCGCGCTTGCTGGAGCGGCGCCTGTCCAGCCCGTCCCGTCAGCTAGAGTCCATCAACGACCGGCTACAGGCGGTTGCGCAGATGGTGGAGGCGCGACA
>CAYGRI010000064.1:0-19112 GCA_964352155.1 uncultured Maritimibacter sp. | reverse complement strand
CGCCCCCAGACCGGCGCGGCCTGTCGCCTGCCAAAGCCATTCCCGCCCCAGGGGCAGATGCCCGCAATGAGGGAGATTGCGCAGCGCCCCGCCCTGGTGTTTCGCATTGTATCGCATGGGGTTCCTGTCTTGCAGCAGTTATTAAGTCATAAACATAGCTTTTAGGATCATGTCAACTGCATCCGTCGCCCGGGGTGACCCATCCCGCTCCATCGAGCCATCCTCGACGCTGTCCGGGGGCGGTGCCCTGCGCCGACACAACCGGGCAGACGATCGCCCCGTCCGGCCGCCGCAACACGTCCCTTCGCCCCAGCACAGGCAATGGCACTGGCGCGGGTAGCCCCCCGGATTGGAGGACGCAGAGTCGGTCCCGACCAGATCCCGGCGCCTGGCCAGCGCTCCGTGGCCGGGCATCAGATCGCGCCTTGTGATGAATTCACAATTGCACTCCCCCCTAAAACCTATATAAATAGCTTTTAAGGTGATCGGCAAGGGCCACGACGGTGAAATCCCAGGCCGAATCGCTGCAAATGGCATGGCACAGCGCGCCAAGACCAAGGGGATGGAGACAAGAGATGACCTTCCATTATTCCAACAGCCGGACCCTCAGGATTGCGCGGAACGGCTATGATCTGCATGCCGAAGTGATGCCGCCCCGGCAGGTTGGCGCGCCGTGGATCGTGTTTGGCAACTCGCTTGTGACCGATCTGACGGTCTGGGATGCCCAGGCCGCCGCGCTTGCGGGGCACTACGGCATCCTGCGCTATGATCAAGCCGGGCACGGCCAATCCGGCATGCCCACGGGACCGATCACCTTCGACGAACTGGGCGCGGATCTTCTGGCCGTGATGGAGGCGGCTGGGATCGAGCAGGCGATCTATGTGGGGCTGTCCATGGGCGTGCCTACCGGCCTTGCGGCCCACAGGATCGCGGCGGATCGCTTTGCGGCGCTGGTGTTTTCCGACGGTCAGGCCAGAACCGCCGCCGGCGGCGCCGCGGGCTGGACCGACCGCATCGCGAAGGCGCAGAACTTTGGGATGGAGGCATTCGCCGCCGCAACCGTGGAACGGTGGCTGACCCGGTCGGCGGGCGAGCAGACGCGCGCGCGCCTGACCCGGATGATCGCCGCCACGCCCTTCGACGGGTTCCGCGCCAGCGCGACGGCCCTGATGGATTACGACTATACCCTGGACCTGGCGCGCATCGCCTGCCCCACGCTGTTGACCGCGGGGGCCGAGGATGGCGCGCTCCCTGCCGGCATGGCCAGCAAGCTGAAACCCGCCATTGCCGACGCCCGGATGGAGATCATCGCCAACGCCGGCCATGTGCCCTGCTTTGAGCAGCCAGAGGCCTTTACCGCTGTCCTTTCCGGCTTTCTGGACGCCACGTTCGGTCCCCGCCAGACATGAAGCTGCACTGGTCCCCAAGATCTCCCTTCGTGCGCAAGGTGACCATTGTGCTCGAGGAATGCGGAATGCTGGATGCGGTGGAGCGCATCCGATCTGTCGCCATCTTCGCGGCCCCGCCGAGCCCCGCGATTCTCAAGGACAATCCGCTGGGCAAGATCCCGGTGCTGATCACCGACGACGGTCAGACCCTGTTCGATTCCCGCGTGATCTGCGAGCATCTGATCGCCCGGGCCAAGCGCGACGACCTGCTGCCAAGCGACCCCGACCTGCGGATCACGCATATGCGCTGGCAGGCGCTGGCGGACGGGCTGACCGATATCCTGCTGCTGTGGCGCACCGAACGCGGGCGTGGCGCCTGTGCGGACCCGGTGATCCTTGACGCATTCGAAACCAAGACCCGCGCCGCCCTGGACCTGATGGAACACGAAAGCGTCGCGCTGGCGCGCACCGGCTTTGGGCTTGGTCATATCGCGGTTGTTTGCGCCCTGGGCCAGCTCGATTTCCGCTATGCCGATTGCGGCTGGCGGGCGGCCCTGCCCGGCCTTGCCGCCTGGTATGCCGAGGTCTCGACCCGTCCGTCTGTCGCCGCCACCGTCATTGTCGATGACGGCGGCGGGCCGGCGGGCACGGCCGACACCACTCCCTTCTTCACCTACAGGACGAATTGATGGCTGGACCTTTGAACCATATTCGCGTGCTGGACCTTTCCCGGATCATGGCCGGGCCCTGGGCCGGACAGATCCTCGCCGATCTGGGGGCCGAGGTGATCAAGGTCGAACGGGCCGGGGCGGGCGACGACACGCGCAAATGGGGCCCGCCCTATCTGAAGGACAGCGACGGCAAGGATACGGCGGAATCGGGCTATTACCTGTCGGTCAACCGCGGCAAGAAATCGGTAGAGATCGACATCGCCTCGGCCGAGGGGCAGGCAACGGTCAAGGCGCTGGCCGCCAAATCGGACATCGTGCTGGAGAATTTCAAGGTCGGCACGCTGGATCGTTATGGCCTGGGCCCCGACGATCTGACGGTGGTAAACCCGGATCTGATCTTCTGCTCGATCACCGGCTTCGGGCAGGACGGGCCGCGCGCCAAGGACGTGGCCTATGATTTCATGATTCAGGCGATGGGCGGCTTGATGAGCGTCACCGGCGCGCCCGATGGCGACCCCGGCGGCGGGCCCCAGAAAGTGGGCGTTCCCATCGTCGACATCATGACGGGGATGTATGCGGCCATCGCCGTGCTCGCGGCCTTGGCCGAGCGCAGCCAAAGCGGCAAGGGCGACACCATCGACATCGCGATGCTGGACGTGGCCACCGCCATGCTGGCCAATCAGGCGATGAACCACCTTGTGTCCGGCGACACCCCGATCCGGCGCGGCAACAAGCACCCCAACATCCAGCCGCAAGACGTGTTTCCCGTCCGAGATGGGCACATCGTGCTGGCGGTCGGAAATGATGAACAGTTTCAGCGCTTTGCCGCCGCCATCGGCCAGCCCGCCCTGGCCGAGGACGCGCGCTATGCCACCAACCGCGAACGGGTCCGGAACCTGGGCAGCCTGCATCCGCTGATCTGCACCGCCCTGGGCGAAAAGGATCTGGCCGACTGGATCGCGCTGTTTGGTGCCCAGAAAGTGCCGTGCGGGCCGATCAACACGGTGCCGATGGTTTTCGCCGACGATCAGGTGCGCCACCGCCAGATGCTGCGCGACCTGCCGCATCCCTTGTCGGGCAAAGTGCCCTCGGTCGTCAGCCCGATGCGGTTCGACCGTGCCGCCCTTCGGTTCGAACGTCCGCCGCCGCTGCTGGGGCAACATACGGATGACATCCTCGCCACGCTTGGCCTGACCCCTGAGGCGGCGGATTGATGGCCCCGCGCATCCCCCTTCCCGGCCCCGAGGACATGACCCCGGATCAGAAGGCGGTCTATGACAAGATCGTCAGCGGTCCGCGCGGCATGCTGGTCGGCCCCTTGCGCGCGGCATTGCACAACCCGTCCCTCGCTGACCGCTGGCAGGCGCTGGGACAGGTGTTGCGGTTTGAGACCCGCCTGCCGCCGGAACTGACAGAGCTGGCCATCCTGGTGACCGCCCGGCATTGGAACAGCGAGTTGGAATGGACGATCCACGCCAGAGAGGCGCGCAAGGCCGGGTTGCACGACGCCATCATCGACGCCATCCGCCAATGCGAGGTGCCTGGCCTTGACCGTGAGGACCAGCGTGAGATCTTCGAATTCAGCCGTGAACTGCTGGAAAACGGAAAGGTCGGCGACTGCCTATATGCCGCGTTGCTGGCGCGCTGGGGACCGTCCGGCGTGGTCGAATTGACGGCTCTGGTCGGCTATTACTCGATGGTGGCGATGACGCTGAACACCCACCGCATCCCCCTGCCCGACCACATCCCCGCAGAATTGAACAGCGACCCGCCGTCGCGCACCGTGCTGCCGTCGCTGCCCAAACGCTCGGCGGCGGAATAGCCGTCGGTTCAAGCCTTGACGAGGGCGGTCATGGGCCTAGCGGAGAGGGGCGTTGCGCCCGATCCGGCAGGCCCCGGTTGCGCCCGGCCCCTTGAACTGCCCCCAGACGCCTTTGCTGCTGCGCCATTGCTGCATCGCCTTGGCCGTACCGTCTTTGCCGCGGCCTTTGCCTCTGCCCAAGCCCAGGTCTGGCGGGTTGAAAGCAAAGGACTATTGCTGTGCGCATATAAAACATAATAAGCTAGCACAAACGACACTTCATATGCAGCCGAGCCCGTCAGAACCGGCCCGGCCCCGTCCGGAGACCGATTTGGCAGAGACTGGCACACCCTCACAAACCGCAACCGCCCTGCGCAAAAGCGCAGTGGCGCGTTATCTGCAATTGGCCGCCTTGTTTCGCCGCCGGATCGAGACCAGCGAATGGCCCGTCGATTCGCGCATTCCCACGGTCGAGGAACTGGCCAAGGAATGCGGTGTCGCCAATATGACGATCCGCCAGGCGCTTGGCCTGCTGGAGCAGGAAGGGCTGATTGAGCGGTTCCGCGCCAAGGGCACCTTCGTGCGCAAGAGCAACCGGCAGGATTTGTGGTGCGAGGTACAGACCGACTGGAATGGCCTGCTGCTGTCGCGCGACAATGCCGAGATCGAGCTGCTCAGCTCTGAAACCGGCACCAAGCCCACGGATTACCCGGCCGAGATCAGCGTGCTCGCGCCCTCATACCTGCATCTGCGCCGGCGCCACAGCCGCAAGGGCGAATCCTTCCTGCTGGCCGATGTCTTCATCGACGAACGGGTGAGCCAAAAGATCGACAAGGCCGACTTCACCTCGAAAACCTCGATGCGGCTGATCGCGGATATTCCGGGGCTGAAGATCGTGGATGCGCGCCAGATCCTGACCATCGGCTCGGCCGACCCAGAGGTGAGCGGGCTGCTGGGCGTGCCCCTTGGCGACCCGATCGCCTATGTCCAGCGGATCGCCGTGGCCGAGGATGACACCATCGCCCTTGTCGCCAACGGCATCTACCGGGGCGATATGGTGCGGGTGGATATCAAGCTGACCTGATCCGGGCCTGATCCGGGCCTGTTCCGGGCCTGTTCCGGACCTGCGCCCCATGCCCGGCACCGCGAACAATCGGGCGGGGCCGCGCGCCGCAGGAACCCCGGCATGATGGCGTGGAACATCGGCGCGCCCGGCATGACCGACAACGGGGCGCGGCCCGGAAGGCCGATGGCCAGCGTCGGGACAAACACCATCTGCGCCGCCGCGTTGGTGGCCGGTTCCGGCGCCGCCACAAACCTGACTTGACCACGTTTCAGGGGGCACCAACCGTGGCAAGAAAAAGTTTGCCCCGCCGCGCATAAAAAACACCTTTGGACCAACGGAAATGCGCATCCCTTGCGTTTAACCCTCAAACCTGGAACCGGAGCTTTCTGCCATGACCGCGAAACGACAAACCCGCCGCAGCCTTCTTGCCACCGGAATGGGCGCTCTTGGGGCGGCCGCCGCGCAACCTGTGCTGGCGGCCACCGCGACGCCGCGCGCCACCGAGGGGCCGTTTTATCCCACCCCCCCGATGCGCCGCGCCGATGTGGACAATGATCTGGTCAAGATCGTCGGTGCCGTCCGCGAGGCGGGCGGCGAAGTCTTTACCCTGGCCGGGCGGATCACCGACCGGAACGGCACCCCGCGCGCCGGGCACCGCATCGAGATCTGGCAATGCGACATGAACGGCAAATACCTGCACAGCGGCGACCGGCAGCGCATCGCCTTCGATCCCGCCTTTCAGGGGTTCGGCCATGACATCACCGGCCCGGACGGCAGCTATGTCTTTCGGACCATCAAGCCGGTGACCTATCCCGGCCGCACGCCGCATATCCACGTCAAGGTTTTCGACGGCAGCCGAGAGATCCTCACCTCGCAATTCTACATCGACGGCCACCCGGCCAATCGGCGCGACCGGATCTTCAACCGCCTGTCGCAAAGCGACGCCAAGGCGGTGTCCATGGCCTTTACCAACGGGCCCGGCGGCGAACAGGCGATCGTCAACGTCGTGGTCTAGACCGCCCCGCGCCCGATCGCGGCCGCAACGCATATGCCGGACCGAGGCTGGATTGGCCAAGCGAAGCCGCTTCGGCCCGGCATGAAACACCGATCCGGCGCCGGGCGGTTCACCGGTATTCGGTGGCCGTGATGAACTCGGAAAAAGCCTCGCACCAGATCAGCACGGTGGTGTATTCCGCCAGATCCACATCCTCGGGCAGGTCGATCACGAAGCCCCCAAAGGTCTTGATGTCGCCGATCAGTCGCGCGCTGTCCTTGATCGGCAGGAACTCATCCTCGTGCTCCACGAATTCGGGCACAAGGTACAGCTTGTAATCCGGCCCCGGCGCGAGACTGCCTTGATGGATGATCTGCGTCGGCGTGAGGCTGACCGCCCCCTCGCCCCAGTGCAAAAAGTCATTGCCCCGCAGCCCGCGCGTGAACTCCCCCGTAAAGCGCGCCTCTTGCGCCATGTCTTCCAGCACGGCCGCATCCGGAGAGGACGGCGCGGTCAGAATGGGCAGGAAATACACCCCCAGGGCGAAGCCAACGGCGAGGGCCGCCAGGTGAGAGACGGCAAATACAAGAATACGTCGCATAGGGGCCCCATGTTCGGCGAAGACTGCGGGTGTCCGGGCCGATCCCGGACGTTGGGCGCAGCAAAGACCGGCGCCTGTGCCGTGTCAACGCCTTCGCGGACGGACTCAGGAGGCAGAGGCCTCGCGGGCGGCGCGCATCTCGGCCAGGATGGCGTCGCGCCGGTCCAGGGCAGAGGCCGTCGTCTGGTCGTAGATGCTGTTGCCATGGGCATCGATCCCGACTGTCAGGGGGCCAAGCCGGTCCACCTCGATCCGCGCAATCCGGTAGTGAGAAATCATTTCCGGCCAGCCAATTCCGGTGACCTGCTTGATACCGGCGGTGATGATCTCTGCCCCGCCGCCCAGAAACGCGAGATACACGCAGCCGGTGCGGGCCATCGCCCGCGCGCTTTCGGCGCTCAGCCCACCCTTGCCGCCGGTGGCGCGCAGGCCCAACCCGGGGATCAGGCGCGGCATATGGCCGTTGAACCGGGTGCTGGTGGTGGGGTTCATGTAGACGATCCGCAGCGTGCCGTCCTCGGCCTCTTCATTCAGGCTGCCAAGATGAAACAACGCGCCCGCCTGCATGTCGAAGGGCAAAGGTTCCAACCCCTCCAGACACTCCAGCAGGCGATCATGGGTTGGCATCCCCGCCGTGGTGAAGATCTCGCCAGTAAGATAGACAAGATCGCCCAGCCGCAGCGCGCGCACGGCGTCTTCGGTCAGAGGCAGGCGCAGGTCGTGCTCGCGGATCGTCATTCGCCCCACTCCATCCGGCCATCGCCCCAGATCTTCACGCTGGTGCGGCGGTTGATCCAGCAGTTGAACGCCACGGCGACGGGGGTAAAGCCATGCCCGCTGGAGTAATCCACATGCACCCCCAGCACGGTGGTGTCGCCCCCCGTGCCCATCGGCCCGAAGCCAAGCGCATTGACCGCCTTGAACAGCCGCGCCTCCATTGCCGCGAGCGTTCGGTCCGGGTTGTCTGTCCCCAGGGGGCGCAGGGTCTGTTTCTTGGCCAATCCGGCGCAATGGTCAAAGGTTCCGCCGATCCCCACGCCCATCACAACCGGCGGGCAATGCTGCGCCCCCGCCTTGATCGCGACGTCAAGGATATAGGTCTCTATCTCTTCCAGGGTCGGAAAGGTGAACAGGTCCAGCGCCGCCCACCGGCCCGACCCCAGGGCCTTGGGCGAGCAGATCATTTCGACGTAATCGATCCCGCTTTCGAAATCATAGCTGACAATGGGCATGTCCTTGCCATGATAGCCCCGCTCCAGCGTCAGCGGGTTGGTCACATGTTTCAGCAGCGGCGGGTCGATGGTGTCCACCAATTCCTCATACCCCGCCCGGATCGCCGCCTTGAAATCACACTCCAGCCTGGCCTTGGCGCCCACCTTGACGAAATAGACTGGCACACCGCTGTCGGAACAGACGAACCTATCCTTCCGTTCCGCCAGTTCCGCGCTGCGCAATTGCAGGTCAAGCGTATGGCGCGCCGTCTCGTTGGTTTCGGTCTTCATCGCGGCGGCAAGGGCGGCCTTGGCGTCCTCTGGCACCTTGCGCAAGGCGCGGGAATAAAGCTCGCGGGTGGCTGTGCGGATCATCTCATCGGTGATGGCCATGGCGGCGTTCCTTCCGTGTCGGGATGCGTCCGGCCGCAAGGGCCGCCGCAACCGCCTCGGGTCGGCGCGCGGCCGCGCCCATGGCCGGGCCTGTCATGGCTTGAACACCGGCGGTCTCTTGTCGCGGAAGGCCGTCAACGCCTCTGCGCTGTCGTCCGAGGTGGACAAAGCCTTGGTCTGGCCCTGCTCGAACCGATACCCCTCATAGATCGACTGGCCCTCCGTCACCTGGAACGAGGCTTTGGCCGCCCGCACCGCCGAGGGGCTGGCCTTGGCAATGTCCGCCGCGATCCCTATGGCAGTGTCCATCAGATCCTCGGGCGCCGTGCAGGCAGAGGCGACCCCCATCCGCAGCAGATCGGGGCCATAGACCCGCCGGGCGGTGAACAGCATCAGCCGCGCATCGGATTCGCCCAAATGCCGGCGCACGTGCGACACGCCGCCTGCCAGGCCCACCATCACTTCGGTCATCTGCAGATATCCCTTTTCCGAGAACACCAGAATATCGCAGCACAGCGCGGTCACACAGCCCGCTCCAATGGCCGGGCCGTTCACCGCGGCGATGACGGGCTTGGGGCATTCCAGGATGCAGTCGAAACTGGCCCGCACCCGGCGGTTATGCGCGGTGTAATGGCCTGGATCCTGGGTCGGACGCTCTGACAGATCGGCGCCGGCGGAAAACGCCTTGCCCGTGCCGGTCAGCACGATGGCCCGCACATCCGCCCGGTCGCCGAGGCTGTCCATGACCAACTGCATCTCTTCGCGCAGCTTGTTGTTTTGCGCATTCACCGGCGGGCGATTTAGGGTGACCGTGGCGACATAATCGGCAACGGTGACCTGAAGCGTTTCGATCGTCATGACGGCATGTCCTGCTTTTGGGCCTGCGGCTGCGGATAAAGCTAGTTTCACACAGCCCCTCCGGGGACACAAGTCAAACATCTAATCATATAGCTTTTACTTATTTTACAGGCGTTCCAGGGCGTCATGCCCGCGTCCGAGCCGCAACAATCGTAAAAAAATCCTTGCCAAACTCAAAAAGCTACGTTTATGACATAAAGGGTAGAATGGGAGGCTTTCATGAACATCACACGAACCTTTTTCGCCGGTCTGGCAACGGCGGCACTGACCTCGACGGCCGCGCTCGCGGCCTCCTGCCCCGCCGGATACCCCACGGGCAACGTGAATTTCCTGGTGGGATACGGCGCGGGCGGCGGCACCGATACGGTGGCGCGCAAGGTCGCCTCTGATCTGGAAACGGCGACCGGCTGGACCATTGTGGTCGACAACAGGCCCGGCGCAAGCGGCGGGGTCATGGCCAAGGGCCTGATCGATGGCGCGGCCGACGGCATGACCATCGGCGTGGTCAGCAACACGACCGTGGCGATCAACCCGCATGTGAATGCCGACATCGGCTATACCCATGACGATTTCGGCTATCTGGGCACCGGGATGGTCCTGAACTACGGCCTCGTGACGCTGGCCGAGAACCCCTTTGACACGCTCGAAGAATTCGTCGCCATGGCGAAGGAAAAGGGCCGTGCGACGATCTCTGTCGGCGCGTCCAGCCACACCATCGCGGTGGACACGCTGGCCGAGCATTTCGGGATCCGTCTGATCGCCATTCCAGGCAAGGGCTCTGCCGCCGCGCTGCAAGAGGCTTTGGGCGGGCATGTGGACGCCACCATTCAGGGCGCCGCCCATGTGCCGCAGATCGAAGCTGGCAAGATGGTGCAACTCGCCACCCTGACCGAAAGCCGCGCGCCCTATGCGCCCGACACCATGACCGCGCTGGAAAGCGGCGTGGATCTGTCGATCGAAGGCCACATCATCTTTATCGTCAACAAGGACACCCCGGCCGAGATCCAGGCCTGCCTCGCCGAAGCGCTGGAAGGCGTGACCAGCTCGCAGGATTACATCGACTTCCTGGCGGGCCGGTCTGCGGTGCCGGGCAACATGGGCGCAGACGGCACGGCGGAATGGGTGGCGAAGGCCTCTGCCTTCTATGGTGAGAAGCTGGCCAAGTGATCACGGCGGACCGACTTCAGGGCATCGTCGTCTTTGCCTTTGGCTGCCTGCTGCTGGTGTGGCTGGTTCCGGCGCATGTGACGACGATGCCGGGGGATCCGCTGGATCCCTCGCTGTTTCCGCGCATTGCCGGGTGGCTGATTGCCGGTCTGGGCCTGCTGCAGATCGTGACGGCCAAGCCAGGGGCGGCAGTGCCTGCCGTGGCCGAAGTCTTTGGCTTTGCCTGTTTCATCGCGGCCCTGGTGGCCGCGGCGGTCCTGCAGCCCCGCGTCGGCTTTCTGCCTGTCGCCGGGGGGCTGATGGTGGCCAGCCTCGTGCTGCTGCGCGAACGCCGGCCGCTTTGGGCGGCGCTGACCCTTGTGGGCGTGCCGCTGTTCGTCTGGGTCCTGTTCGCCGTGCTGTTGTCCCGCCCGCTGTCCTGACCGATACGAAAGGTCCCGCCATGCTTGATGTGTCGCTGCTGCTGGCCGGTTTTGCAGATGTCTTTACCCTGTCCAATCTATTGTTCATCTTTTGCGGCGTGGCGCTGGGGCAGATCGTCGGCGCCATCCCCGGGCTCAGCATCATCATGGCCCTGGCCATCGCGGTGCCGCTGACCTATGGGCTGGATACTCTGGCGGCGATTGCCTTCCTGATCTCGGTCAACAAGGGCGGCACCATCGGCGGCGCGGTGCCTGCGATCCTGCTCAACGTGCCGGGATCGGCGGAATCGGCGGCAACCACGATGGACGGCCACCCGATGGCCAGGAACGGCAAGCCGATGAAGGCGATGAAATACGCGCTGTATCATTCTGTCTCCGGCGATCTGGCCAGCGACATCGTGCTGATCCTTCTGGCCGCGCCGCTGGCGGTGATGGCGCTCAAGATGGGTCCGGTGGAGATCACCGCGCTGATGATCCTCGCCTTCACCGTGATCAGCGGGCTGGTGGGGGATTCCATGATCAAGGGGCTGACCTCGGCCGCCTTCGGGGTCTTGCTGGCCACCATCGGGCTGGATCCGGGCATGGCCACGCCGCGCTTCACCTTCGGCATGCTGGAGCTTTACGACGGCGTGCCGCTGACCGCCGTCAGCATCGGCGCCCTGGCGATGAGCGGCGTGCTCGTCGGCCTGCTGGGGCTGCGCGGCGCCAACAAGACCGCGCAATCGGCGATCACCATCAAGGGTCGCCCGCGCGAGGACAGTGTCGTGACCTTCGCAGAGTTCTGGGCCAACCGTTTTGTCGCCCTGCGCGCCTTTGTCATTGGCACGATCATCGGCGCGATCCCGGGGCTTGGCTCGACCACTGCCGGGTTCCTCAGCTATTCCGTGAACAAGCAGGCCGCCAAGGATCCCGAAGCCTTCGGCAAGGGCGATCCGCGCGGCATCGCCGCCTCCGAGACGGCGAACAGCGCCGTGGTGGGCGCCAACCTGATCCCGCTGCTGACCCTTGGCATTCCCGGCAATATCGCCGCGGCCCTGCTGGTGTCGGCCTTTATCATCCACGGCATCCAGCCCGGTCCACTGTTGTTCGAACAGCAGGCGCAGCTGGTCTACGGGATGTTCGGCGCGATGCTGGTGGCCAATTTCTGCAACCTCGCCGTGGGCCAGTTCGGGATGCGGTTCTGGGCCATGGTCGTCTCGGCCCCGGGCACGATCATCTATCCCGCCGCGATGCTGCTGTGCTTTGCCGGGGCCTATGTGATCACCGGCGCGACCTTCGGCGTCTTCGTGATGATCGCGGCGGCCGTATTTGGCTATGCGATGCGCACCTTCGGCTATTCCATCGTCGCCTTCATCGTCGCCTTCCTGCTGACCCCGCAGCTTGAAAACTCGGTCCTGAAGGCGCGGCTGATCACCGATGACGACCCCGCCGCGCTGCTGAGCCACCCGATCGCCCTGGTGCTGCTCGCCATGTCCGTGGGCTCGATCCTCTACCTCGGCCCGCGCAAGAAAAAACCGCTGGACCCGGGCATCCCCGCCCCCACCGGGCAATAGGCGCACCGCCCGCGCCCAGTGCGGGAGGGCGCCACGCCACCCCGTGCCTTCTACCAGTCGCCCCCCGCCCGGTGCGGGGCGGCACCGGCTCGACCATGCAGAAAAACCCGGGCGCCCCCCTTGACGAGTTCGGGTCGGATATCGGACTTCTGAGGGTGGATCCGCCAAGGGATCGCAACCCGGAAAGACACAGCCATGACCCAGCCTGACGCGATCATCATCGGAACCGGGGTCATCGGCGCGGCCATCGCCTTTGAGATGACAAAAGCCGGCTTCAAGACGCTGTCGCTGGACCGCAACAGCCAGGCCGGCCACGGCTCCACCGCTGGGTCCTGCGCGATCATCCGGATGCATTACTCGACGCTCGACGGCACCGCCTTCGCCTGGGAGGGATACCATTACTGGCGCGACTGGGCAGAGTATCTGGGCCTGCCCGCCGCCACCCCGCTGGCCCAGTTCCGCGAAACCGGCTGCCTCGTGATGAAAACGGAAACCAACGCCTTCCTCTCCAAACACATGACATACAGCCGGGCGCTGGATTGCCCGTTCGAGGAATGGGAGCCCGACACGATCCGCGCCCGCCTGCCCGTCTATGCGCTGAACAGCTACGCGCCGCCCAAGGCCCGCAGCGACGATGCCTTCGGCACCCCGAACGGCCGCAGCCTGACCGGCGGCGTCTACTGGCCCAACGCGGGCTATGTCACCGACCCGGCCCTGTCGGCGCAAAACCTGATAGAGGCCGCCCGCGCGCGCGGCGCAGAGGTCCGCCTGGGCGCCGAGGTGGTGGAGATCCTGCAAGACAACGGCCGGGTGAAGGGCGTGCGGCTCGCCTCGGGCGAAGAGATCCACGCCCCGGTCGTGATCAACGTGGCGGGCCCCGGATCGTCCCATGTCAATGCCCTCGCAGGGGTAACCGACGACATGACCATCGCCACCCGCCCCCTGCGGCAAGAAGTGGTGCATGTGCCCGCCCCCGAAGGCTTCGATTTCGAAACCAACGGCACCATCGTCTCTGACAGCGACATCGCCTGCTATTGCCGCCCGGAACATGGCAACAACATCCTGATCGGCAGCGAGGATCCGGAATGCGACCCGCATGACTGGGCCGACAGCGACACCGGCTACAATACCGATTTCACCGAGCAATGGATGACCCAGGCCCTGCGCTATGCGCAACGGGTGCCCAGCCTCGGCATTCCCAGCCGGATGCGTGGCGTGGTGGACCTGTACGACGCCTCCACCGACTGGATTCCGATCTACGACAAGTCGGCGCTGCCGGGTTTTTACATGGCCTGCGGCACCAGCGGAAACCAGTACAAGAACGCCCCCATCGCGGGCAAGATGATGGCGGCGCTGGTGGCATATTGCGAAAGCGGCAAGGACCACGATGCCGCGCCGCTGCAATTCCACCTGCCCTATATCGACCGCAGCATCGACACCGGCTTTTATTCCCGCAATCGCCCGATCAACACGGAATCGAGCTTTTCCGTCCTGGGATAATCGCCCGCCCGGCCCATCGGTCCAGCAAGATCCCGCTGCCGCCCGCAACCGATCGGCGCGATGCCCCACCGCGATTGACCCACGGCACGGGGCATAGCCCCCAATATGAATGGCCGCCAACACCACTCGGGGATGTTGGCGGCCACGTCAGCTCGTCAAGACGCCGGTTGCGCGATCCGATCCCGCGCCCGGCCCTGATCAGTTGGCGTTCAGATTGATCGTGTCGGTCGTCCCGGCGCCGCAGACATAGCAACAACCGGTGCAGCCCTCTCTGCCGGACTGGCCAACCCCCCAATAATAGGTGGAGTTGGAGTTGAACCAGGCCCCGTAGCAGATCTTTTCGCCCTGACGGCAATCCAGATTATAGGCCAGCACGCCATCATTCGGATTGATGTAATAGTACCGGTTGCCACCGGGCCATTGATGGTTCCGGTTCTGGCTGAAAAAGATGATGTTGATTTGGCCATTGACCCGGTTGTCGAAGGTCCATTGCAGGTTCGCGGCCGATGCGATGGTCGGCGCCAAGGCGGCGACGGCGGCGACAGCAAAACTTGCAAGCAGTGTTGTGAGTTTCTTCAAAATTCGTCTCCCTTACAGTCTCGGTATGCAAAGCCCCGGGCACCGCGCCCTAATGTGTGGCGACGGCTCATCCAGCGCCCACGGCCTCTACGGAAACGGAAACGGAGACGCCCGCCAAAGCCGCGCACGCTCCCCCCCCTCACTCACGGATATTTCCGCACCGCCTCCGTAACGTCAACACTCAAGTGTCACGGATCATTCACTTTCATCCGCATCCGGCCCGCTCCCCCGGAAACCGGTGGCGACCACGAATTTCTCCGACGAATCCGACCGGCTCGCCGGCGGCTTCACATTCACCACCTTGCGGAACCGCTGTTTCAGCAGGGTTTGCAGGCCGCCCTCGGCCCCGCCCGCCAGCACCTTGGCAACAAAGGTTCCCCCCGGCGACAACACATCAAAGGCCAACGCCGCCGCCGCCTCGCACAGGGCCACAATCCGCAGATGGTCGGTTTGCTTGTGCCCCGACGACGACGCAGCCATATCCGACATCACCACATCGGCTGGCCCGTCCAGCCAGGCCTTGACCTTGGCGTCGGCGTCATCCTCCATGAAATCCAGCACATGGATCTCCGCGCCCGGGATCGGCTCCACAACCTGCAGATCCACCCCCAGAACCCGGCCCACCGCCTTGCCGCTCTTCTCGCCAAGCGCATTGACCCGCGTCACCGCCACCTGGCACCAGCCGCCCGGGGCGCAGCCCAGGTCTACCACCCGCGCGCCGGGCACCAGGAACCGATAGCGGTCATCCAGCTCCAGGATCTTGAACGCCGCCCGCCCGCGATAGCCCTCGGCCTGAGCGCGCTTGACGTAAGGATCGTTCAACTGCCGTTCCAGCCAAAGGGTCGAGGACAGCTTGCGCCCCCGCGCCGTCTTGACCTTAACCCGCAAGTCGCGCTCCCCGCGTCCGCTTGTCTTCTTCGCCATTTTCACCAAACCCCAGCACATCTGGCGGCCATAGACGCGCCCCGCCTCGCGCCGTCAAGGCCAGCCGCCCCGCGCCCGCCCTTTCTTCTGGCCAAAAATACTCCCGCCGGAGGCAGCGACCGCAGGCCGCTCGCCACATCGCCCATCGCGAACGCCCCTACCAACAGAACCCCACCGACAAATCCCGACCGACAAGACCCTCTTGGAAAGGACCCGATCAGAAAGGACCGTCTTCCAGCACCCCATCGGCACTCATCTGCGCATAAAGCAGCCCCTCGCGCAGCCCGCGATCCGCTACCGACAGCCGATCCGTGGGCCAGACCCGGAGCAAGGCCTGCAAGATCGCGGCGCCGGACATGATCAGCGCATGCCGGTCCCGCCCGATCCGCGGATCGGTGCGCCGCCCCTCCGGCCCCAGATCGAGATACTCCCGGATCACCCGCTCGATCTGGTCCGAGGTCATGCGCAACCCGTCGACCTTGTTGCGATCATAGCGCTTCAGCCCCAGATGACTGGCCGCAACCGTGGTCACCGTGCCCGACGTTCCGATGATCTGGAACCCCTGCCGCTGCTGCGTCAGCTCATAGGGCGAGAAATCCGCCAGCTTCTCCTCAAAGAACCAGCTCATCAGCGCATAGCGCGCCGCGTCGTCATCCACATCGTTGAACTGGTCGCGCAACGTCGCCACGCCCAGCGGGACAGAGATCCAGTCCACCACCTTGGCATGGGCAAATGGGCTTTCCACCGGCTTGAACCCAGTATGCAGCCGCATGATCGCGCGCGGACGCTCCCCCCGGGGCACATTGGTCAGGTCGATCCAGACAAGTTCTGTCGAACCGCCGCCGATATCCACCACCAGCAATTGCTCGGTCTTGGTCGAGACCAGCGGCGCACAGCTCACCACCGCCAGCCGCGCCTCTTCCTCGGTCTCGATGATCTCCAGCCGCAGGCCGGTCTCGCTGGTGATATATCGCATGAACTCGGCGGAATTGCTGGCCCGGCGGCAGGCTTCGGTCGCCACCAGCCGCATCCGGCGCACATTGTGCTTTTCCAGCTTGCGCTTGCAGATCTTCAGCGCCTGCACCGTCCGCGCCATCGAGGCGCGCGACAGCCGCCCGGAACGCTCCAGCCCGGCGCCCAACTGCACCGATTTCGAGAAACTGTCGACCACATGAAACTGGCTGCCCTTGGGCTGAGCCACCAACATCCGGCAACTGTTCGTTCCCAGGTCCAGCGCCGCATACAGGTCTGCCGGATCGGGTCGTGCCGGGGACGGACGCTCCACCGGAACAAGATCCGGGAGCGCGCCTCCCCCAGCGGGACGCTTGGGCGCCATGATACCGCCCTCCAACTTTATGGTTATGTATAGCTTAGGCGCGCAAAGCCCGTCGCGCAAGGGAAACGCACCCGGCGCCCGCGCAAAGAGGGTGCGGCGCGCTCATGAACTTCATGCAGATTTTGGAGGCAACCGGGGGTTTAGGCCACGCCCCCCGGTCTGGTACGACAGGCGCATCGGGCTGCGGGTCGTTTCACGACCCAATCGCGTCGATAATCACCTGCGGTCCCCGGCTTGGACCGCGTAAAAGCAGGCAAGTAACGGGGAATCGCATATGGCGCAGGTCATCATCGTCTACTGGCGGGACATTCCCGCCCAGGTTATCGCCGGCAAGGGCCGGCGCGGTGCCAAAGCGGTGTTGCCCGAACGCTTCGAACAGGCGATCGACCGGGCCGCGATGAAGGGCGACGCGCGCGAAACCGACGCCTATCTTGCAGAATGGCGCAAGGGCGACCCGTACACGGTCGAGGGCCCCGATGCCGAGGCCGCCGCGGCCGAGATTGCCCGGCTGGACCAGGAATACGACAACGCCCGACTGAAGGCGCTGATCGACAACGATGGATGGGCAGACGCCCGTTGAACCTATGGAGGGCCGCGATGGCTTTGCTCAACTTCCGCCGCAAGGACTCCGGCACATCCGCCGGCACCCCTGATCTGCGCGCCTTCCTGTCTGGATACTCGATCGAGGTGATGCCCCGCACCGCCGCGAAGGTCGAGGATTTCAAGGCGCTGCTGCCCGAAGGCACGCGCGTCTACATCGCCCATATCGAGGGCACCCCGATCGAGGATATGGTCGCCACCGCCCGCCGCCTTGCCGCCGACGGGTTCCCGGTGATGCCGCATTTCCCCGCCCGCATCCTCCGGGACAAGGCGATGCTGGCCGACTGGATCGCCCGCTACCAGGGCGAGGCGGGCGTGGATCAGGCGCTGTTGCTGGCGGGCGGTGTCTCCAAACCCCACGGCGGGTTTCACTCCTCGATGGAGCTGCTGGAGACCGGGCTGTTCGACAAGGCGGGATTCACCCGGTTGCATGTGGCCGGTCACCCCGAGGGCAACCGCGACATCGACCCCGACGGATCCGACCGCAACGTGGCCGAGGCGCTGCGCTGGAAACAGGCGTTCTCGCAGCGGACCGATGCCCAAATGGCCATCGCCACGCAATTCGCATTTGAGGCCGCGCCGATCATCGCCTGGGCCGACCGCCTGGCCGCCGAAGGCATCGCCCTACCGATCCATATCGGCATCGCCGGCCCGGCCAAGCTGCAAACCATGATCAAATTCGCGATCGCCTGCGGCGTCGGCCCCTCGCTGAAGGTGCTGCAAAAGCGGGCGATGGATGTCACCAAGCTGGTGCTGCCCTATGAGCCGACCGAGGTGCTGCAAGGCCTCGCGGCGCACAAGGCGGCGCATCCGGACTTTGGGATCGCACAGGTGCATTTCTTCCCGCTGGGCGGCATCAAGACCTGCGCCACCTATGCGGGCCAGCAGCTTGGCACCCCCGTTCAGGCCACGGCCACGCGCTGATGTCTCCAACCCTGCTGTTCGACCTTGACGGGACGCTGCTTGACAGCGACCTGCTGCACGAGGCGGTGTTTCACGAGCTGATGACACAGCGCGGCGTCCCGATGGAGGATGACTTTTACCAGCGGCATGTCCATGGCCGCCTGAACGTCGACATCTTCGCCGAATTCCTGCCGGAAGAGCCCGACCCCCAGGCCCTGAGCGAGGCGAAGGAAGCGGCGTTCCGTGCCCGTCTGCCTAACCCCTACCCTTCCACGCCCGGCGCCGCAGCCTTGCTGGACCGGGCAGATGCGGCAGGCTGGAAGCGCGCCGTGGTGACCAATGCGATGCGCCTTAACGCCGAAGCGATGCTGGCCGCCATCGGCCTGCGCGACCGGTTCGAGGTGCTGGTGATCGGCGAGGAGTGCCCATGCGGCAAGCCCGACCCCTACCCCTATGCCGAGGCGATGCGCCTGCTGGGCGCCGCGCCGGACGACTGCATCGCCTTCGAAGACAGCCCCTCGGGCGTCACCTCTGCCGTGGCGGCGGGGGTGCGGACCATCGGCATCCGCTCTTCCCTTTCGGACGCCGCTCTGCGAGATGTGGGCGCTTACATGACAATCCAGGATTTTACCGACCCGGCGCTGACGGCGCTGTTAGACCGGCAAACAGGAGCTTTCGCATGACCCGGACCATCGTCGAGTCCAAGACCAAGACAGTGACCATCGGCTTTGACGAGCCGTTTTGCGTGATCGGCGAGCGGATCAACCCCACCGGCCGCAAGAAACTGGCCGCCGAGCTGGAGATGGACGATTTCTCGACCGTCGAAAAGGACGCGCTGGACCAGGTCGCCTGTGGCGCCATGGTGCTGGACATCAACGCGGGCGCCGTCTTTTCCAACAAGATGGCCGAAGATCCGCGCTATGCCGACAACAACTTTGTCGAGCCGCCGCTGATGCGCGAGATGATCGCGCGGGTGCAGGCGATTGTCGACGTGCCGTTGTGCATCGATTCCTCGGTGCCCGGCGCATTGCAAACGGGGCTGGAAACCGCCGAGGGGCGGCCCCTGGTCAATTCCGTGACCGGGGAGGAAGAGCGGCTGGAACTGGTGCTGCTGGGCACCACCACGAAGCTGGTGGTGGAAAAGC
>CAYGRI010000063.1:0-19117 GCA_964352155.1 uncultured Maritimibacter sp. | reverse complement strand
TGTGCGCCCCTTGGGACAGGCATATTTAGGGCGGATCGTGACGATCACCTGATAGGTTGACTTGGTCGGTGAGTTCCAAATTCCCCGTTAAGCGGGAATTTTGGCCCTGAGGCGGTCGAGACGGAGCGGACGCAGGTCGTCGGGTGATTGGGGATTGTCTGAGCTCCAGCGGTAATCTCCGGTCAGGATGATGTGGTCCCAGGACAGCGGCCAGATATGGGCAAGTATTCCGTCGGGCACGCTTTCTCCCGTCATACGCAGGGCTTTGGCTGCTCGCTGCAGGTAGACGGTGTTCCACAGCGCGATCGCGGCGGTGATCAGGTTGCAGCCGGCGGCGCGCATCTGGTGGTTTTCGTGAGAGCGATCACGGAGCTCGCCGAGCCGGCCGATGAAAACGGCGCGGGCGAGATTGTTGCGGGCTTCGCCTTTATTCAGGCTCATCTGGACACGGTGGCGCAGGTCGGTGGACAGCATCCACTCCAGCATGAAGATCGAGCGCTCGATCCTGCCCAGTTCGGTCATCGCGGCGACGATGCCGTTTCGGCTGGGGGCTGCGGACAGGGTGGAGATGACATGTTCGGCGGAAATCTGGCCGGTTTTCATGGCCGCGACCATTGCCATTATCTGCGGCCAGTGGGCCTCGATCCGCATGGTTTGGATGCGCCCGGCGATCATGGGTGCCAATGTCGGTGTGATCGGGGCGTCGTCGAAGACATAGAGACGCTTGTCGGCCAAATCCCGGATGCGCGGGGCAAAGCGGAAGCCGAGCAAGGCGCAGAGCGCGAAGATATGATCTGTGAACCCGCCTGTATCGGTGTGGTGTTCCTTGATCGGGACCTGACCGCCGTGCCTGAGCAAGCCGTCGACGACATGCGGCGCTTCCGGTGCGCTCGCCGCGATGGCCGCAGTCGCATAGGGCGCGAACTGGTCGGTGACGTGGGTATAGAACTTCACGCCGGGCTCGGTCCCGTAGCGCAGGTTGGCGGTTGCTACTGCCCGGGCGCGGCCGCTTGCCGCAAAATATTGACCATCGGACGACGATGTTGAACCGTCGCCCCACAGCGCCGCGATCGGGATCTTTTCCTGTGCCTCAACCAGCAGGTCGGTCGCCGACCGATAGGCGCTGTCACGGATATGCCAGTCGGCAACCTGGGCTAGTTTCCAGTATGTCGCGCCGTCACAGGCCTCCGCCATGCGCATCAGGCCCAAGTTCAGACCGTCCGCGATCAGCGCCGCGTGGAGCAGCCTGCCGTCGGGCGCCGGCGTGTTCGTGCGTAGATGTCCGAAGCCGTCGCTGAATCCAGTCCAAGCATCGACTTCTTCCAGAAGATCAGTGATCCGGATCCGCGGCAGCAGACCGTAAAGGCGCCGCGCAAGATTGCGTGTTCCATCCGGTGTCGCGTTGCGCAGGGGGGTGACGTACAATCGGCCGTCGCGGATTTCGGCATCGGGCAAGTCTCCTGCTGCCGAGCGCCGTTCCGCCTCGACCAGCAAATCGGCCATGCGGTCCCGACGCTTGGTAAGCCAGACATTCACGTCTATTGGCGTGCCATGGGCGGGCAGTTGCGCCCCAGGCGCTACAAGCCGATCCTCAAAACGGCGGAACCGGGATGCCCCGTCAACCCAGACATTCCCGGCCTTGAGCGCATCTTTCAGGGCGGAAAGCACGCAGATCTCGTAGACCTTGGCGTTGAACCGGTCACCGGCGCCAATCACACGGCGCCAACGCTTGGGAACAAACCCCGTCGGCGCGTCCGCGCCAAGCTTGCGCTGACGCACCAGGTTGATCGCGGCAAGGAGATCCGCCGCGCGCTTGTCACCTCGAAAGTCGAACGCCGCCAGAAGGATCGGGGCGAAGCGGCGAAGGCGTGGATGCTCGGCCTCGATCCGGTCGAGGGTGTCGGCGGATACAGGTCCAGTCAGGTTGGCGGCCTGTGCTGTGGAGGTCTCGACTGCCTCCCAGCCAACCGCCTGTTCGACCGCCAGGGCAAGATCGGCGCCGGACTGACGCGCCTTCAGAAGCGCCTGACCAAGGGAGGCGTGGGCTTGAACAACCACGCCGATATCGCGTTTGTTATTGGTCAGCGCGTCCAGATGCCGACGTTCCGCCCGCTTGAACAGAGACCCGGTCAATCTGATGCCGAGGTTGAGGGTGGCGTCGGTCAGTCGCGTCTTGGCGTCTATCGCAAAGGCTCCCAGCAGGGCAGCGCGCCGGGATGGCGTCATTTCCGACAAATGCGTGGTCGAGATCCGCGTGCATTCCTGGGCCAGCCTGGCCAGCCGGATCGTTGGAATATCGATTGGCGCATCAGGCAGACCGAGTGCGCGAAGAGCCTCGAGACGTTTCACCAGCCCTTTGAGATCCCCGACACCGCGCCCGGCAACGGGCGCGCGAAGCCATGCCAATCGAGAAGCCGGGACATCGTCGCCCGTGTCCAGAAGTGACAGCAACGCCCCGATCTGCCGGGCGTCGAGGTGCGCGTTTATGCGCTCTACGCATCGCTTTTCCGCTGCGACAAGAGCCCGGGCGCACAGTCGCTCGAATGTGGACGCTGCCGGCAAGATGACCTTGGCCGTGCGCAATTCCTCGGCAAAGGCCGTCGCCAGGGCGGGACCATCGGCAATGTGCATGGCCGCAGTGTCCAGCCATTCCTGCATCGATCGCCGGGCGGCACCGATGAACGGACGATATCCAAGTTCGCTCTGCAGGGCTGACGAATGCTCGTATCGGGTGTTCTCGCGCAGACCGTAGTTCTCGATGTCACGCCAGTCGCCACTGATCTGATCAGCAACGACGCGCAGCATGGCTTCGGGAATGATCTCGCCTGGCGCCAGCAGTCGCCCGGGAAAACGCAGGGCGCAAAGTTGCAGCGCATAGCCCAGGCGGTTCTCCGGTTTCCGGCGCCGGCGGATCAACGCCAGATCCGTCTCGTCCAGCACGTACCAGCGTTTCGCGCTGACCTCGTCGACGGGCAAATCGAGCAGCGCCCGGCGCTGGCCGGAGGAAAGCACACGGCGATGTGCCATGGAAAGAACCTCGAGGTTTGTGGAAGATTGATTGTGGCGTGAGTTATGTGATTCTCTGGGGCAACGCATCCCCACTAATCGGGATTGTCACGCAAACAGGTGTTTATGGAGCAAAATGGCCATGCTCATCGGATATGTCCGGATCTCTAAGGCGGACGGCTCTCAAAGCCTTGATCTGCAGCGCGATGCGCTGACTGCCGCGGGTGTCGATCCTGAACGGATCTTCGAGGACCGCGCATCCGGTAAACGAGAAAACAGGCCCGGTCTGGACGCCTGTCTGAAGGCGCTCCGCGACGGCGATAGTCTGGTCGTCTGGAAACTGGACCGGCTCGGCCGAGACCTCGCTCATCTTGTCGCCACCGTCCGATCCCTGGAACAACGAGGCGTTGGGTTCCGCGTCCTGACCGGACAGGGCGCCGAGATCGACACCTCAACCCCTTCAGGCCGCTTAATATTCGGGATCTTCGCCAGCTTGGCCGAGTTCGAGCGCGACCTCATCCGCGAACGTGTCACCGCCGGCCTCGCCGCCGCCCGCGCACGCGGGCGCCGTGGCGGCGCTCCCTACAAGATGACCCCTGCAAAGCTCCGCCTCGCTATGGCCGCCATGGGCAAACCCGAAACCCGCATCCGCGCGCTCTGCAAGGAACTCGGCGTCTCCAGCCAGACCCTATACCGGCACGTCGCCCCGGACGGCCGGCTCAGGCCCGATGGCGCCAAACTTCTGGAACGAGCGGCACGATAGGGCTGATTCCAGACCTTAACGGGGAATTTGGAACTCACCGACCAAGCCAACCCTTCAGGCGGCGCACGATGCGGTGATAGATGCAGGCGATCCGCTGGCGGTCATCCGTTGCAACCGGGCCTTTCACGACACGCTGGCGCAGATCGGCAGGAACGACTGGTTCCGCCGCTGGCAGACCGGATTGCTTGACCAGGGACAAAGGATCCTGCGGCTGCACGTGCGCGAACACGGCGAGAAGGTTCCGCGGAACGAACTGGACGAACACCGCGCGATCATCGAGGCCGTCCGCCGGCGGGAGTGCGACGCGGCCGAGGCGGCAGGCGCCCGGGACGCAGAGATCATGCGACGGCAGGCCATGCGGTTTCTGGGAACCTCGCGCGTCGATGGCTTCTCGCTGTAGCGGAACCGGGGCTTTTCCGGAAAGGTCCCCGTGGCGCCCGAGGTCCGGACCCGCCGGGGTCTTCTGGCGGGCGGGGTCCCGGCCGCAGCCGGACCCCGGGGAGCGTTCCCGGTCGGGGTCGGAGCGCCAGCGGCCGCGGATGCGGCCCGATACGGGCGAAACGAGCGGTTTGCGCCTGCCCGCCTGTCGCCCCTCAGGCCATGTCCCGCGCCGGAGTCGACGCGAGTCCCGCACGGCCCCGGGGCGCCCGATCCCGGGCAGGGGGCTGGTCGGGCCGATGGCGAGATTCCGGCGAATGCGGCAATGTTGGGGGCTCTTTTCACCGTCCCGGTCTTGACCTCGCCGGTGATCTGCCGTTTCGTCACGACCGCGATCCGGGTGCCCGGTCCCCGTCCTGTCGCGGTGTCCACCCGACCGGCAGGCCGGGATGCATCGGGCATCGCGCCACGCGAGCGACCTTGAGGGAGACCTGACAATCCGCTTCGATGGAAGCGCAACGGCCGGTTCCTGACGCCGCCAGCCGCAAGAAACCACACAGACGGCGGCGTGCCGAGCCAGCGGTCCCCGGGTTACCGGCGCGCGACGCCACCCGAAAGACGGGTTCAGGCCCTGGAGAGATCATTGCTGCATTTCGATGACCACGATTCGCTTCGGTCCTACATGACACGCACCGAGCCTGTCTGGGTGATCGACGAGGAAGCGGGCGGTTTGTGGTGGACCAATCCGGCCGGGCTGCGGTTCTGGGGCGCCGGGTCGGTCGCGGAACTCGCCGCGATGGACTGGTCCGGCGACACCGTCCTGGACCGGGCCCAGTTGCGCGAGAAATCCCATGTCCTGGCCAGCGGTGAACCGGTGCAGGAAACGTGCACGATTGTTGCGAAGGGGAAATTGCGGCAAACGCTGGTTCTGGCGCGGTCGGTGACGATCCTGTCGGGACGGGCGGCCACCTTGTTCGAGATCGTGCGGTGCCTGGAGAGTCTTGACGCGGCGGAAGACGTCCGGATCTCGCGGGTGTTCAACGCCATCTCCCTTCTGATTTCGTCCTTCTCGATGACAGGAAAACTGCTGGCTCAAAGTCCGGCGGCCGCGCAATGCTATGGGCCGAACCCCGAGGCCGCGGACAAGTCCCGTTCGGATCTCGAGTTTCGATTCGATCAAGCGGACCTTTGCCATTCCTTGCTTGCCCGGGTCGCGGACGGCGAGGATTTCACCTGGGAAGTCCGTGCACGCACGCTCCGGGGGCCCCGAACGCACCTTGTCTCGGCCCGGCAGGGCAAGGATCCGGTGACCGGCGAAACCGTGGCGGTCCTGTGCGAGCAGGACGTGACCGACCTGGCCGCCTGGAGGGTCCGGCAGGAAAGGATCAACGCAGAGCTTGCCCACACGGTCAACGAGCGCACCGAGCAATTGCAGATCAGCCAGAAGCGCTTTGACCTGGCGCTTGAGACGGCCGCCATCTGGGATTGGGATCTCAAGTCCGAACGGCTTTTCATGTCGGACAAGTTCATCGGGCACCTGGGCTATTCGCCCGAGGATTTCCGGGACATGGTCTCGCTGGAATGCCTGTCAGCGATCGTCCATCCCGACGACCTGGCCGCGTACCTTGCCGAAGTGAAGCGACATGTCACCGAACCCTACCGGCAGATTGTCAGCGAGCATCGCTTCGTGTCGAAATCCGGCGAGTCCGTCTGGTTTCTGGCGCAGGGCAAATGCATCCTCGATGCCGAGGGCAAGCCGATGCGGTCGGTCGGCCTGCTGACCGACGTGACCGAACGCAAGAACCTCGAAGCCCAATTGCTCGCCGCGCAGCGCATGGAGGCAATCGGACAGCTGACGGGCGGGATCGCGCATGAGTTCAACAACCTGCTGACCATCATCCAGGGCAACGCAGAGCTTTTGCAGGAAGTGTCGGGCGTCGAGGAAGGCCTGGTTTCGGATATCTCCGGCGCGGTTCAACGCGGTGCGAGCCTGACCTCGCACCTTCTGTCCTTTTCCCGCCAGCAGACCCTTCATCCCAGATCCGTGCATCTGCCGGACCTTCTGGGCGGGTTGCGCAAGACGCTGCTGCGGGCCCTGCGCGAGGATGTCAGCATCCGGGTCGTGGACACCGGCGGGATCTGGACGGTCCTCGCCGATCCGACCCAGATCGAAGCGGCCGTGCTGAACATCGCCCTGAACGCGCGCGACGCCATGCCCAAGGGGGGCGAACTGGTCATGGAATGCCGCAATTGCGAGATTTCCGCCGTCACGGCAAATGCGACCGGCGGGCTTGCGGCGGGCCGATATGTCGAACTGCGGATCACCGACACTGGCACCGGAATGGACAGCAAGACCCTTGCCCGCGCATTCGAGCCCTTCTTCACGACAAAGGACGTCGGCAAGGGAAGCGGCCTGGGGCTGTCGATGGTGATGGGTTTTGCGCGTCAGTCGGGCGGCGATTGCTGCATCGACAGCGTCGCGGGTGAAGGAACGACCGTCCTTCTGATGCTGCCGGCCGGGGAAGCCCCGGAGGTCCGGAGTTCCGACGGGATTGCGGAGGCAATCGTCGTGGGGCGGGGCGAGCACATTCACCTTGTCGAAGACAACGAGCAGGTGCGGGCCGCAGTTGCAAGTCAGATAGAGGGGCTGGGATACCGGGTCACGCAGTCCGAGGATGCGCCCAGCGTTCTGGCGGCGGTCGCCGGGGGCCTTGCGCCGCGTCTGTTCCTTGTGGACGTGATGCTGTCCGGCGGGATGAGCGGTCTCGAGGCCGCCGAGGTGCTGGAGATGATAAGGCCGCAATCCCGGATCATCCTGATGTCAGGAAGCCACGGCATGCAATCCGGTCAGGCGTCCGTGGGACGGCTCAGGTTCGACCTGGTCGCCAAGCCGTTTGACCGGACCCGGCTGTCGCACATCCTCGGCGCCGCGTTGCGGGCCGACGCGTAAGCGCGGTGCGTGGCGAGGGTCCGGGATCGCATGGCGACGCCGCGGCGGGAGGACAGGACATCCGGCAAGGGTTTGCTTGACAAGCAGGGCGAAGGCTGGCTCGACTGTCAGGGAACATGTGTCTGATCGTGGGGTATCTTATGGCCGTGAAGGTAATGGCGACGATCCAGATCAATCCCGATGCTCCGGATGCCCTGCAGACATACTTCGAGACGACGAGTCCGCTGCTGGAAAATGTCGGGGCCCGGGTCGTCGAGCGCTTTGCCCTTGGCGAGCCGATCGTTGGCGAAAGCCTGGGCGAGTCGCTGATGATCGTCGAGTATCCGGACCTTCTTGCGGTCGATGGTGTGTTCGGAAGCGAGGCATACAAGGCGATCATCCCCGTCCGTGACAAGGCCTTTCTGAAATACAACATCTGCGTTCTTGGGGATTGACCGGACCATCGGCGCCACGGTGCCCGGTAGGGCCGTCCGGTCCCGGCCGGGACTTCGGGACGTGTCGGCGGCCACATCCTGCGTCCGGTGCGGACATCCTGACGGGTTCCGGGGCTTGGCCGGCGTCATGCCACGAGGGACCGCCCCGCGTGCGACGAAGCGTTTCCGGTTCGCCCGTCGGGGCGGCGTCCAGGATCGCGCAGACCGCCGCCCGGTCATGGCGAGGGTCCGACCGGCGTGGTCCTCGTGCGGGTGGGGTCCAACCCAACAAAGGAACGCGAGGCGACATTCGTCAGGCTTGGTCTCTGACGCGCATGATCGTCTGTCTGCTGGTGCTGAACTCGCACGCGATGGCTGAGATTGTTTCTCCGTTTCCGAGCTTCTCGCGGACGATGCGCTGTTGATCGGCTGACAGCGCCGCTGGTCGGGCGCATATCAACATGCTCGGCGAGTACGACTTCTCCGACGAAAAACTCCGCGATTCCGTCGGAATCCTTCCCCTGAAATCCGCAGCGTGAGACGCCATCAAACAAGGGAGGGGCGAAACCGCCAAAATGCTCGCTACATCAAGCCTGTGCGCAATCCGCCATGTCGCCTCACGTTCCTTTGTTGGGAGGAACCCCGCTCTGCAAGGAACTCGGCGTCTCCAGCCAGACCCTATACCGGCACGTCGCCCCGGACGGCCGGCTCAGGCCCGATGGCGCCAAACTTCTGGAACGAGCGGCACGATAGGGCTGATTCCAGACCTTAACGGGGAATTTGGAACTCACCGACCAAGCCAACCTTGTAGGCCATGACAAGGCCGCTGCCGTCCCAATAGAGCAGCTTCAGCCGATCCAGGCGCTTGGCTCGGAACACGAACACCGTCCCGGTGAACGGGTCCTTGCGGAGCACGGATTGCACCATAGCGGTGAGGCCATCGTGTGCTAACAAAAAGCCCGGTTCGACCGTGCTGTGGCACTAAGGCACGCGGGCGGATAGGTGGTCGCCCCCCTGCCCTCTCGACGGCTCAAAAAGCCGAAGTGCGCCGCATGCGCGATGATTAGCAACGGGCGATCTCGGAGATCGCACGGCTGTTCATGCCCGATCGCCGCCGCTTCACCGGCACCGACACCACAGACCCCGCCGAGGCGTTCTATTCGACGCTCAGCCACGAGCTGGTGCACTGGTCGGGGTCAGATGCCCGCCTGGCCCGCGACCTGTCAGGTCGCTTTGGTGACGCGTCCTACGCGATGGAAGAGCTCGTTGCCGAGCTGGGGGCCGCCTTCCTCTGCGCCGATCTGGGCATCACGCCCGAACCGCGCCGCGATCACGCCTGCTATCTCAAAAACTGGCTGGCCGTCCTCAAAGGCGACAAGAAGGCGATATTCACCGCCGCTGCCAAAGCCTCGCAGGCCGCCAGCTGGCTCTTAGCGCAGGAGGGTGCGGCGTAACCTACCGCAACTCAACCAAGAGAAAACGGCCGATGATCTGCACCGCACCGGTCAGGGCATTCAGCGTCAGCCATCATTCTCAGGATCAAGCAAATGATCCCGCTGTGAACGGCTGGTTTCCGGACGTTTCGCCATTTCGCCCTTGGTGATGGTCTGGTCTTTCATGGCCTGATCCAGTTGGAACGCCCGCATACGCTTGACCGCCTGTGAGGTGGTCTCCTCGTAGGCGCCTTGCTCCCTCAGAAATTCGTCGAACGAGGAACCGGCTGTGCCAGGCTCACGTTCAGCCATGCGAACCCGCGCCGCGTTGCAGGCTGAGCGAGACGCCCTCGCGGTTCTTCAAATGCGCCACCACGGAAAACAGGTTCTCTGCACGGGGATTGCCCTCGGCCGACAGCATCCGCATCAGGCTCTTGGGGCTCTTGTGAAGTGCGGTGCCCAGCTTCTCGAAGCCCACCGTCGCGTTGACGTAATCACGCAGGAGGATTTTGCCGGTCGCCAGATCGTCGCTGATGAAGGCCTCCAGCGCCTCCTGAAGCAGACCGACACGGAAGGCCGGATCGCGCTCGGCGCGGGCCTTCACCGTTTCCTTGAATGCTCGGGTCAGCGCCATGCTCACTCTCCTCGGTTTTTGCGGGCCTTGTAGTCGGCCCAGAATGCTTTCGCCTGGTCGATGTCGCGCTGCTGGCGCTTCTTCGTGCCCCCGACCAGGAGCACCACCAGCTGCTGACCGTCCTGCCCGAAATACACCCGGTACCCGGGACCAAAATCGATCCGCCGTTCTGACACGCCCTCACCGACCGGTTTCACATCGCCGGGGTTTCCGGCTTCCATCCGTGCCAGCGCGGTGCGCACCTTCAGCGCTGCCTGCACGTCCAGATCATCGAACCAATCCGCGAACGGGCAGCCGCCCTCCTCGGTCTCATATTGGACCAGATCAGGCATACAATATGGTACCGTATGTGTTACTATATGTCAATGTGGATGCTCTCTCCTCTGCCGGGCACCGTACCAGTGAGATCGCCTCCCCTGCATCCCATTTCCGAAACCTGTCCACGACGAAGTCGTTAAGGGCTTCGCCCTCGCGCGGTCAAAGGGTGGGTGCTCGCCATGCTCGGATGCGGACGCATCCTGCGCGTGGCTCTGCGCCCGCGTACCGCGCCTTTGCCCTTGCTACCCCAGTCTCGCCGACGGGCAGGCCGACAGGAACACCTGTCAGCGCGTGCCCAGCAAGGAGGGACACGGGGGAAGCCTGGGCCAGAAAGCCTCCCCTGGATTTGGAAGGGGCCGCCTGAGCGGCGGCAGAGCGACCACGGTCATTGAGGCCTGTGCCCGCCTGCATGGTGCGCCGCAGCATGCTCCCAACGGGAATGCGGGAACGGGTTGAGAGGGGCCGTCAGCCTGCGTGGCAACTGAACGCGCTTCCCCCTCGGGGGACGGGAGGGGGTTAAAAAAATGCTCATACAAACTGGACGTAGGCGCAGCCGGAGGCTAGTTTGTGTAGACGAGCATTTTAACATAATCTTCACATTTCTCCGCTAGGCTCAATGCTATGATGCGCTGTGTCCACCTACGAACATACCCCGTCTCACGGGCCAAGAACCAGAGCGCCGTCGCTGGGGCAGCTTACCGTGCCGGCGAAAAACTCACCGAACGCGCCCGGCCAGGCCAAACCGAAGAACGGGTCCACCGATACCAGAACCGGGGGATCGATGTGAGAGACGCCTTCATCCTTCTGCCCGAAGAAGCGCCGGCCTGGGCCGGCGATCGCGAAGAGCTCTGGAACCGGGTTGAGGAATTCGAAACCCGCAAGAACGCCCGCGTCGGCCGCGAGGTCCAGGTCGGGCTTGCCTGGGAGCTCGGCCACGACGACCAGCTCGCCCTGGCCGAAGAATTCGCCAAACGCGAGTTCGTCGATCGCGGCTTCGCCGTCGATGTCGCGATCCACAATTACGGCAAGCGCATCCCCGTCATGGGCGCCAACGACGATCAGCTCGGCAAGCTGCGTGACTGGGCACAGAATGACGTGCCCTTCCTGAACGCCGAACAGGCGAAACACCATGAAGGCCTTCATGTCCTCGAACTCTACAATCGCGACGGCGAGCTGACAGGCTACAAACTCTACCAGCCGCACGTGCACTACCGCGTCACACCATCTACGTCCACGATCCGAACGTCTGGCCCGAGGTTGCGCCCGACATCGAAAAAATCGACCGGATCGCGATCCGGTCGATCAAATCCGACGATATGAGCCGGTATGAGCCCTTCGACGAGGATGAGGAGGACTTGCCCGGCGAACATCCCCTCAAGCGGATGTAGAGGTCGCTTCTCCACAACTGACCCCGACCGACAGGATCGTCGCTCGGGGTTTACTTGTCTTTGCCTTGGTCGGTGGGCGCCTTACCCCGCCGCCAGGAACTTCATCGAGACCCAGCCTTTATGGCCGTTCTGCAACTTGATTTGCGCCCAGCCGTTGGACTTTTTCACGACCTTGACCGAATATCCCTCGGGCAGATGCGCAACTTTGCCGTAGGTCATTCCTGGGCCCTTGCGGATGTTGAGGTAGCCGCCGTACGCCCTGGTGCCAGAGACTTTGTAGGTCTCGACATGGGTATCGACTGTGCCGGGATAGACCTTTGGCTTGGGCGGGGCAGCATAGGCCAGATGGGCGCCATTTTCGATGACTTCCAGGCAATCACCCCGACCGTCCTGAACCATCCAGGGATGTCCTTCATAGGTCGAGATTTCGACTGAATGCCCCGGGGCCAGAGTGGCATATTCCTGGACGCTGCCCTGGAAATCCAGCCACGAGATCACACGGTAGGTGTTGGTTTGGTTGACAAAATGGGGTCGATTCCGGTAGGGGGCAGGATCGTATCATTGGCTTCACAGCGCCTTGCGCAGTTTTCAACTCGCCTGCACCGGTCCGGTTTCGGCCTTAAGACAGGCCGTGAGGGGCTTCTGAGCGCCGCTTAGCCCCCATATTCGTTCGAAATTGAAGGCGGGATCAATGGCCCACCACGCGTCCCAACTGGTGAAGTGGTTTTATGGGACAATTTCTGCATCAGCAAAATCAAGAGGTTACGAAGTAGAAAATCTAGTAGGTTCAAAGGGTACACCGTCACGGGATTTTCTTATGATACGATCCTGCCCCCTACCGGAATCGACCCCTTGATGCCCTTGTTATGTCTGAGCAGCCGCAGACGCGCTGTGAACGGGGTCACAGGTTTGGTGAGCTACCCCCAAAAATCGCAAAGTGATGGACGCCACGATTTGAAGTCTGCTGATCTCCGAGAACGCCGTCACTACAGCCGTCAAACGGCACCGCGAACACCGCTTGTGATACGATCCTGCCCCTTACTGGAACCGCCCCCCATGTAATCAGCCGCTGGCCGGTTCTGCACGCGACGGCGGCGGCCGCCTGGTGACTTTGGCCGGTGGCGGTTGCGTTCGGGGCGCCTGCTTGGGTTTGGCCGTGCGGGGCCGTTTTTTCGGCCCTGAGGCCGTACCCTCCTCGTCCTGCGCATCAGGGGCCAGCGGAAGCGGCTCGGGCGCCTGAGGGGCCTCTACGGGATCTTCAGGCAGTGCTGGAGCGGGAAGCAGAGCGTCCAGCGGGCGATCGAGCAGAATGCGCACCTGAGGGCTCAAATAGCGCTCCAGCCGTCCCTGGTCGCCGTCCCAAAACCGCAAAGGCAGCTTTGGAACCTCGATCCTGCACGTCGCCTGCTCAATGCGGTGCTTGCCCGGCAGCCACAGAAACATCGGCCGGATCGGCCGGCGGGGCACCGGAAACGCCGGCAGCACATACCACAGCATCCATTGCAGCCAGCCCAGGGGCCAGTAGAGCAGCACAAGGCCGGTCCCGATCGACAGCTCGATACGCACCGGTGCGATCAGCTCGACGAGGTCGCGCAGACCGTCGCCGGCCGGGCGGGCGGCAGACCAGGCCAGCACCGGCTCCCAAAGCGGCGCCAGAAACGCCGCAAGCGCGGGGCCGCTCCAGTGCCAGCTGGCATAAAGGCCTGCGCAAACCAGACAGAGCGCCATGAATGGCCCGCCGGGACGCGCCAGGAAAAACAGCAGCTGGTAGCTGCGAAACACCACGATCCGCACCAGAAACAGCGCCAGACGGACCAGATACCAGCACAATCGGATGATGTTCATAGGCTTGCCTCCCTAGCGTGCGTTCTGATGAAACGTGACCTTCAGGCGGTTGCGGCGGCTTTTCTTGAAGCGGGCACCGCTGCGAATGACGATCGCATCGACACGGCGGCGGTTCGCCTTGCCACCCGTGCGCAGCTCATTCCCGAAATATTCCGGGCGGATGTCCTGATCGTCATACCCCTCGATCGCAATCCCCTGCCCCACAGTCTCGCCATCGCCACTGCCGGAGCTGGCGTCGCTGCCACCCTGGTTGCCACTCGCCCCAGAGTTTCGGCCCTGGTTGACGCTGCGGTTGATCTTCTGCTTGCGCGTCTGCCCGATCACGTCGCTGGCAAAGCCGGCCGTCACCGGATCGGTCGTCGCGTGGAAGATGCGGGTGCCAAATTTCGCGACCAGCTGCTTGCCCCGGTTCTCCTCGCCCCCAAAAGCGGCATAGAGCGTCGGCAGGTCTTGGGTGATGAACACCGGCGCGGTGCGATACTCACGCGAGGTCGAGAGGAAATCCGCGTCACCAGCGCTCGCCAGCAGCTGATATTCGTCGATCCACAAAAACAGCGGCCGGCGTTTCGGGTCCGGTTTACGGTACTGGATCGACTTCATCCAAAGGGTCTTGATGATCTGTTGGGCGATCGCACCGACCGCCCCGAATTCATGGATGCTGAGGTCCAGGACCAGGATCGCCCCCTCATGGGTCAGCTCAGGCACCACAGTCGTGTCGGTGCCCAGAAGCTCGTTGATCTTGCCGGACAGCAATCCGGCGATCGTCGAGGTCAGCGTCGCAACGATGCTGCCGCGTGTCCGGTCCCCCATCTGCGGAAACCGCAGCAGCCAGTAATCGGCATGTTCCTCGGCGATGCGTGCGGCTTCATGGTGCCCCTGGTCGGCCAGAACGCGACACTGCAAAAGCACCTGGGCACAGAAGCTGGTCTTCACCCAGGTCTTGTTCTTGGACTGTACGCTCGTCTGCGGGGCGGTGTCGATGAAGCGCATCAGGTCGCGCAATCGCAGCTGCGGCTGCGTCACCCGCAAAAACGGCAGCACATGCAGCAGCAATTCTTCCGACGCCTCGCGGAAGAAGGCGTTATCGCCATCGCCTCCCGTGGATTTGACGGTCCGGGACGCCTCGGCGGCCGCCAGCAATGCAGCGGAGAGGTTCTGATCGAAGCCGTCACGCCCAAGGGTCGCGGCGGTGTATTCCATGAAATTGAACCGATGCACACCCGACGCATCGAAGCGGATCACGGAACGGCCTCGGCCGCATTCGGAGGCCAGGCGACAGACGCGATCCGCCTCGTTATTTTTGGCGCAGAGCACCAGCCCGCCATAGCCGGCGTAGAGCATCGCTCTCATGAGCGAATTCCCGGCGCCACTGGTTTTGCCGCTGCCGACACCGCCCAGCACAAGCGTTGCCTCCACCGAGTCTCCGATCGTCCAGCGATCGCGGCGACCAAAGCGCAGCAGCGTGGTTTCCAGCTGATGGTGAAACGGGATCGGATGTGGCGCAAACCGCCGCATCCGGTCTTGTGCCCACCGCAGCATCACTCCGGCTCCATCTGCGGCGGATCAACGGCCGGACCCTCGATCTCGGCACCAGAGGCAGGCTCTGACGCGTCACCGTAGAGTTCATGAGCTTCCGCGCCTTGATGAACGCCCTCACCGTCCGGCGTGTCGGGCTCAGTGTCCCAATCAGGCGGTTCTTCACCATCGGGCACCATACCAGGAAACTGGTCAGGCCCGTTGTTCCCCGTCACCTCACGCCCAAACCAGGCCCGCTCATGGGTATGGCGAAGATCATTTGTCACCTCGGCATACCAGCGCCAGACATACGCATCACGGGACATGGTCAGGCCCTCTCTTTGTCTTTGTAGTAACCGAGCGCGATGATGGTCGCGGTCGGGATGAAACCGTCGATCTGTTCCGTCGGATCAAGCGCTTCCAGCGCATAGGTGAAGGCGCGGGGGCCAAACATCAGGTACGCGCAGGATGCGCAGCATCTGAGCATGGCGAGGAGCCACCGCTTGCAAGGGTTCTGTCTGTCTGCTGGCTCTCAACTCAAGCGAAAAGCGGCGTGAAGGAATCCGCGAACGATCTCCCCCATTCCTTTTGGTGAGCGAGAGCGAGCCCTTCATAGGATTTTTTCAGCCCGTAGGGCTGACACCTTAGGATAAAAACCAATCCGCCGATGAGGTGGATGCTTTTTTTGAAAGAGCTATTCAAGGTGGTGTTGGACGAGTTTTCCACAGAGGTTGTTGGTGTTAATACAGTTATATAGGGGGTTAGTAAGTTACGCCTTTATGATGAAACGCGTAAGCTTCAGAAAAATTAGGGAAAAAAGGCTCCAGAATCGGGTTTCAGGTTCCCAGAGGGGCGAAGATCGGTTCCTAGAGGGGCGAAGATTGGGTTCCCAGAGGGGCGAAGATCGGTTCCTAGAGGGGCGAAGTTCTTTCGTTGTGTGTGAATAGCCACAGGTTCCTAGATCGACGAGGAAATCTGCGGTGTTCGGGTTCCTAGATCGACGAAATTGGTTCCCAGAGCGACGAAGCGTCTCTAGCGTGATCGTCATGGGTAATCTGCTGCCAGATCGACATCCCAATCGGGATTTTTTCATCCTTGACGTGTCGGATGCGGCACCCAAGGACGATATGGCGTCTATGGAGCACCCGGTGTTCTCGCTGTCGGTTAAGCCTGACATGCGCCAGCTGGAATACCGCCATGATGGCAAGCGCGTCATGATCGTGCCCAGCGGCAAGGGGCTGGCGACCATCATGGATAAGGACCTCCTGCTGTATTGCATCAGCAAGCTGGTGCATCAGCTCAATGCGGGGGATGAGATTAGTCCCTGGGTAGAGATGACGGCCCATGAAGCGATGGTCGCCACGAACTGGCGCACCAATCGTGAGAGCTATAAACGGTTTGAAGACGCGCTCGACCGGCTGCGCGGTACTACGATCAAGACCGATATTCCGACCGGCGATCATCGCCAAATCAAGGGATTCGGCCTGATCGATGAATATGAAATCACCCGCCGTGACGAAGAGGGCGAGGAGTCGGTCTTCGGCCGAATGACGAAAGTGCGCATAAAGCTATCGGATTGGACCTTCCGCGCTGTGCAAGGCATGGAAGTGCTGACGATCAACCCGCAATATTTTCGGCTGCGGCGGCCGTTGGAGCGGCGCATCTATGAGCTGGCACGCAAGCATGTAGGCGATCAGGGGCATTCCTTCAAAATTGGGCTGGACAAGCTGCAACGCAAAGTAGGCAGCAACTCACCGTCCAAGAAGTTCAAATTTTTTGTGAAGCAGATCGCACAGGACGGCCATATCCCTGACTATGACATCGATATGCGGGGCATGAACGTTGTCTTTTCTGTGAAAAAGCACGGCTTTTCGAAGCGACAGGCGGAAATGAATCTCGGGCTACCCGATGCGCCCGCCCCTGCCCTGCTGGACAAGGCACGACGTGCGGCACCTGGCTTCGATATCTATGCGCTCTACAGCGAGTGGAAAACCTTTGCTGCCAGCCAGCCAGAGGCCCCGCGCAGCCTGGATGCGGCCTTCATCGGCTTTTGCAAGAAGCGAGCAAAAGAAGGTTAAGTCTAACTCGCTTTGGGCGGATAGGATTGTTGCAATAGCTCGACGGCTTTCTCCAGCGTCTCGCCCAATCCCCACCCCTGCCCGTCTGCGACAGCACAAAAGGCGTCGATCGTCTCAGGCGTGGCTTTGATGTTGAACTGAACATTGCGACCGGTGCGGCGACGACGTTGCTGGCGCTTAGGCTCCGCCTGTGCCGCCTCACGCGACTGAAAGCCGTTTGCCGCAGCGACTTTGCGCGTGACTTCGGGTTCGGGCTTCGGCCGTGCTGCCTTTTGCGGTGACGGCGCCCATTCCTGCGGGTCAAAATTGTCGATCTCGTCGGCAAAGCCGAGACTTGCGCGTTCCTTGCTCATATTATCCCGCCTCCGCCAGCTGCGCCTGTTTTAGCCTTGCCAGCACCTCACCTACAAAGCTCTGCGCGTTCTCGCGAGCCTTGGTGACATTACTGACCAGCGCAGGATCAAGATCAGCAAGCGCCCCCCCATAATCGAACAGGTCACGGAATGCGGCGCGTTCAACAATGGCAGTGGCACAAACCTCGATGCCCGCATTTGCCAGCTGCTGCTGCACATTGCGAAGCGAGCGCGATGTGACGGCAGCGCTGGTACGGGTCAGCACGACGGCATGCGGTATGGAGCGGCGTGCCATGCGTTCCTGATTGCGGATAAGGCGGATCGTCTTGGCACCACCCTTGGCGTCCATAGAAGAGCCTTGGGTTGGGATCAGCACCAAATCAGACATGCCGATGGCGTTAGCCACCATAAGACTGGCCGTGCCTTCCAAATCCACGATGACGAATTGCGAGCTCGCGCTCGCCGCCTCGATGTGATCGACGATCGAGTCTTCGGTGACATCGCCAATGATGGTGATTTTGTCGGGCTTGCCAGGCAGTGCGCCCCATTGCGAAATCCAGCGCTCAGGGTCGGCATCGATGACCGTGACAACTGCACCGCGTGCGGCCAACTCACTGGCCAGCAACAAGGCTGTGGTTGTTTTGCCTGCCCCGCCTTTCGGGTTGGCAAAAGAAATAACCGGCATGAGACTGCTCCCTCATGATGTGTTTGTTTTTTAAGAAAGGTAGCAGATAGCTAGCGGTTAGCCAAAGGGTATCTGGCAGATAGTGGATAGCTATCTGATAGCTACCAGTTAAAGAAGATAGCTGATAGCTACCAGTTAAGCCAATCAGAATCAGCAACCTTGGCCAGCGCAGTGCGAGACGCTGCCCCTGCCAATGCAGGGACAGCGTAAGATCGGGCATGACGGAATCATGGTGCCACCACCTCGCGTTCGCGCAGATACAGCATGCCGTCCCAGCTGACGGGCACGGTATCGAGCCGGATGCGAATGCCGTCTTCAGCGCACCAAGCGGCGCCGATCGTGCCATAGGCATTGCGGGGTTTGCCATCATCACCGGCATAGGTCCGGGCTTTGTAGATGACGTTATGGGTTGGGGGTGAACTGCTCATGGCGTCCTCCTTTTGGTGAGTGAGGACGGCGCGTCCTTCGCACCGTCTGCCATAGACGAGACACCGCCGATCCGGCGCTGTCGGCCGAAGGCATAGCCTTAAGGTCCGGCCTGCGAAGCAGAGTCCGCAGGGCTTGCCCTGGACAGCACGAGCCGGGCAGGGGTGTCAGACAAGCAGAAAACGGGATGCGAAGGGCAGGGCCTTCCGAAGACCAAAACGCAAGATCATAAGCCGCGCACACCAGTCACGACAAAGCGTGAGGCCCAGCGATATGCCAGAACGTGTCATCTCTTGAAAACGGTCGTATGCGGACGGCCATTTGCCCACAACCAATGCGCTGGTTCTGCCATTTCGATCAGATGCCGTCTTTTCAAGCCGATCTCGCCTGCTTACCTCGTTCCAGTTTTGCCCGCATGTGTGATAGCCATGCCTGATAAGACCTATTTGAAATATCGCGCTTAGCATCTTCGAGGTGCCTAAAGTGAGTATCAATATCCCTTTCAAATGCATGATTTCCAGCTATTAGGTCATGAATAATTAGTGCCAAACTGCTCAGAATACGTTTCTTACACTTTATAGTATGGGCATTATCTCCATTGATAAGAGCAATCGTTAAGGGCGCAAAGTCAGTATTTTCACTGTTAAGGGTTCAACCCAACAAAGGTACCAAAACCACCACCGGATTTCATGATCTGGGTCGGGTGACGCCGTGCTTTCTGATCCAGTTTGACAGATTGGCCGGGGTGGTTGACCTTGCCCCCTGATCCCGGACCAGGGGGCAAGGTCAGGGACCAGTGACGCCGCAGGCGCTTCTGCTTCGGGCGCGTCCATGGTCTCGCCAGACGCAAGACCGGCCATCGTCGCATGGACGGAACGTATGCGCCGGTTACGGCCCATTGAGTTTTCACTTGCGGTCGTGTGCGACCGTGC
>CAYGRI010000062.1:0-19154 GCA_964352155.1 uncultured Maritimibacter sp. | reverse complement strand
GATAGCCCGCCCAGCCCAGCGCGCCCGGTGCCAGCAACGCTGCATAGAGCAATTGGTTCACCGGCACTGTGATGCCCATCACCGCTGTCACGGCAACGCCCAGGCCCAGGGCCGTCTCGGGCTTGCGGGACAGGGCGAGAAAGGTGCAAAGGCCCAGAAAGAAGGTCAGCGGCATGTTCTCGACAAACATCGCGCGCAGGAACAGGGCGGCCAGGTCGGTCATTGCCGGGCCTCCTCTGTCGTGAGGGGCGCGACCTCGGGCGGTTCGGCCTGCTCGGGCCAGATCGAGCGGACGGCCCAGACCAGCCCGCCCAGCAGGAAGAAGGCCGAGGGCGCCAGCAGCATCAGGGCCAGCGGCTCGAACCAGCCGCCCTGATCGACGGTCGGCAGGATCTGCCAGCCCAGCAACCGGCCGGTTCCGAACAGTTCCCGCAGCGCGCCGATCACCACCAGTACCAGCGAATAGCCCAGCCCATTGCCAAGCGCATCCACCATGGACACCAGCGGCGGATGCGTCCGGGCGAAGGATTCGGTGCGGCCCAACACCAGGCAATTGGTCGTGATCAGGCCAACAAAGACCGACAAGCGCTGACTGATATCAAAAAGGAAGGCCTGCAAAAGCTGGTCGATCACAACCACCAGCGAGGCGACCACGATGATCTGGACAATCAGCCGGATCGTGGCCGGGATGGCGCGGCGGATCAGGCTGACAACGCCGGCGGCCAACACGATCACCGCCGTCAGCGACGCCGCCATCGTCAGCGCCGTGTCCAGCGAGGTCGTGACCGCCAGCGCCGAGCAGATGCCCAGGATTTGCAGTGTCACCGGGTTCTGCCGGATCAACGGCTCGGTCAACGTGGTCCAGAAACGGCTGGCCATCGGTCAGAACTCCCCCCGCTGGATCGCGTCCAGCAGCGGGCCATAGCCTTCGGGCCCCAGCCAGAAGCGCACGATCCGCGACACCGCGTTGCTGGTGCGGGTGGCGCCGGTGATCCCGTCGACCTCAAAACCGCTGGCGGAGGGACCGCGCGCGACCGCAAAGCGCATGTTCCCAGCCTCGTCCGCAAAGCGTTTCCCGGCAAAGGAGGCCTGCCAGGCGGGTTCCTCGATCCGGGCGCCAAGACCGGGCGTTTCGGATTGGCGGGTGACGGTGAAACCCGCGATGGTCTCCATATCCCCATGCAGGGCCAGCATCCCCTCGATCATGCCGTTGTACCCGGCGCCAAAGACGGGAAGGATCGCCAGCGTCACCGCGTCGCCATCGCGCAACAGGTAGATCTGCGCCAGATTTGGGCGATGCCCGATGCCGGCCATGTCCGCTTCGGGCGGCAGGGCGGTCCAGTTCTCGGGCAATTGCAGCGCGGCCTCCAGGGTGGCGGGGCGGATATCGGGCGCGGCGGCGCCTTCGGCCAGGTCGATTACCACCACCGACAGGGCGGCGCCGTCGGCCTTGGCCAGCATCTGCGACATGCCGGGGATCGCGGCGACCAGCCCTTCCAGCCGCGCCTGTTGCTCGGCGGCGCGGTTGGCCTGCTGGATCGGGCGCAGCATGAATGTGGCGCCGGTGACCATGACCGCACAGAACGCCGAGACCAGGAACGCCACCAGCATCGTCTTGCCACGGCTGTCGATGGGCTGGGCCAGAAAGCGCTGCCACGCGGTGATCGGGTTCAGGTCAGCCAAGGCGTTTCCTCCGTCTTGCAAGCCAGGCGGCCAGTGCGATTTCATCCATCAGCGGCGCGGTCAGCGAGGTCAGCAGCGCGGCGGCCACCACTTGCGCGACCGGCGCCGCGCTGTGCCAGGCCATGTGGAACAGCACCACCAGCGCGGCGAACAGTGCGCCGCTGGCCCAGCGCCCGGCGGGGGTGGCGGCGCTGGCAACGGGATCGGTGACCAGCAGCGCCAGGATCACCAGAATCGCCGTCTGATCCGGCGGCATCCCTGCCAGGCCCGCGAGTCCCAGGCCCAGCGCCGCGCCCAGCACCAGCCGCAGCGAAGAGACGCCCAGCAGGATGCCGATCAGTAGCGCCGGGACCGCCCCCCATCCCACCTGCACCGCCAGATCCGGCCAGGGCGCCGCCGGAAAGCCGAAGCCAAGGAACGCAAGCGCCACCGTCGCCGGATTCAGCACGTTGCGGCCCCAACCGCCGAAGGCCAGCTCTGCCATCACGATCCCAAAGCTTGCCCCTATCAGAAGTTGCAGCGGCCCCAGCCCTTCGGGTGCGAGTATGGCGAGCGCGATTGCGGTCAGCAGCCCGGCGGCAGAGGGCGGCTGTGCCCGCGCGACCATCCAGATCGCCTGCCACCCGGCGACGATCGCGGCAAAGAACAGCAGGCGCAGCATGCCGCCCCACCCTTCGGACAGGCCCCACAGCAGAGCCAGCGGCAGCAGCGCGGCCAGGCGCAGCAGGGCAACGGTCTCCCTGTCCCAGATGCCGCGGATCATGGCGCCTGCTCCTCGGCCATACGATCCAGCATCGACCGCAACCGCCCCGACAGGCGCGGCACGGCGCCGCTGACGTAGTCGGCCAGCGCCAGATCCTCCTCGACAAAGGACAATGCGCCCAGACGGATCGCGGCCTCGCTGTCGTCGGCGGACAGGGCGCGCAGGAAGGGGATCGTGGGCAGCGCCTCGCCCATTGCCTGTTCCAGTGCCGCCGTCGGGATCAGTGGCACCGGGCGAGAGGCGCCGCGCAACGCGCGGATGAACCAGTGAGCGCGGCGGGTGTCCGGCGCCGGGGGCAGGGCCGTTACCTGGCGGTCGCGCGCCCCCAGCCAGTGCGACACCCGCCCGTCCAGCGCAGATCCGGTGAGGATCCTGTGTGGCCCCGGCGCCACATGTCCGTGGCAGAGCCCGCGCAGATCGGCGCCCGGCTGGCAATCGAAGAGCAATGCGCGGTCCATGGCCGCGCCCCCGACTGCGATCCGGCGCGTTTGCGGCACCATTCCGGTGCGCAGCAATTCCCCCAGCCCGGCGGCATCTTCGGCCTGCAAGTCCCAGACGGGACGGTCCATGTCGGCCGGGCAGTGCCGGTGGACTTGATAGCCCGCCAGACCCCAGGGATGCCGTGGTCTGGCGCGCAGGATCTGCAGGTTTCCGGCGCGCCGACCCATGTGAACGGCATCCGCGCCCGGCGGCTGACACAGAAAGACGGCCCCGGCGGTCAGGCGGCACAGCGCGTCCAGCCCCAGTTCAAGATCGGGCATGCGTTTGGCCACAGCCTCCAGCGGCGACGGCGCGCCCGGCCGGGTGTCGAGCAGCATGACGAAGATCGCGGCAGGGATTTCGGTGGGCGAGGGCAGGCGGCCAAAGGGCCGCGACTGGATCAGCGGCCAGACACCGGCGGATTGCATCAGCTTGCGCAGATCCTCGGGCGTCTGGGTGGCCGCTTCAACGGTGTGCCGGTGGCGCCCCGCCTCAGGTTCGTGAAAAAACCGCATCTCGTGCAGGCGCCGCCCCGGACCCAGATCGAGCGTTGCCACCCGCGCGGGCATCGGCGCGCATAGGATGATCCGAGGCTGGTGACGCAGGCGCAAGACCGGCGCGCCCTGGGCCACCAGCGCGCCAACCTCGACCAGAGGGTCGACGCGCAGATCCGCACCGGGATGCGCCCACAGGGCAGCCTCGTCCGTCAGGTGGCGCTGGACCAGGGCAGCGGGCGCGTGCTGCGGCCGAATGTCCAGCCCGGGCGTCGATCCCCAGATCATCGCGGCACCTCCTTTTTCGGGGTCCGATGCGGCGAATGGCCTATGCGTGTAGCCAAGCCGTCGTTCGGACGTTACACTGAAGTTGCGCGCGATTGTCTAGAACCAGAAAAGGTTTGCCATGACGCATATCAATCCGCACCTCAGAGTCGCCCTTTTTTCTGCAGTTGCTGTCACGGGCCTGGCTCTCTTGTCGGTCGGCCTCACGGGGGACGACGTTTATGCGCAATCCTCCGGCGCTGGGCCGGAATTGTCGGGCGAGGGTGCCAGCCCGGGTCAGCCGGTGTTCATCATGCCCCGCAGCGGGCCGTTTGCGCCGGACACCATTGCGATCCCCAATGCCCGGGTGATCGCAAGCTGGGCGCGGTCCGGCCATTCCGACGCCACCTCGGAAAGCTTCACCCATTGGAACGCGGATGGCGGGATACCGCCGAATTGCTCTGTCTGCCACTCGGGGGCGGGGTTCCGGTCGTTCCACGGGCTCGATGGCAGCCCGCCGGGCCTACCCGCAACCCCGATCCCTGTGGGCGGCGTCGTCGATTGCGACACCTGCCACAGCCCCAACCTGTCCAGCGTCACCAGCATCACGCTGTCTTCGGGGGTGCAGCACCCGGTCTCTGGCGCGGATGCGGCCTGTGTCACCTGTCACCAGGGACGCGCGGCGGGCACCACCATCGAGGCGGCCATCGCCGACAAGCCGCTGGATGAGGGCCACCCGGATCTGCGATTCATCAACCCGCATTACGCCGTGGCGGCGGCCACCAATCTGGGCGCCTACGGGGGGCTTGGCTATCATTATCCGGGCAAGACCTATTCCGGCCGGTTCTTCCATGCCAAGCCGGTGGCCAATTGCGTGTCCTGCCATGACCCCCACACGCTCGACATCGCGGCAGAGACCTGCCTGACCTGCCACGAAAGCGGTGTGCCGGACCGCATCCGGATCTCACGCGTCAGCTATGACGGCAGCGGCGACACGACCAAGGGCATCCAGGCTGACCTGGGCGCCAATGCCGATCTGCTGCTGGAGTTGCTCACGGACTATGCCGCCGAAGTTGTGGGCACGCCGATCCTGTATGATGGGGCGCATTACCCCTATTTCTATGCAGACGCGAATGGCGACGGTCTGGCGGATCGCGACGGAGAGCGCGCGGTGGCTTACAATGCCTGGACCCCGCGCCTATTGCGGGCGGTCTATAACTGGAAGTTCGCGACCGCCGATGCGGGTGCCTATGTGCACAATCCGCCCTATGCTTTCGAGCTTTTGTACGATTCGATTGAGGATCTGGCGGGCCCGCTGGGTCTCGATATGACGGCGCTGGGCATCCTGCGCTGAACAACGGGCACGGCGACCGGCACCTTGCGGTCAGGTCGCCGTGCTTTCGCGCGTGCCCGTGTTGGCCGCAACCCGCCGGGCCGCCCAGATGGTGGCAACTGGTCCCACAAGCTCGAACACGATGGTGCTGCCGATGGTCAGGCTCAGGATCAGGCTTTCATGCTCGGGCAGCACCTCGACCGCGATGAGGGCCATGCCGATGGCGACTCCGGCCTGGGGCAGCAGCGCGACGCCGAACCAACGCTCCTGCGAGCGGGGAGCGCCGCCGATCTTTGCGCCGACCCAGCCCCCCAGGACCCGCGCCACGACCCGCAGCCCAAGGTACAGGGCCCCCACCGCGCCCAGCGTCCACAGCGCGCCCACCTCGAACGAGGCGCCCGCCAGGATGAAGAACAGGACCATGAAGGGCCACTGGATCCGGTCGATCTCGTGAAATGCGAGCCGGTGGTGGGTGGCGAAGTTGATGATCAGCGCGCCCACGGCCATGCCGGCGATCAGGAACGACACCTCCAGCCACAGGGCCAGCCCTGCGGTCAGAAACACCAGGCCAATCGCCTCGGCGGCCAGCGGTTCACCGGGGCGGACGCGGCCGGTCAGGTAGGCGGCGGGAAAGCCGATCACGGCGGCCAGCCCCAGCGCGCCGAACACCTCCCAGGCGCCCTCCCACAGCGCGTTCAGATCCGTGGCGCCGTTCAGCGCCTGCACCGCGACCATCACCATGCTGAACGCCAGCAGGCCCCATGCATCGTCAATCGCGACGATCCCGCGCAAGCTGTCGGCGAAATCACCCGCCTGCCCGGCTTGTTTCAGCGCGTCCGACGTGGCGGCGGGGTCGGTCGCGGCGGCGATGGCCGCCAGCACCAGCGCAACCGATGGGTCCAGCCCGGCCAGCCACAGCCCCGGCGCCACCAGCAGCACGGTCACCAGAACGATGGCGACCGAGATCCAGATGATCGTTCGCCCATGCGCCGCGAAATTGCTGTAGGTCAGCGCGCCGCCAAGCAGAAACGCGACCATCGTCAGCGCGGCGGTCGTCAGGAACTCGAACAAGGCTTCGATCCCGTCGGGCAGCAACTGAAAGCCGGACTGCCCGACCACCACGCCGATCAGCATCAGAAAGGTAACGCGCGGCAGGCGGGTGCGGCGCCCCAGCTCGTCCGCGGCCAACCCGCCCAGCAGGCACAGCCCGATGATCAGAAAGTAGATCCAGTGTTCCATGCGCAATCCTAACGAAGTTCCGGCGGGTTTGGACAGTCCCGGTTCCAAAGGGCTCCGCCCAAGCCGGATTGGCCCGCCTTTCCTGGCAACGGTTCAATGGCGAAACCTTCTGTCGTTCTCAGGTGCGCCTGCGCGATCCGGCAAAGGTTGCGCAAATGCCGCAGGGCCCGGTTGGACAGCCGGCGGATTCGGCAGTAGGACATCGGGAACCGCAACCAACGGAACCCGCGCTTTTGCAACCGCCCGCCAAGCCAACCCCCCCGCCAGAGATCGATGCCCCAGAGATCGACGCCCCAGAGATTGCTGGCGCCTACGAGTTGCACGGATTGCTGTCGCACCTGCTGCGGCGGGCACATTTCCATGCCGAGGCCCTGTTCACCGACCGGTTGGGGGCGCATGGCATCACCTCGCGCCAGCTTGCGTTGCTGGTCGCGGCGGCGCAGATGCCCGGCGCCTCGCAGCGGGCTGTGGGTGCGCGGATCGCGCTGGATATGAACACGGTCAGCGATCTGCTGCGGCGCATGGAAAAGCGCGGCCTGATAGAGCGGCGCCCTTCGGACACGGACGCCCGCTCGCTTGCGGTTGAACCCAGCGCGCTGGGCCTGCAAATCCTGCGCGAGGTAGAGGCGGACAACATCGCTTATCAGAAAGCTCTCAGCGGCCCGTTGTCAGAGGAAGAATCGCGGCAACTGAAGTCGCTTTTGCAAAAGCTGCTGGATCTGCCGGTCTCCTGACCGCGCGAGGCTTGACAGCGGACACGGATGCGGTGTTACCATACGTGTGCGTATCAAATTGCGGGTCCGGGGATCGCTTTGGAAGGCACTGCACACAGATCGCCGGTCCGGCTGGGCGTAATCGGCTACGGGTTTATCGGGCGCGAGATCGTGGCCCGCCTGCGCCGCCGGCCGCAGGCGTTCTCTCTGACCTTTGTGCATACCCGGCGCCGCGATCAGGCCGACGATGTCGCGGACCCGGCCTTTCTGGCCTCGCTGGCGAATCTGCCGCTGGCCGAGGTTGATCTGGTGGTCGAGGCGGCCCATCCCGACATCACCCGCCTGCATGGCGCCCATATCCTGTCCGGGGCCGATTACATGCCCCTGTCCACCGGCGCGCTGACGGATGACGCGCTGCGGGAAACGCTGCTGGAGACGGCGCGGGCCAGCGGCACCCGCCTGCTGCTGGCGGCGGGCGCGCTGATCGGGGGCGAGGAACTGACAAAGCGCACCGTGCCGTGGGCGCGCGCGCAGGTGACCTTTCGCAAACATCCCGACAACATCGACTTTTCCGACGTGACGCTGGATCCGCAGGACATAACCGAGGCCACGACGATCTTTGACGGCCCGGTGCGCGACATAGCCGCGCGCTTTCCGCGCAACGTCAACACAATGGTGACGACCGCTCTGTTGTCGACTGGGGTGGATGCCTGCCGGGGCGTGCTGGTCGCGGATCCGACGCTGGACTGCGCCATCGCCGAGGTCGAGGCCTGGGGCACGGATGGCAGCTATATGCGCACGGAAAAGCGGCAACCCGCCATTGGCGTCTCCGGAACAGAGATGACCGATTCCGCCTGGTTCTCGATCCTGCAGGCTTGCGGTTTGTCGGATGGACCGATGCGCCTCGTATGACATAGTGACAGCACCGACCAATCAGGGAAATCGACATGGCTAGACTGCTCCGGACACTCGCAACCCTCGCTCTGGTCTTCAGCGCGGGATCGCTCGCCGCCCAGGACAAGACCGTTGCCATCGCCAATCTTGGCCCGCATCCGGCGCTGACCGCCGTGGTCGACGGGTTCAAGACGGGCATGACCGACGGCGGTTATGCCGAAGGCTCCGGCGTCGAGTATGCCTATCAGGACGCCAGCTTCGACCCGTCGGTGGTCGCGCAGATGCTGACGACGCTCGAAGCAGGCGGGCCGGACCTGCTGTTGACGGTCACGACCCCGATCACCCAGGCATCGCGCCGGGTTATTCGCGACAAGTCGCTGCCCATCGTCTTTGCGCCCGTCACCGACCCGGTGGACGCAGGGCTGGTGACCAGCTGGGAGGGCGGCAGCGACCGCTACACCGGCGCGTCAAACCTGCAATCCATGGAAACGGTGTTCGGCTTTGCCAGGGATCTGCTGGGCGAGGTGACCTCTGTGGGCATCCTCTACAATCCCGGCGATGCCAACGATGTGGTGAACCTGTCTTATGCCCAGGCCGCCGCCGATGCGATGGGGATCGAACTGGTCACCGTCAGCGTCGAATCAACCAATGACATTCCGGTGCGGGTCGATGCGCTGAAGGATGTGGATGTGCTGTACCTGATCCCGTCCAGCATGCTGCAGCCCGCAATGCCCGCCGTCGCGGCCGCCGCCCGGCGGATTGATCTGCCGGTGATCAACGCCTCGCCAGTCGGGATCGTCGACGGGCAGATCCTCGCCTCGATGTCGGTGTCCTGGTTCGAGGTTGGACGCCAGGCGGGTCTGAGGGCCGCGCGGGTGCTGGACGGCGAGGATATCGCCGCCATCGGCGTCTATCGCCCGGCGCCAGAGGATCACAGCGCCCAGATCAGCCAAGCCTATATGGACCGCGTTGGCATGACCCTGCCCGCGGCGCTGTCGGGCTGCAACTGCGTCAAATGAGCGAGGCCGCGCCTGCCGGGGCAGAGGCTCAGGGGCTGAGCAAGACCTTCTTTCCCGGCACCGTCCAGGAAAAGCGGGCGCTGAACGGCGTCAGCTTTCGTCTGGCGCGGGGCGAGTTCGCGGTGCTGATCGGCAGCAATGGGGCGGGCAAAAGCACCGCGCTGAACGCCCTTGCCGGCGAGGTGCCGTTGGATGCGGGCCGGGTGTCGGTGGGGGGCGCGGTGCTGGACGGAATGCCGCCGCATCTTCGGGCGCGCCACATTGCGCGGGTGTTTCAGGACCCGATGATGGGCACCGCCGCCGCCCTGAGCATCGAGGAGAACCTGGCCATTGCAGCCCGGCGCGGGGCGGCGCGCGGGTTGGGCCGGGGGCTGAACGCGGCAGACCGGGCGGCGTTTCGGGCCGCGCTGGAACCCTTGGGGCTGGGGCTGGAGGATCGGCTGGGCGACCGCGTCGCGCTGTTGTCGGGCGGGCAGCGCCAGTCGCTGACGCTGGTCATGGCGACTTTCGCGCGGCCAAAGCTGCTGCTGCTGGACGAACACACCGCGGCGCTGGACCCGCGCGCAGCGGATCTGGTGATGCGGGCGACGCTGGCGGCGGTGGCGGATGAGGCGATGACGACGCTGATGATCACCCACAACATGGACCACGCCATCGCCCATGGCGACCGGCTGCTGATGATGCATGAGGGGCGGGTGATCCTGGATCTGGACCGGCCGGCAAAGGCCGGGCTGAGTGCGACGGATCTGGTCGCGCGGTTCCACGATATCGTCAGCGATCGCATGTTGCTGACCTGAGCGCGCCCGATGGATTTCCTCGCAAGCTATTGGAACCTCGTGCCCGTCAGCCTCGCACAGGGGGCGGTCTATGCCTTTGTCGGGCTTGCGGTGATGATTCCGTTCCGGCTGCTGAACCTACCGGATCTGACGGCCGAGGGCAGCTTTCCTCTGGGCGCCTCGGTGGCCGCCGCGCTTTTGGCAGGCGGTATGAGCATCGCGCCCGCCGTGTTGATCGCCCTGCTGGCGGGGGCCGTAGCGGGCAGCGTGACGGCGGTGATCCATCTGGCGTTCAAGGTCACTTCGCTGCTGGCGGGGATCATCGTTCTGACGATGCTGTTCAGCGTGAACATCCGCGTCATGGGCAAGCCCAACACTTCGATCTACGACTCAGAAACGGTGTTCACCGTCTTTCTGGGCTTTGACGGTGGCACGCCCATGGGGCAATTCGCCTTGCTGGCCGCGCTGCTCGCCCTGCTGTGTGGCACGCTGTATTGGTTCTTGCACACCGAATTGGGCCTTGGCCTGCGGGCCGTCGGCGCCAATCAGGTGATGGCCCGGGCGCAGGGCCTGTCCACCCGTGGCTTTGTCGTCGCGGGGCTGGCGCTGGCCGGAGGTCTGTCGGCGCTGGGCGGGGCGGTGATGGCGCAATATCAAAGCTATGCCGACGTCAATATGGGCGTCGGTGTGCTGGTGATCGGCCTTGCCGCCACGATACTGGGCGAGTCCGTCCTGGGTCGCGACACGCTGTGGCGCCAGATTCTGGCGCCGGTACTGGGCGCACTGCTGTATTTCCAGTTCGTCGCGATGGCGCTAAGCTTTGGCCTCAAACCCTCGGACCTCAAGTTGCTGACAGGTCTGTTCGTTCTGGCCGCCCTTGGGGTTCCGCTGCTGCGCGACCGGTTGAAACGGCGGGCCAAGGCCGGAACGTCCGGGGCTCCGTCGCCCGGGGGAACCGAACGTTGAGAGGTCCGCACGGCCGCGGTACCAATTCGCATGGATAGACGCCGCGTCGCGGGTTGGGGCTTGCCGTCGACCCTGGGCCGTCGGGCGCGGCGACATGCTTGTGTTTGCCCGCAAGTGTCTTGCGAAGGATGTGGATTTCAGAGTTAACCCATTAACATTCTGCTGGTTTGGCCGATCTTCCACAAAAGTTACTGGTCGTTTGACCGCGTCCTTGAGCTGGTCGGAACCAAGGCGCTTGTCCCTCCGCTGGGCATGGTCACGGTCACGGCGATCCTGCCGCAGAACTGGTCCTTTCGGCTGGTGGACAAGAATGTGCGCGCGCTCAGCGAACAGGGTTGGGCCTGGGCCGATATGGTCATGCCGTCCCCGATGATCGTGCAGCAAGAGGATTTTCTGGGCACGATCCGCGAGGCTGGGCAGCGTGGTCTGCCAGTCGAGGTGGGCGGCCCTTATGTCACCAGCGTGCCCGAGGATGCCGAGGCCAGCGGGCGCCGACCATATCGTCATGGACGAGGCCGAGATCACTCTGTCCGAGATGGTCCGCGACGCGCGGGCGCATCCGGGCTGGCGGCGGGGCGACGGCGCACCGGCCCGGCGCTATGGTGCGAAGGGGCAAAAGCCCGGGCTCGAGACGACTCCGGTCGCCCGGTTAGACCTGCTGGACATTCATGAGTGCGAGATGATGTCGGTGCAGTATTCCCGGGGCTGCCCCTTCTTGTGCTAGTTCTGCGACATCATCAACTTGTTCGGCCGGGTGCCGCGCACCAAGCCCATCGACAAGATGCTGGCGGAATTGCAGATCCTCTATGACCTTGGTTGGCGGGGCGGCGTGTTCCTGGTCGATGACAATTTCATCGGCAACAAGAAGAACGTGAAGGCGCTTCTGCGCGCCTTGCTGGTCTGGCAACTGGCGCATGGCACCCCGTTCTATCTGCAAACCGAAGCGTCGATCGATCTGGCCGCCGGCGAGGAACTGCTGAACCGGATTGTTGCCTGCAATTTCGATGCGGTGTTCCTTGGCATCGAGACGCCGGATGTGGACAGCCTGGAACTGACCCGCAAGCATCAGAACAACCGCGAGTCCATGCCGCAATCCGTGCGCAAGCTGCAAAGCAGAGGCTTGCGCGTCATTGCCGGGTTCATCATCGGGTTCGACAACGAGGCCGCCGGGGCGGGCGACCGGATGGTCGTTCTTGTGGAATAATGCAACATCACCCGCGCCATGATCTCTATGCCGTAGGTGCTGCCCAATACCGGCCTGTTCACCCGTCTGGAAAAGGAAGGGCGGCTGCTGGAGGATCTGGGTGGCATCAGCCAGACCGACGTTCTGAACTTTGTCCCGACGCGCCCGACGGCAGAGATTGCGCGGGAATATCTGGCCGCGCTGCAACGTCTGAACGATCCGGTGAACTACATGGGCCGGGTTTATCGCATGTCGCTGGAACTCGGCCTGGACCGGCCCGCCGCGCCGCCGCAGGACCTGGGCATCGACCCGAACTCCATTCCGAAACGCGGGATCAGCCTGCACGATGTCATCCGAGAGATCCGCACGTATGGCGCCGCTTTCATGCTGGTCTATCGGCAGGGCATCAAGCGTGCGTCCCGCCGCGTGTTCTGGAAACATGTCTGGGCGCTGCTGCGCCAGAATCGCGACCGGCTGGGCATTTTCCTGGCTTCTTGTGCCCATAATGAACAATTCCTCGACCTGACAGAGCATACGCTCAAGACGATTGCGCCGCCGGCGGGATGACCTGCCGACAGCAGTGCTTGCGCCCGGCGAAACGGCGGATGTGAAACGCAAACGCTCGCCCGTCGTCACGTCGCATATGGTGGCGTCGTAGACCCGGGCCGCGCCTTTGCCGGCCAGGCCTCGCATCGGTCAAAGGCGGCGGGACGGCGCCGCTTTCGGCCATAGACGCCGCGCTGTGCGGGGCTTGACGATGCGTTGGGGGTTGCGCCGCGCGGCTTTCTGGCGATGATCCGGGCATGAAAGCGACTCCATTCAAAACTTGGGCCGAGACTGCACCGCATCTGGTGGCGGTCGCGGCTGGTCGGGCCTGCGCGGATCTGGTCATCCGGGGCGGGCGTGTAGTGAATGTACATAGCCGCGAAGTGCTGGACGGCTGGCAGGTGGCGGTGGCGGCGGGGCGGTTCGCCTATGTCGGACCGGACGCAAGCCATTGCATCGGGCCGGACACGCAGGTGGTCGAGGCGGACGGGCAATACGTGATCCCGGGTCTGTGCGATGGCCATATGCATATCGAAAGCGGGATGCTGACCCCGGCGGAATTCGCGCGCGCCGTCACCCCGCATGGCACTACAACGATGTTCACCGACCCGCATGAAATCGCCAATGTCATGGGGCTGGAAGGCGTCCGCCTGATGCATGACGAGGCGCTGATGCAGCCGGTCAATATCTACACCCAGATGCCCTCTTGCGCGCCCTCGGCCCCTGGGCTGGAAACGACGGGGTATGAGATCGGGCCCGGTGACGTGGCCGAGGCGATGACCTGGCCCGGCATTATCGGTCTGGGCGAGATGATGAACTATCCCGGCGTCGTGGCGGGCGATCCGCAGATGCTGGCAGAGATGGCGGCGACACAGGCGGCGGGCAAGACCGTCGGCGGGCATTTCGCGGCACCCCTGGGCGGGACCGATTTTCACGCCTATGCCGCCGGTGGTGCGGCTGATGATCACGAAGGCACGCAGGAAGCCGATGCGATCATGCGCGTGCGCCAGGGGATGCGCGCGATGCTGCGGCTGGGCTCTGCATGGTATGACGTGAAGGCGCAGATCACCGCGATCACGGAAAAGGGGCTGGACCCGCGCTCGTTCATCCTGTGCACCGACGATTGCCATTCCGGCACGCTGGTCAATGACGGCCATATGAACCGTGTCGTGCGCCATGCCATTGACTGCGGCTGCGACCCGCTGATCGCTCTGCAGATGGCCACGGTCAACACTGCGACCCATTTCGGGCTGGAGCGGGAGCTGGGCTCGATCTCTCCGGGGCGGCGGGCCGACATGATCCTGACATCGGATCTGTCTGCGCTGCCGATCCATCGAGTCTTTGCCCGCGGGGTGACAGTGGCCGTGGATGGGGTGGCGCAGGCGGACTTTCCGCATATTGACTGGCCGGCCCATGCCCGCGCCTCGGTCAATATGGGCGCGCCGAAAGTCGCTGATGATTTCATCGTCGCGGCCCCCGAAGGCGCCAACCGCGTGAAGGCCAAGGTCATCGGCGTGGTGGAAAACCAGGCGCCGACCAAAGCGCTGACCGCCGAGCTTGAGGTCGCCGATGGCGCGGTAGAGGGCGATCCGGCACAGGACATCTATCAGATCGCGCTGGTGGAGCGGCATCAGGCGTCGGGCAAGGTGACCAACGGTTTCGTGTCCGGCTTTGGCTACAAGGGGGATATGGCGATCGCCTCCACCGTGGCGCATGATTCGCACCATATGATCGTTGTCGGCACCAGCCGCGCCGATATGGCGGCGGCGGCGAACCGGCTGGCCGAGGTCGGCGGCGGCGTCACTGTCTGGAAGGACGGGCGCGAGCTGGCGTTGGTGGAACTGCCGGTGGCCGGGCTGATGTCCGACGATCTGGCGCAGACCGTGGCCGCCAAGGCGGAGGCCATGGTCGCGGCGATGGCCGAATGCGGCTGCACGCTGAACAATGCCTATATGCAGCATTCCCTGCTGGCCCTGGTGGTGATCCCGGAACTGCGGATCTCTGACCTGGGGCTGGTGGATGTGACGACATTTGAAATCACCGACGTCTTCGAGGCAACAACGTGACCGCATTTCATCGCCAACTGCCCGTCGAAACTCCGGCCCTTTCGGCGCCTGAACGGTTCATCGACGCCAAGGCCGCCGTCGCGCGGCTGACAGAGCTTTACGAGGACAGCGTCGCCTTCCTACGCGAGAAATTCGGCGAGTCGGTGCAGGGCCCGATGCCGGATTGCCGCTATCGCGCCTATTACCCCGAGATCCGGTTCACCACCTCGTCCCATGCGCAGGTGGACAGCCGGCTCAGCTATGGTCATGTTGCGACGCCCGGCACCTATGTCACGACGATCACCCGGCCGGATCTGTTCCATCACTACCTTATCCAGCAGATCGGCCTGCTGATCGAGAACCACGGGCTGCCGGTCTCCATCGGGTCCAGCTCTACGCCGATCCCGGTGCACTTCGCCATGCGCCGCGGCAGCGGTCTGACCGTGCCGCAGGAAGGCGCGATGGAGTTTTCATTGCGCGATGTCTTTGACGTGCCGGATCTGGCGACGACGAATGACGATATCGTTAACGGCTTCGGTTTTCCCTATGGCGACGGTGTGTCCCCTCTGGCGCCGTTCACCGCGCAGCGGGTCGATTACTCGCTGGCGCGGCTCAGCCATTACACGGCGACCGAGCCCGAACAGTTCCAGAACCACGTCTTGTTCACCAACTACCAGTTCTATGTCGAAGAGTTCGAGGCCTATGCCCGCAAGATGCTGGCCGATCCGGCGTCGGGCTATACCGGCTTTGTCGGGCCGGGAAATGTCGAGATTACGGGCCCGGACGCGCCGTTGCCGGTGCCCGCCAAGCTGCCGCAGATGCCCACATATCACCTGAAACGCGCGGGGTCGGCGGGGATCACGCTGGTGAATATCGGGGTCGGGCCGTCGAATGCCAAGACGGCGACCGACCATATCGCGGTGCTGCGGCCGCATGCCTGGCTGATGGTGGGCCATTGCGCGGGGCTGCGCAACAGCCAGCGCCTGGGCGATTTCGTCCTGGCCCATGGCTACCTGCGCGAGGATCACGTGCTGGACGACGACCTGCCGGTCTGGACACCGATCCCGCCCTTGGCCGAGATCCAGATCGCGCTGGAAAGCGCGGTGGCCGAAGTCACCCAGCTGGAAGGGTTCGAACTGAAGCGGATCATGCGGACCGGAACGGTGGCGACCATCGACAACCGGAACTGGGAGTTGCGTGATCAATCCGGCCCGGTGCAGCGCTTGTCGCAATCGCGGGCCATCGCGCTGGATATGGAAAGCGCGACCATCGCGGCCAACGGGTTCCGGTTCCGGGTTCCCTATGGCACGCTGCTGTGTGTGAGCGACAAACCCTTGCATGGAGAGCTGAAATTGCCCGGCATGGCCAGCGACTTTTACCGCACGCAGGTGGCAAATCACCTGATGATCGGGATCCGCGCGATGGAGCTGATGCGCGAGATGCCGCTGGAACGGATCCATTCGCGCAAGCTTCGCAGCTTCGAAGAGACCGCATTCCTGTGACTCTCGGCGAAAAAGGGCCACAAAATGCAGGAAAACATGGGGGAAACGCACACTAGCAGTTGTGCGTGGTCCATACATTCCGATAGATTCGCCGCAGATCCCGCAAGGACGGGGCAGCACGAGGAGAGCATGAAATGGCCAAACCGATGACCAAGACCCAGCTAGTGGCCGCGCTGGCCGAGGAAATGGGATCCGACAAGAAATCCGCAAGTGCCGCACTGGATGCACTGACGAATGTGATTACCAGCGAAGTGTCCGGCGGCGGTGCCGTAACCTTGCCCGGCGTTGGCAAGATCTACTGCCGTGAGCGTCCCGAACGCATGGTGCGCAACCCCGCTACGGGCGAGCAGATCAAGAAAGAGGCCGACAAGGTTGTCAAGATGACCATCGCGAAGGCCCTCAAGGACAGCGTGAACGGCTAAACCGTTGCCGTCCCGGAATTGGAAAGGCTGCCTTCGGGCGGCCTTTCCGCGTTCTGGTGCCGCTGTCCTGCCGCGCTGCTTTCGCAACCGCCTTGAGTCCAGGGTTCCACGAGGGCACGCAGCGCCTTTCCCCCGGCGCGCGCCGTTGATACGACGGCAGCAACAGCCGAAAGGGGGCAGGATGGACATTCGCGCGATTGCGATGGGGGTGGCCTTTGCCATCATGTGGGCCTCGGCCTTTACCTCGGCGCGGATCATCGTGGCGGATGCGCCGCCGCTCAGCATGCTGGCCATCCGCTTTGTCATCTCTGGCCTGATCGGCGTCGGAGTCGCCCTGTGGCTGGGCCAAAGCTGGCGTCTGACCCGCAAGCAATGGACCGCCACGATCGTCTTCGGCATCTGCCAGAACGCGCTGTATCTGGGGCTGAACTTCATTGCGATGCAAACGATTGAGGCGTCACTGGCCGCCATCATCGCCTCTACCATGCCGCTGCTGGTGGCCTTGGGCGGTTGGCTGGCGCTGGGGGAAAAGGTCAAGCCGCTGGGGGCCGCCGGGCTGATCGCCGGGGTAATCGGGGTGGCGGTGATCATGGGCACCCGGCTGAACGGCGGCGTGGATCTGGTGGGGCTCGCGCTGTGCGTGGGCGGGGTGCTGTCGCTGACCATGGCGACGATGGTTATGCGCGGCACGTCCTCTGGCGGCAATGTGCTGATGATCGTCGGGCTTCAGATGCTGATCGGGGCGATCCCGTTGAGCATATTTGCCCTGGGGTTCGAGACGTTCGAGGTCACCTGGTCCTGGCCCCTGGCGGCGGCCTTTGCCTATACCGTCTTCGTTCCGGGGCTGGCGGCGACCTGGGTCTGGTTCATGTTGGTCAACCGGATTGGCACCGTGCGCGCGGCGACCTTCCACTTTCTGACGCCCTTCTTCGGGGTCACCGTCGCCGCGGTGCTGCTGGGCGAGGCGCTGGGCCTGTGGGATGCAGTCGGCGTGGCCATCGTGATGCTGGGCATCCTCGCGGTCCAGGTTTCGAAGCAAACACGGGCAGCGAAACATCCCTGACGCGGATGTGACTCGTCGTCACAGGTGTTGAGGTGACAGCCCCGGCCATCTGCGCCACTTCTAGATCATGGAGATCATTTTCGCATATGGCGCCGGGCTTCTGACGCTGATCAATCCCTGCGTGCTGCCGATCCTGCCGATCGTGCTCGCTACCTCGCTGCAGGCCGGGCGGCACGGGCCCGCCGTGGTCGCGGCGGGGATGAGCCTGTCTTTCGTCGTGTTGGGCCTTGCGGTGACGGCGCTGGGCCGGCTGATCGGCCTGACGCCCGAGATGGTCGCCGATGCGGGCGCCGTGCTGATGATCGCCTTTGGGCTGGTGCTGCTGGTGCCGCAGTTCTCCGCCCGGTTCGAAACCGCCACGGCTGGCGTCTCTGCCCGCGCCGATGCCGGGATCGACGGTCTGGACCGGACCGGGATGCGCGGCCAATTCGTCGGCGGCATGCTGCTTGGTGCCGTCTGGAGCCCCTGCATCGGCCCGACTCTGGGCGGCGCGATCTCTCTCGCCAGCCAGGGGCAAAGCATCGTCTGGGCGGGCGCGATCATGGTTGCATTCGCCGCTGGGGTGTCAACGATCATTCTGGCGCTGGGTTACGGCGCGCGCAACGTGATCCAGCGGCGGCAGGCCTGGATGCGCAGTATTGCCAGCCGCGCCAAACCGATCCTGGGCGGCGTCTTCGTGCTGGTCGGCGTGGGGCTGCTGCTGCGGGTGCATCACTATCTGGAATTCTGGGCGCTGGAAAACCTGCCGCCCTGGCTGATTGATCTGTCCGTTTCGTTGTAAGGGAGCAACCATATGAAACGCCGCGATTTTCTCGTCACCGCCGCCGCTTTCGCCGCAACCCCCGCGCTGGCGGTGACCCACTACACCCCCGGGCTCGTCAGCCGCGCTCTGCAGAATGGAGAGACGGTGTTCGTCGATTTCTACGCTAGCTGGTGTTCCACTTGCCGCGCGCAGCATCGGGTGCTTGACGCGCTGAAGTCGGCGAACCCGGCCTACGAGCAGGCGATCACCTTCGTGCAGGTCGACTGGGACCAGTACAAAAGCGCGGACCTGACCAAGGCGCTGAACATCCCGCGCCGCTCCACGCTGGTAGTGCTGAAGGGCAACCAGGAACTGGGCCGCATCGTCGCCGGCACCAGCCAGTCGCAGATCAAGGGGCTGCTGGACACGGCTCTGGCCGCCGCCAACGCCGCCTGAGGCGGATCACCCGATCGGGCCGCGCCGCCCCCCGGTCTGGGCGCGGTCCATCAACAGGTGGTCCAGCATCACGCAGGCCATCATCGCCTCGCCCACCGGCACTGCGCGGATGCCGACACAGGGGTCATGGCGCCCCTTGGTCACAATCTCGGCCGGTTCCCCCGCCTTGGTGATCGTCCGCCGCGTGGTCAGGATCGACGAGGTCGGCTTGACCGCGAACCGCACCACGATGTCCTGTCCAGTAGAGATCCCGCCAAGGATCCCGCCTGCGTGGTTGGAACTATAGGTCGGGCGCCCGTCATTCCCCATAAAGATCTCGTCCGCATTCGCTTCGCCGGTCAGTTCGGCCGCGGCCATGCCCTCGCCGATCTCGACCCCTTTGACGGCATTGATCGACAGCATCGCGGCGCCCAGCTCTGTGTCCAGCTTGCCATAGATCGGCGCGCCAAGCCCGGCGGGAAAACCGCGCCCCACCACCTCGATCACCCCGCCCACGGAACTGCCCGCCCTGCGCAACCCGTCCAGGTAGTCGTCCCAGATCCCGGCCGTCTCGGCATCGGGCGCCCAGAAC
>CAYGRI010000061.1:5846-19164 GCA_964352155.1 uncultured Maritimibacter sp. | reverse complement strand
CGTCGCGCCATGCCGGTCGCGCAGGCCAAACAGCAGATCCATGATCGTGCCGCCGTGATTCTGGGCGGCGATGCCGAGATCGAGCTGACCTACCGTTTTGCCACTGACGCCGAGCGGGCCTGGATGGAGGAGGTGTCGGACATCGTCTCGGAAACCGTGGATTTCCGGTCCATGGCGGTGACAGAGCGGGACGGGGTGACCGACCGGGGCCTGACCCAGATCCGGGGCGTCGATGGCGCCTATCCGGTCTATGGCGCCGTCGGGCTGGCGCCCGGGATGCCGCTGGAGACCGCGTTTGACGGGGCGGAAGGGCTGCCGGGCGCGGTGGTCGATCCGGTTCTGATCGCCCGGTTGGGGCTGGAGATTGGCGATACGCTGCGGCTGGGAACCAAGGATTTCGTGCTGATGGCGGCGCTGACGCGCGAGCCGGACAGCGCGGGGGGCGGATTCTCGCTGGGGCCGCGCACGCTGGTGCGGCTGGCCGACCTGGACGGGTCCGGGCTGATCCAGCCGGGGACGTTGTATGAAACGGAATACCGTCTGGCGCTGCCGCCCGGCGCCGATGTCGCTGCGCTGGAAACGGCCGCTGGCACCGCGCTGGAGGGTGCCGGCCATCGCTGGAGCGATACGCGCAATGCCGCGCCCGGCACGTCGGAATTCGTCGACCGGCTGAGCAGTTTTCTGGTGCTGGTGGGGATCGCCGGTCTGGCTGTGGGCGGTGTCGGTGTGTCGGCGGCAGTGCGCGCCTATCTGGACCGCAAGACGCAAGTGATCGCGACCCTGCGCACCCTGGGCGCCGAGACGCGGACGATTTTCTTCGCCTATGCCATGCAAATCGCCGTGCTGACGCTTGTCGGCATCGTGCTGGGGCTGGCGCTGGGGGCGCTGCTGCCGCTGGCGCTTCGCCCGCTGATCGAGGCGCAACTGCCCGTCCCGGCGGTCTTTGCCGTGCATCCCGCCCCGCTGTTGGAGGCGGCCTTGTACGGAACCCTCGCGGCGGCGGCCTTCACTCTGTGGCCGTTGGCGCGGACGGAGCAGGTACGCGCGGCGGCCTTGTACCGGGACGGGGCGCAATCCGGGGCGATCCTGCCGCGCTGGCCCTATCTGTTGGCAACGGCGGCGATTCTGGGCGCGCTTGTCTGGACGGCGGCCCTGCTTTCGGGATTGGAGCAGCTGACCTACTGGTCCGCCGGGGGCATGTTCGTGGCTTTCCTGGCGCTGCTGGGCGTGGCCTGGGCAACGCGGCGGATCGCGCGCTGGCTCGGCCGGGCGAAATGGCTGCGCGGGCGCAGCGCGCTGCGGATGGCGCTGGGATCGGCGGGCGGACCGGGCAGCGAGGCGGGATCGGTCGTGTTGTCGCTGGGGCTGGGGCTGACGGTGCTGGCGGCAGTGGGGCAGATCGATTCGAACCTGCGCAGCGCCATTTCCCGCGACCTGCCGGATGTGGCGCCGAGCTATTTCGTGGTGGATATCCAGACCGATCAACTTGACGCGTTTCTGGCGGCGGCGCGCGGCGATGCCTCTGTCACGCGGCTGGAAACGGCGCCGATGCTGCGCGGGGTGATCACGCAGATCAATGGCCGACCGGCGACCGAAGTGGGCGGCGACCATTGGGTGCTGACCGGCGACCGGGGGGTGACCTATTCCGTGGCGCCGCCCTCGGGAACCGATGTGGTCGCGGGCGAATGGTGGCCCGAAGACTACGACGGCGCTCCGCAGATCAGCTTTGCCTCCGAAGAGGCGGAAGAGATCGGGCTGTCGCTGGGGGACCGGCTGACGGTGAACGTGCTGGGCCGCGACATCGAGGCTGAGGTGACCAGCTTCCGCGATGTGGATTTCTCGAACGCAAGCATGGGGTTCGTCCTGTCGATGAACCCCGCGGCGGTGCAGGGCGCGCCGCATACCCATATTGCCACGATCTACGCCGATGAATCCGAGGATTCGCGGTTGCTGCGCGAGATTGGCGGGCGTTGGCCGAATATCACGATGATCTCGGTGCGCACCGCCATCGCACGGGCGTCGGAGATCCTGTCGGGCGTCGCGGCGGCCACCACCTATGGCGCTCTCGCGACACTGCTGACCGGGTTCATCGTTCTGATCGGCGCAGCTGCGGCGGGGGAGCGGGCACGGACCTACGAGGCGGCGATCCTCAAGACGCTGGGCGCGGAGCGGCGGTCGATCCTGCTGAACTTTGCCCTGCGCAGCGCGATCTTCGGCCTGGCGGCAGGGGGCGTGGCGATCCTGACCGGCGGGCTGGCGGGCTGGGGCGTGACCCGCTTTGTCATGGGCACCTCGTTCGAGTTCGAGCCGTGGTCGGCGCTGGCCATCGTGGCGGGCGGAGTCGGGGTGACGCTGATCGCGGGGCTGGCCTTTGCCTGGCGTCCGCTGGCGGCCCGCCCGGCGCAGGTGCTGCGCGCGCGGGAATGAGGCCGCGCCGCAAGCCGGGGCGCTAGCTGGACGGTTCTACCAAGAAGCGTTCCGACAGGGGCAGGCTGGCCGCCCCAAGGGCGCGGGCATCGGGGCCGATCGTGCCCTCGCGGATCAGCGGCATGGTCAGACCGGCGGTGTTCATGCTTTCCATCCTTGCGGCAATCCCCGCGACCAGCCGTTCGCGCAGGCTGGTGGGGATCCATCCGTCGATCAGCACCGCTTCGAAGTCGACCACGGAGACAGCGGATGTGATGGCATAGGCGATCCCGGCCGAGGCATCCTCGACCCAGGAGCCCAGAATATCCTCGTGCATGGGCAATTCGTCGGCGGTGGCCCACATGCCGCGGCCGGGATAGCCCGCCGCCATATAGCGGTTCGCCAGACCGGACAGGCTTGCCACATCGATCAACTGGCGGCTTTGTCCCGCGTCCGGCCCCGGCACCGGGGTCGACCCCAAAGCGCCGGCATTGCCGCTGGGCCCGGTATAAAGCCTTCCGTTCAGCACAACCCCGCCACCGATGAAATAGGCGATGAAGAAGTGCAGGAAGTTCCGCGGCGCCTCGGATTTGCCGAACACAAGCTCGGCCGCGCAGGCGGAAGAGGCGTCGTTGCGCACAAAGACCGGAAGCCGGGTGTGCGCGGAAAGCTCGGCGTGCAAGTCGACGGTGCGCCAGGCGTCCATCTCGGCCTGCGGAACGCCCAGCGTCTCCGCCCAATCCCACAATTGATAGGGCATCGCGACCCCCAGCCCTCCGATCCGTTCCTGATGGGCGGGGGGCAGTGCCTCGGTCAGCGTCTTTATCCCGTCGAAGGTGAAGCGCAGCGTGTCTTTCGGCGTCGGATGCGTATGGGTCTGGCGCAGGCGCGAGATGACATTGCCGATAAAGTCGGTGACCACCAATTCCAGGGTTCGCCGCCCCACCATCAAGCCGAGAAAGAACGCGCCTTCGGGGGCCAGCGCCATCGGGACCGAGGGCTGCCCGACCCGCCCGCGCACAGGAGTGCCGCGCAGCAGCAGCCCGTCCGCCTCAAGCGCGCGCATGATCACCGACACGGTCTGCGCCGACAGCCCCGTTGCCCGTGCGATATCGACCTTGGCGGTGGGGCCGTTCTGCCGAATCAGGGTCAGTACCAAACGCTCGTTATGGGCGCGCATCGCGGCCTGGTTCGAGCCAAGAATGGCCGCCGCGTCGCTTGGCCCGGCCAGCTCCCGTCGTCCTGTCTGCATGCTGGGATCCTCCACTTATACGCGAACCTTGAGAGCGAACTTAACGCGAGTCAATCAATAAATCAGTGTGATTTACTTATTGACTACTTCTTGAGTCGTATAGTAAACGAACAATCGGTACTAGTAGTTGCCTATAACACTTGCATAACAAACGTCTGGGAGGACATCATGAAGACACTTATTGCAGGAACGGCCCTTGGTCTTGTCGCGATGGCCGGTGTGGGCCATGCCGCAGGCCACAGCATCTCGGCCTGCCTGATCACCAAGACAGACACCAACCCGTTCTTCGTGAAAATGAAGGAAGGCGCGACCGCCGCCGCCGAAGAAGCGGGCATCAGCCTTTCAACCTTTGCGGGCAAGTATGACGGCGACGTGGAAACCCAGGTGGCCGCCGTGGAAACCTGCATCGCCGGTGGTGCCAAGGGCATTCTGATCACCCCGACCGACAGCCGCGCGCTGGTTCCGGTCATCGCTCAGGCGCGCGAGGCCGGCGCCCTGGTCATCGCGCTGGACACGCAGTTCGAGCCGTCCGATGCCGCCGACGCGACCTTTGCTACTGACAACTTCAAGGCCGGTGTCCTGATCGGTCAGTGGGCGGCCGCCACGATGGGCGACGAGGCCGCCAATGCCAAGATCGCGCTGCTGGACCTGAACGCCTCCGAGGTGTCGGTGGATTATCAGCGCAACAACGGCTTCCTGCAGGGCTTTGGCATCGACATCAAGGACCCGACCGACATCGGCGACGAAGACGATCCGCGCATCGTCGGCAATGACGTGACCAACGGCTCGCCCGACGGCGGCCGCACGGCGATGGAAAACCTGATGCAGAAGGATTCCGGCATCAACCTAGTCTACACCATCAACGAGCCCGCCGCGGCCGGTGCCTACGCGGCGCTGGAATCCTTCGGGATGACCGATGGCGTGCTGATCGTGTCGGTCGACGGAGGCTGCCCCGGCGTGCGTGACATCAGCGACGGCATCATCGGCGCCACCGCCATGCAGTTTCCGCTGCTGATGGCCTCGTTGGGCATCGATGCGATCAAGACCTTTGCCGAAACCGGCGAGACACCCGAGAACTCCGAAGGGCTCGATTTCTACAACACCGGCGTCACCCTTGTGACCGACAATCCGGTGGAGGGCGTGCCCTCGATCACCTCGGCCGAAGGCCTGGAACTCTGCTGGGGCTAAGCCCGGCGAAACAACCGGAGGTGGCGCGCAAGCGCCCCTCCACCCCCGCACATACCCCCGAAAATTTTGACCTGCAGGGCTGCCTCGTCTAGCGTCGGGGCAGGGGAGGAAAGCCATGTCTGATGAGCCGAAGACGCTTCGGAAGAAGCAGGATTTCGAAGAGACACTGGACCAAAGCGACGCCAGCGTCGCCAAGTTCGAAACCAGTCACCGCACGCCGCTGGAACATGTCCAGCGCGTGCTGCATGACAATCCGACGCTTGTTCCGATCATCGTGCTGATCCTCAGCCTCGCCGTGTTCGGCGCGATTGCGGGGGGGCGGTTCTTTTCCGCGTTCAACCTGTCGCTGATCATGCAGCAGGTCTCGATCATCGGAATCCTGGCGGCGGCGCAAAGCCTGATCATCCTGACGGCGGGCATCGACCTGTCGGTGGCGGCGATAATGGTGCTGATGTCGGTGATCATGGGCAATCTGTCTGTCAATCTCGGGGTGCCTCCGACCCTTGCGATCATCATCGGCATTGCCGGGGGCGCGTTGGCGGGGTTGATGAACGGCCTGCTGATCACCAAGATCAAGCTGCCGCCCTTCATTACCACTCTGGGCACCTGGTCGATCTTTTATGCGCTGCTGTTGTGGCTGTCGGGCGCTCAGTCGATCCGGGGCACGGATATCGACGAACAGGCGGCGTTTCTGAAATTCTTCGGCTATGCGATCAACGTGGGCGGCGCCCGCGTGACACTTGGGTCGCTGCTGATGATCGCGATCTTCCTGGTGCTGTGGTACATGCTGAACAAGACCGCCTGGGGCCGCCATGTCTATGCCATCGGGGATGACAAGGAAGCGGCGGAGCTGGCGGGCATCCGCACCGACCGGACGCTGCTGTCGGTCTATGCGCTGGCCGGGCTGGTCTGCGGCATCGGCGCCTGGGCCTCGATCGGGCGGGTCGGCTCGATCTCTCCGCAATCGTTTTATGAAGGAAATCTGGATTCGATCACCGCCGTGGTGATCGGCGGCATCTCACTGTTTGGCGGGCGCGGGTCGATCCTGGGCGCGCTGTTCGGGGCACTGATCGTGGGCGTGTTCCGCTCGGGCCTGCGCCTGTCGGATGTCGACGTGCTGTGGCAGGTCTTTGCCATCGGCTGGCTCATCATCATCGCGGTTGCGATCGACCAATGGATCAGAAGGGTGTCTGCATAATGGAAAAGGTTGTTCCTGTCGTCGAAGGTCGCAATATCGTCAAGCGCTACGGCCATGTCACTGCCATCGACCATTCCGACTTTACCCTGCTGCCGGGCGAGGTTCTGGCCGTCATAGGTGACAACGGGGCGGGCAAAAGCTCTATCGTCAAGGCGATCTGCGGTGCCACGGTGCCCGATTCCGGCGAGATCCTGATCGAGGGCAAGCCTGTCCATTTCACCTCGCCCATCGAGGCGCGGGATATGGGGATAGAGATCGTCTATCAGAACCTCGCCCTGTCGCCGGCGCTGTCCATTTCCGACAACATGTTCATCGGGCGCGAGATCCGGAAGAAGGGCTTTCTGGGCGAATGGCTGCGGATGTTGGACAAGAAGGCGATGAACGATTTCGCCCGCGCCAAGCTGACGGAACTGGGGCTGATGACGGTGCAATCCATCACCCAGCCGGTGGAGACGTTGTCGGGCGGGCAGCGTCAGGGCGTCGCGGTGGCCCGCGCGGCGGCCTTTGCCACCAAGTTCATCATCATGGACGAGCCGACAGCGGCGCTGGGCGTCAAGGAAAGCCGCCGGGTGCTGGAACTGATCCAGGAGGTGAAGGCGCGGGGGATCCCGATCATTTTGATCAGCCACAACATGCCGCATGTGTTCGAATTGGCCGACCGGATCCACATACACCGGCTGGGCAAGCGGCTGACGACGATCCGTCCGGACGAATATTCGATGTCCGATGCGGTGGCCTTCATGACGGGCGCCAAGCTGCCGGACGGAGTCGCGGCCTGACGCCACCGCTCGCTCTGGCGGCAAAGGGGGCCGATGCCCCCTTTGTGCGTGGTTGGCGCGCCGGGTTTTGGGCGGCGCGGCGCGTGCCAGACCTCAGCCGGTATCCGAACGCGCTATGCTGTCTGTCCAGATGCGGCGCTAGTCCAGCCAGATCGGGTTGGACCAAGCGCGCTTTCCGGCGGCGTCGATCACGGTGATCCGGATCCAGTTCGAGGCAGAGAACCGCTGCAACGGCATCTGCGACCGGGTCATCGAGGCGCCATGCACCGCCTTGGCCAGGTTCCCCGGTGCCTGAACGATCAGCGAGACAACGGCAGAGCTTTCCACCACGATTGCGTTATCGGTGATCACGATGTTCCGGATCTCTGGCCCCTGGCTGGAATAGAATGTCCCCGCCTTCAGCGATTCTAGCAGGGCGTCGGGGTCGTTCTCGGCCGCCTTCACCATCACCCAGCCGCCGAAATGGTCGGGCTCGGTGAAATGGGCGTCATCGGTGGCAACCAGGGTCAGGCGCCGCCCTTCGTCCAGCAGCAGATCCAGCGTATGGAACCCGTCCGGGCGGTCGGCGCCAATGGCGCAGCCGTGGTTGTAGGTCTCGACGGCGTGGGCGGCTGTCAAGGACCGGGCGTCGGCGAGGGTCAGCCCGGACCATTGCGGATGGGCCACCGCCACGAAGGCCCCGGCGGCGACGGCGCGCGCGGCCAGCTCGGGGCCGGTTTCCTGATCATCGGCAGGGAAGAACTCCATCGTCTTCGTCGGCGCGAAATCGGCGGGCAGGCCAACAGCGAGGATATGCCACAGCTCGCCGTTTTCCTGGGCGCCGGAATGCAGCTCTGCCCCCAGAAGCGTGGTGAAACCGCTTGTCCGGTAGGCCACGGTGTCGGCGATGGGGTGCCCGTAGCGGCCCAGGAAATGATCCGTGAGCGCCATGAAATCATAACCCTCGTCGCGGTAGCGCCGGCACACCTCTGACGGCAGCAGTGCGCCGTCGGACAGCGTGGAATGGGTGTGAAGATTGCCGCGGAAAAACCCGCCCGGCGCGGTGAAAAAGTCTGTCATGCGTCCGCTCCCGATCCTGTGCGACTGCGCTTACGTGATCCGGATGGCGCTTGTATGACACACCGGAACAAGACGTCCCGATATCATGAGTTCGGGCGCGCCTGCGCGCCCATTTGCGCCAGCAGCGGCAGGATTGAAAAGAGGGCGCGCCTGCGAAGTGTGACCTGTTGCGCGCTGCCAGATGCCCGCGCCCGGGGTCCGCATATGCGCAACAGAATGCCTGTGGCGCAGGAGGCAAGAGCCGCGCGCCCTAGCGGCCGGCCTCGGCTTTGGCGAGGGTCTGGGCCGCGGGCGCCATGGGTGTCGGGCGCTGGTAGGGGCGCGACAAGGCGTGCAGGTCGTAGGACGGGGCCGCGAGGTGCAGTTGATCGCAGGTCAAGGGCCGCGAGAACAGATAGCCCTGGCCAAAGCTGCATTGCATTTCACGCAGCAGTCGGACCTGTTCGGGTGTTTCGACGCCCTCCGCCACCACCGAGAAACCGCAGGTCGACGCGATAGAGATGATCCCCTCGACGATGGCCCGGTCGCGCTTGTCCTGGCCCAGGTTGGTGATGAAGCCCTTGTCGACCTTCAGGATGTCGATGGGCCATTCGCGCAGGTGGCGCAGGCCGCCGTATCCGGTCGCAAAGTCATCAAGCGCGACCTTGGCGCCGCGTCTGCGCAATTCGTCCAGCGACCGAAAGACCTGGCCGTTGCGGGTGCCCAGCATCACTGTTTCGGTGACTTCGATGACAATGCTCTTCCAGTCGATCGCGAAATCCCCCAGGGAGTTCTGCAGGTCGAAAACGAACTCGCGGTTCATCAGGTCAAAATAGGTGAGGTTGAAGCCCAGGGTGGGGGTGGGCCGATCCGATGACGCCGTGTGGCCAAGGTCGTTGACGAAAGCGTCCAGCGCCTGGTGAACGATTGTGCGCGTCAGCCGTTCGGCCAGCTGGTGATCGGAAAAGACCGCGCGGAACTGGTCGGGCTCCAATAGGCCCCTGTCCTTGTCAACCCAACGGCTCAGCACCTCATATCCCGCACAGAGCCCCGTCTTGAGGTCGACGATGGGCTGCAGCGCGGGAACGATCTGGTTCTGCGCCAGGGCGCGGCGAAACCGGTGGCCCAATTCCCGGTTGTTGTAGCGGGCGTGGACATCCTTGTTGAAGACCGTCGTGACAGAGCGCCCGGAATCCTTGGAGGCGTAGAGCGCCGTATCGGCGAGCTCAAACAGCGTCTCGTAGGTGCTGGCCTGTGCGGGAAAGAAGCTGGCCCCGACACTGACGCGCCCCAGATCGGGCTTGCCCAGCATGGCCGTCGCCCGCTGGATCGCGCTGCAGCATTGCGACAGCAAGGCGTCCAGATGCCCTTTGCCCTGCACCGGCACATCAACAAATACGCTGAACTCGTCCCCGCCCAGCCGTCCGACGATCGACCGGTTGCTGAAGGCGGTGGCGATCGCGCCGGCGATGCATTTGATGTAGGTGTCGCCAAACTGGTGGCCGTAAAGATCGTTGATGCTTTTGAAATGGTCGATGTCCACCAGCACAAAGGCGCCTGCCTCGGATGTGTGGGTCAGGCGCTGACGAACCTTTTCCTCGAAGGCCGCGGAATTCTCGAGGCCGCTCAGCGGGTCCATCTGGGCCAGCCTTTGCAGGCGCGCCACGCGCTTGTTCACGGCCAGAAGATCAAGCTCCAGCGCGACCTTGGATCCAAACATGCTTAGCAGAAACTCGGCGTTCCGGGCCATGGACAGGCAGCACTCCAGCAGGCCCGGACTGTCCCAGTCGCTTTCGAGGAAAGCAAAGGCGATGTTGCCGATGCAGCCCCCGTCGTCGTCGAACAGGACCTGACCGAAAAGCACATGCTGCAGGCCGCCAAGGCGCGCGCGGCGCTGGTGGCATATCTGGGCGCCGGAATAGGGGTGGCGCGTGCGCCCGTTCGGGTCCGTGTTGATAATGCGGCAGAAGTCCTGCAAGGCCCGCCCGATCGTGTCCTCTGGCGGCTTTTTGGCCGATGGCTCGATCGGGGCGGTGTAGGAAGGACATAGCTGGACATGGCATTGCAGCGCATGGGTGGCCGCCCGGGCAGCGGTCGCCGTGGCCTGCAACAGACGGTCGAGTTCCGACTTCAGGTAGGCTCCCTGTTCTGCCGTGTCGGCAACGCCTGTTCCGTTCATCGCTTCCCCGCCACCTTGTCTGCCGCACCGAAATGTCCGCCTGGCCTCTGACCAAGCCTTGTCCGGCGACCCCGGTACCAGACACGGCCTGGGCCGATGCCACATACCACGGATCCCTCGCGAGGCCAGAGGCGCAGTTTCATCGGCTCGAATGTTCTCTGTCTCGACGAGCTTGCCTGGGTCGCAAAGCGCTCTGCGTCGATGGATGTTGGCGACATATTAACATTCGCCTGTGCTGAGTTTGCTCATGAATTGGTTAACGCATGGTTAACAAGTCTCTGAATTCATATGTATGCGGCCCCTGCAACAAGACGTTGTGACGGCCTGGGCGCCGCAGCTCTGGCTGGTGCCGCAGGCCATGCCCGGACGGATATCCAACGGAGTTCGCGTAAACACTTCGTCCAAAATTATGGGTTTATGCTTTGCGCCGGGCGGTTAATATGCGGTGAGGCGACAGATGCCGGTCAAGGCGCTGTCGAAAGGGAGGAAGACATGTTGACATCTATGAGAACCGCCATTCTGGCGGCTTGTGCCGTTGTGACACTCGGCGGCACGGCCACAGCGCAGGGGCGGATCACCATTGGCACCAATCCGCAGGGATCGCTTTACTACACCGTGGGTGGCGGCATGGCCGCCGCGCTGCAAGAAGCGATGCAGCGGCAGGTGACCGTCCAGCCCTATGCCGGGTCCACCGTCTATCTGCCGCTGGTCGCGGCCAGCGAAGTGACGATCGGGATCAATTCCAGCCTCGACACCGGCGCCGTGGCGCGCGGCGATTATGGTGGCGACCCCCAGGGCGATCTGCGGATGCTGGCCCGGTTGTGGCCGCTGAGCGTGGCGCTGGCCGTGCGCGCCGATGACGGGATGGTCGAGGTCAAGGATGCCGCCGGCAAGCGTGTTGTCACAGAATTCGCGGCGCTGAAATCGGTCAGCATCGTCAACCAGACGATCCTGCGCGCCGGAGGCCTGGAGGTCAGCGATGTCGAAGGCGTCACTGTCTCTAGCCTGGCGCCCGGCATGACCTCCCTGACCGAGGGCGACCTGGACGCCACCGGCATCGCCGTTGGCATCCCGCTGACCCAGCAGGCCCATGCCACGATCCCCGGCGGCATCCGCTATCTGGACATCACCGGCGAGAAGGCGACAACCGAATTCGTGAACTCGATCTATCCCGGCACCTATATCGTGACGATCAACCCCGCCGCGCGGATGCCCGAGGTAACCCAGCCGTTCAAGACCATCGGCTATGACGTGTTCCTGACTGTGTCGGCGACGGCCTCCGATGCCGAGGTCGAGGCGATTCTGACCGCTCTGTATGATGTGTTCCCGGTGCTGGAAGAGGATTACCCGCCGATCCGGGGCGGCGACCGCGACGCCTTTGCGACGCCGTCGAACACCGTGCCGTTCCACCCGGCGGCCGTGGCCTTTTACAAGGACAAGGGCATCTGGACGGCCGAGAACGACGCCCAAGAAGCCTCGCTGGCGCAGTAGCGCCCGATGGCCGCCACCGTCCGCACCATGTTGTACGCCGCTTTGCCGGTGCTTGGCATCCTGTGGATGTTCGATGTCCCGCGAGAGCTGGGTCAGGTCATCCTGACCGAGCAATACCTGGCCCTGATGGCTGGGATCGCGGTGCTGGCGGGGCTCATCACCAAACCCTTGCCCGGGCGCCTGGTCCTTGTGGACTGGGCGCTGGGCCTTGCCGCGATGGCCGCCTGGCTGTGGCTGGCTTGGAATTACGAAGCCTGGATCATCGACCCGCTGAACCGCGGCCCTGAAAAGTGGCTGCCCGCCATCTTCGGCATCGCCGGGGTGCTCGAGGCGACGCGGCGGCAATGCGGGCTGGTCCTGTCGCTGCTGGCGGGCGGCTTCATGCTGTATGGCTTCTTCGGCTGGCTGGCGCCGGGCATTCTGCAGGGCGCCTATCTGAGCCCGGTGCGCTATCTGCTGTATCTTTACAATGACACCAACGGGGTGCCGGGGCTTGTCCTGAATGTCGGGGCGACGCAGATCCTGGGGTTCATCGTCTTTGGCGCCACGCTGAACGCCGTGGGGGGCAGCCGGATCCTGACCGATCTGGCGATGTCGCTGATGGGCCACCGACGCGGCGGACCGGCGAAGGTCGCAATTGTCGCCTCGTCCCTGTTCGGAACGCTGTCGGGCTCGACCGTGGCCAATGTCATGTCCACCGGCGTCGTCACCATTCCGATGATGAAAAAGACCGGCTTTCCCGCGCGCTATGCCGCCGCGATCGAGGCCGTTGCCTCGAACGGAGGCCAGATCGCCCCGCCAGTGATGGGGGCCACCGCCTTTGTCATCGCCGAATTTCTACAGGTCGCCTACACGGACGTGGTCGCCGCCGCGCTGCTGCCGGCGGTGTTCTACTACTACCTCCTGTACCGGCAGGTGGACCGCTTTGCCGCTGCCGCCGGGATCGAGGGCGCCGCGCGCGAGGACCTGCCCAGCCTGAAGGACAGCCTGCTGCGCAGTTGGCCGCTGCTGGTGCCGCTGGGGGTGCTGATTTGGTTCCTGTTCTTCCTTGGCTATTCGCCCGGCAAGTCGGCGCTGTATTCCGCGGGGGCCGCCTTTGTCCTGTCGCTGATCACCCGCCCGTCCGAGACCCTGCGCGCTGTGCCAGAGATCTTTCGCGGCGCCGGAACGACGCTGGTGCCGATCCTGCTGGTCTGCGCCATCGCGGGGATCGTGATCGGGACGATCAACATCTCGGGCCTCGGGTTCCAGCTGACGCTGGCGCTGGGCAAGATCGCGGCGCTGGGCGGCGTGGTCGCCTTGCTGGCCGCGACCGCTGTGATTGCGATCATCTTGGGTGTCGGGATGCCCACCACCGGCGTCTATGTCATCGTCTCTGTCCTGCTGGCGCCAGCGCTGGTGCGGCATGGGGTGCCGATGATGTCGGCGCATCTGTTCATCTTCTACTTCGGGCTGCTGTCGATGCTGACCCCGCCGGTGGCCGTGGCCAGCTATTCCGCCGCGTCGATTGCGGGCAGCGATATGTGGCAGACTGGGATCACCGGGATGAAGCTGGCGATCACCGCCTATCTCTTGCCCTTTGTCTTCGCCTTCAACCCGGCGCTCCTGATGGATGGCACCTGGCTGGAGATTGGCGTGTCCTGCCTGACAATCGGCGCGGCGGGGCATGTCCTGGCAGAGGTGCTGGCCAACCGTCGCGCTTATGGCGGCGGCGCGGGCCGGGCCGCCGTGGGGGGGGGGGGGGGGGGGGGGGGGGGGCCGGCCCCCGCCCCGGGCCCCCCCCCCCC
>CAYGRI010000061.1:0-5836 GCA_964352155.1 uncultured Maritimibacter sp. | reverse complement strand
GGGCTGGCGGCGCTGCTGGTGGGCGGCAGCACCGCGGCGCTGGCCCCCGCCAGCCCGGCCGCCATCGCCATTGCGCTTGCCGCCGTTCCGGCGGCCTGGCTGCTGGGACGCCTCGGCCAGACCACTTTGACCCCACTCAAGGAACCCACAGCATGAGCGACCGTTACCCTCCGATGCCGCCGCGCAATCCAAACCCACCCTACAAGCGGATCGCGACCGAAGAGGCCTGGCTGCCGCCGGAGATCATGGACCTGTATCTGAAAGAGATCGCCGAGAAGAACATCAACGATCCCGGGTTCAACCAGCTTTGGGGGTATTTTGCCGGTGACAACGAGATGGCGCGCAATCAGCGGCGTCGGATGGTGTCGCTGGGAGAAGAGCGGCTGGCGGACATGGACGGCGCGGGCGTCGACATGGCGGTGCTGTCGCTGTGTTCACCCGGGGTGCAGCTGTTCGACCCGGCCACGGCGACGTCCTTGGCGCGCGAGTCCAATGATTATCTGGCCGAGGGGATCGCCAAGCATCCCGACCGCTTCATGGGCCTTGCCGCCTTCAGCCCGCTGGATCCGGACAATGCCGCCAAAGAGCTGGAACGCAGCGTCACCAAGCTGGGCCTGCGCGGCGGCATCCTGAACGGGCATACGCTGGGCACCTATCTGGACGACGAAAAATACTGGCCCGTGTTCGAGGCGGCCGAGGCACTGGACGTGCCGATCTATCTGCACCCGAACATGCCGCCGCAATCGATGATCGAGCCCTTCTTGTCGCGCGCGCTGGACGCGGCGGTCTATGGCTTTGCCTGCGACACCGGCCTGCATGCGCTGCGGCTGATGATCGCTGGGATCTTTGACAAGTTCCCCAAGCTGCAGATCATCCTGGGCCATTGCGGCGAGGCGCTGCCCTATTGGCTCTACCGGGTCGATTTCATGCATGGCCGGATCGCCTCGACCGGGCGCCATCCCAATGTGCAGCCGCTCAAACGCCGGGCCTGGGACTATCTGATCGACAATTTCTACTACACCTCGTCCGGCGTGGGATGGGCGCCGCCGATCAAATATGTGCAGGACGTCATCGGCGTGGACCGGATGATGTACGCGATGGATTATCCATGGCAATTCGTGCCGGCCGAAGTGGGCGCCCTGGATGCGATGGATATCGAGGACAGCGCCAAAAAGGCGTTCTTCGAGGACAATGCGCGCCGGCTGTTCAAGATTCCGGTCTGATCCAGGGATGCGGGCGCCATGCCAGGTGCCCGCTGCTTCAGCCGCCCCGGGGGATGTACCGCACATAAGCCGTTTTGCATGCGCAAACGCTTTTTGGACCGGGGAATGGTTGCGCGCATAGGTTGCAGTGGCTGGAACCTTTACTGCCCTTGCCCCTTCGCGCTCCGAGCGGCGATACACCCGCAGGCAGCGCCCTCTGCCCGCGGATTTGAGCGCCGGATTGCGCGGCGGGGCGATGGGCTTTCTACCCGAGGCGCGCGCGCCGGTGCTTGCTGCCAGCACGCGGGCGGGCCTTTGCGGCGGGCCGCCGACCGTGTCCAACCGGATGACCCGCGCCGGGGCTGGCAGCCCGGAGAGCCTTGTTTCCTTGTGTCCCACCCCGCAGCCCGCGCCGTTTCAACGGGATCTGCAGCGGGAGGTTCTCACGCTGGCGGTGGCAGGGGTCTGGCGCGGCAGCCGATGCAGCCCGTGTGGCCGGCGCAAGACTGGCGCAACCTGGCATCGGTGGCCGGGCGCAGGTGCAAGATCTGACGCTCTGCGTTGCCTTCGTATGCGGATGTGATACCTCTGATGCAACCAAGGGTGTGGCGGAGGCTACTGTATGACCAACGTGGATGAACCGCGGATGAGTGAAGTTGCCTCGATCCCGCTGGTTGCGATCGGCGCGTCCGCGGGTGGGCTGGAACCGCTGGAAGCCTTCTTTCAGGCCGCCCCTTCCAAGGCCGGATGGTCCTTTATCGTCATCCAGCATCTGTCGCCCGACTATCGCTCGATGATGGACGAACTGCTTGGGCGCCGCTCGCGCCTCAGGATCGTGCATATCGACGACGGGATGATTCTGGAACCGAACACGTTGTACCTCAACCGCCCCAACATGATCACCCAGTTAGTCGGTGACACCTTTCGCGCCAGGGCCTATGATCGCGAAGAGGCACTGCCGCATCTGCCTATCGACGCGCTGTTCCGGTCGCTGGCCGATCGCGACATGACCCGCACGGTTGTGGTGATCCTGTCCGGTTCGGGCGCCGACGGGACACGGGGCGCGGAGTTGCTGCACGAGGCAGGCGCAGCGGTGATGGTGCAATCGCCGTCCGAGGCGGCGTTTCCCTCGATGCCCCGTTCGGTTCTGATCGCCGGTGCGGTCGACCGGGTGCTGAACGCCAATGCGATGCCGACCGAGATCGGTGAGATCTTTGAACATGGCAAGAAGGGCGCCGGTCGGCCCGGCGCCTACAAGGAAGATCCCTCTATCGCGATCCTGCGGTTGCTGGAACGGCACCATTATGTGGACTTCTCCGGATACAAGCCGGTCAATGTGCAGCGCAGGATTGAGCGCCGCAAGAATTTGCGGGGCATTCGCAGCGCGGATGACTATCTCGAACTGCTCGTGTCGGATCCGTTGGCGCTGGACGAACTGTATCAGGATCTTCTGATCGGGGTGACGGAGTTCTATCGCGATCCCGAAGCGATGGCGGAGCTGCGCGAAAAGGCTCTGGACCGTCTGGTCGAAACCACCCCGGAAGACGCGCCCCTGCGGATCTGGGTGCCGGCCTGCGCCTCTGGCGAGGAAGCCTATACCATCGCCATTGAACTGTCCGAGGCGCTGCGAAAGGCGGGTGTCACGCGCAAGTTCCGGGTGATTGCCACGGATGTGCACCGCCGCTCGATCGAGCGCGCCTCCACCGGGGTCTACAGCGAGGAGTCCCTGGCCAAATTGCCGCCCGGAATCCGCGACCGGTATTTCATGCGGCAAGAAGACCAGTTCATGATCGAACCGGGGTTGCGGCAGAAGATCATCTTTTCGGTTCATGATGCGCTCAGCGATCCGCCGTTCATGCATCTGGATCTGATTTCCTGTCGGAACCTGCTGATTTACCTGAACGAAGCGTCACAGGCGCGGATCATTTCGATGTTCCTGTTCGGCTTGCGCCAAGACGGCTATCTGCTGTTGGGGCCGTCGGAGAGTCTGGGCAAGTTCAGCCAGGAATTCCGCAGTCTGAACAGCCGCTGGCGGTTGTACACAAAGTCGTCGGACCGCAAGATCGTGGACACGTCGGTGCTGGAGCACAAGATGGTCCGGAGCAACCGCTTTCCCGTGGCCCCGCTTGAGGAACGGCCTCCGGTGATGGCGGCGCCAAACGTGCTTGGCGACATAGCGGAGTTGCGCAATCGCGAGACGTTGATCAAGAGCTATGACGCGCTGCTCAAGCGGTTTGCGCCGTCCTCGATCCTGGTGGCGGCGGATGGCACGGTGCTGGGCTGGTTCGGGTCGGCCAGCCTGTTCATCGATACGATGAACAACCTGGCCGATTGGACGGTCGAGGAGATCGTGCATCCGGGGCTGCATTTCGCGATCAATGTCGGGATGGAAAAGCTGCGCCAGGGCCAGTTGGAACCCTATATGCGGCGGGTCAAGCTGGACATGGGCGGGGGCGCGGCGCGCGGGTGTCTTTTGCATATCGAGCCTTTGGATCAGGTGTCCCGCAACCGGTTCATGCTGGTCTGCGTCGAGCTGGAGGACGAGGCGCCGCCGGGCGAGATTGATGTTCCCGACATGCCGCAAGTGATCGACGGCGAGGATGTGTCGCTTCTGGCCCGCCGCGTTCATGATCTGGAACGCGACCTGCGGCTAACCGAAGAAACCCTGAAGCATGTGACGGAACGGCTTGAGGCGAGCGGCGAGCAGCTTCAGGCCTCGAACGAGGAGCTTCAGGCGTCGAACGAGGAATTGCAGGCGTCGAACGAGGAACTGCAAAGCTCCAACGAAGAGCTGCACGCGGTGAACGAAGAGCTCGTGTCGGTCAGCACGGAATACGAGCGCAAGATCGACCTGCTCTCGGAGCTCAACATCAGCACCGAAGCGGTGTACCGGATGCTGGATGTCGGTGTGATCGTGGTCGATTCCAAAAAGCACATCCGGCGGTTCAGCGAATTGGTCGGGGACCGGTTCGAGCTGGAAACCCATGACGTGGACCGGTCGCTGCTGATTGTGGGCCCGCGGCTGGACTTTGTCGATCTCGAAGAATTCGTGACGGCGGTCCTGGCGACGGGCGGCCCGCTGACGGCGGAAGGCATGCATCAGGGCGCGCCGATGTCGCTGACCGCCCATGCGATCGAGGCAGAAGAAGCCGAGCGCGGACCCAGCGGGGCGATCCTGATCTTCAAAGGCGTCAGCCGTCGGCAAGACGAGTGACGGGGCGCTGTTCACTGGCACGGCCGCAGTGCCTTGGGCCCGGCGGGCACGGAAGACGAGGCGTCACGCAGCCCAAAGCCCATCCGCCACGTATCGGCGCGCGATCCTCGAACGGCCTCTTCCACGCCCTCGGTGAAATCTGCGACCTGTCCACGCCAGACGAATGCTGGAACCCCATTTGCGAGGCAGGATATGCTTCTCCATAAGCCGGAATCTGCTTAGGGGGTGAACGCCACAGCCTGACGGCGGGCAATCCGCCCTAGATCGGCGCGTCCGGCTGTATCAGCCCTTCGTCCCTCAGATCCTGCCAAAGCGCCGGGGGCAGATCCGCGGCGGCGGCTTGCAGGTTGGACTCCATCTCTGCCACGCCCTGACCGCCCGGAATGACGGACACCACGGCGGGATGGCGCAGTGGAAACTGGAAGGCCGCGTCAACCAGCCGTGTTCCGTGGCGGGCGCAGACCTTTTGCAGGCGGCCGACGCGGGCCAGGATCTCTGGCGGGGCGGGGTCGTAGTTGTAGAAGGCGCCGGGGCGCGGCCCGGTCGCGAGGATGCCGGAATTGTATGGCCCGCCGATCACGATGCCGATGCCTTTCGCCTCGCACAGCGGCAAGAAGCTTTGCAGCGCCTCCTGTTCCAGCAGAGTATAGCGTCCAGCCAGCAGGAACAGGTCGAAATCGCCGCGCTCCGCCAGCCATTGCGCCGGGCGCCATTCGTTGATCCCCGCGCCGAAAGCCCCGATCACCCCCTGATCGCGCAGATCGCACAGGGCGCGATACCCGCCCTCCATGAAATCGGCCAGCCGCTGGTCGAGCGCTTGCTGGCTGCCATGGGTGAAAATATCAAGGTCATGGGCATAGAGGATGTCCACCCGGTGCGTCCCCAGCCGTTCCAGCGAAAAGTCCAGCGATCGCATGGTGCCGTCGTAGCTATAGTCGTAGACCTCTTGTCGGGCGGGCACGTCGAACCATTTGCCGACGCCGGTATGCTGGTCCGGCGGGCAGGGGCGCAACAGCCGCCCGACCTTGGTCGACAGCACATAGGAGTCGCGCGGTTTGCCCCGCAAGAAGCGGTTCAGCCGCGTCTCTGACAGGCCCAGCCCATAAAGCGGGGCGGTGTCGAAATAGCGGATCCCCGCCTCCCACGCGATGTCGAGCAGCGCGTCGACCTGCGCTTCGGTCACCGGGCGATAAAGGTTCCCGATCGGCGCGGCGCCAAAGCCGATCTCTGTGAAGGTGAGGCCGCCTGTCCCGCGCCGGTCCCAATGCCTGGTGCTGATCGCCATGCCGCGTCTCCTATTTTTCGCAAGGGTAGACGAGTGGACCGCACGAGGAAAGCGACCCCTGCGCAAGGGCCGGGCCAGTGTCGCTGGGCTGGGCGCCTGGGGCTATGCGCTTGGGGCTGGGCGTGTGGGGTTGGG